>JAFZAI010000016.1 GCA_017557325.1 Bacteroidales bacterium
GATCCTGCTGGGTGTCCTGGGATCGTACGCGGTGGCCGCCTGCTTCGGAATGGTCGACTGGACGGCCGTCAAGGACGCCGCCTGGATCGGACTGCCTGTCAAGATGGAGAATACGGCCTTCGCAGTCTTCAAGAATCCGGACTGGGGGCTCATTCTCGCTGCCGTCATCGCCATTCTGCCGATTTCCCTGGCCACGATGGTCGAGCACATCGGCGATATCTGCGCAATCTCTTCCACGACGGGCGTGAATTACCTGGAGAATCCGGGCCTGAACAAGACCCTCCTCGGCGACGGTCTCGCGACCAGCATCGCCTCGCTGTTCGGCGCCCCCGCCAATACGACTTACGGAGAGAATACGGGCGTTTTGAACATTACGCGGGTATATGATCCGTCAGTGATCCGAATTGCCGCCTATTTCGCCATCCTGCTGTCGTTCTGCCCGAAGTTCGCGGCCGTGATTGCCGTGATGCCCGCCGCCACGATCGGTGGCGTAAGTCTGGTGCTGTACGGTATGATCAGTGCCGTGGGTGTCCGCAACATCGTTGAAAACAAGGTCGATTTCACCGAATCCCGCAATATGATCATCGCGGCGGTCATCCTCGTCCTCGCCATCGGCATCAAGTACGGGGCGGGAGATGCCGTCTCCATCGGCTTCACCTCTCTCAGCGGCCTGGCCGTTGCCGCCCTCGCTGGAATTATCCTGAACGCTATTCTTCCTGGCAACAAATACGAATTCGGCAAGAACAAGCGGGGTGAAATCGCCGTCAACTTCGGCGGTGACCACAAGCAGGAAATGGAAATGAACGAAAAATGAAAAGAATCCTCCTCCTTCTCGTGACGCTTGGCTGCGCCTGCGGAGCTTTCGCCCAGACGCCCAAAACGGTCCGTGCCTTCCTCAAGATGTCCAACAAAGACACTACGCTGTGCCAGCTTCACGGCGTCGTTGACCGGATCCGCAACAAAGATAATGGCAACCTGTACCTCACCGACGGCACCGGAGAAGTGCTGATCTACGGCGTCCGGGACGGCAGTGGCCAGGGGTTGAAATTCCCAGATCTGGATGTTCGCCAGGGTGACACGCTGACCCTCGTCGGCCGCCGTTCGGTCTATGACGGCAAGGTCGTGGAGATGCAGCACGCCGTGCTGGTCGCCAAATCTGACGGTCCCGACCACGCCAATGCGGGCTACAGCAAAGCCAAGGTCATCACCGAGCCCACTTTTAAGGGGAAGGACAAGCTGGCCTTCTCCAAATGGGTTACCGAACATCTGGTTTATCCCAAGGAGGCCGGTGGCATCGAGGGCACCGTCAAGGTCAAATTCGTCGTCGGCCGCGACGGGCACGTCCAGGAAGTGGAGGTCGTCAAGGGCATTCACCCGCTCCTGAACGAAGAAGCCGTCCGCGTCATTCGCAAATCGCCGAAATGGAAGCCCGCTAAGGCCGACGGCGTTCCGGTCCGTTACACCTACGTCTTACCAGTCATTTTCAGTTATCCAAGATAAGGTTTTATTACAATGACAGATTATAGTGAGAAGATTGCTGCTGCGCACGATGAGTTGATGCAGGCTTTACCGAAGGATTTCGGTGCTGAGCAGCGGGCGCTGGTGGAGGATGCGTACCAGTTGGCGCGGGAGGCCCATCAGGGGCAGACTCGCAAGAGCGGGCAGCCGTATATTCTGCATCCGTTGGCCGTGGCGCTCATCGTGGCACGGGAGATGCGTCAGCGGGATGTAGCCGTCATCGCCTCTGCCCTCCTGCATGATGTTGTGGAGGATACAGATCACACGATCGAGGAGATCGGGGAACGCTTCGGACCGGACGTTGCCTTCCTCGTCGGGGCAGTTACCAAGCCTAACAAGGCCCAGGTCGACAACTTCCAGCATATTCTCGAATCTGTCAAGGGCGATATCCGTGTCCTCATCCTCAAGCTCTCCGACCGCCTGCACAATATGCGGACCCTCGAATCGATGCGGCCGCAAAAGCAGTGGAAGATTGCTTCCGAGACGCAGTTCTTCTTCGCCCCTCTCGCCGGCCGCCTCGGCCTGTACAAGATCAAATCCGAACTGGAAAATCTCGCCTTCCGCTTCCTCAATCCCACCGAGTACGCCCTCATTTCCAAGACCCTGGAGGAAGACAATGCCCGTACGGAAGATGCCGTCACGGCTTTTAAGGCGGATGCAGAGAAGACCGTCGCCGCGGTGCTGGGCGGGTCCGTCCGCTGGGATATTCGCTATCGGAAACCGTTTAGCGTGTACCGCGAAATGAAGGAACTGGGCTGTGATTTCTATCACGTTCCCTTCAAGCATTACATCCGCGCCGTCTTCTCACCGGAGGAGGTCAATCGCGACACCGGCCTCCAGATGAGCGAAGCCGACATCGTCCTCAAGATTTATAGTACCCTTGCCGCCCATTACCGGGAGCAGACCGGCAGTTTCGTCAATTATATGGCGCAGCCAAAGGCCAACGGATACCGGTCCGTACACGTGCGCCTGCTCAATCCTTACGGCGGCATCGAGGAGTTCCATCTCAGTTCGGAGAATATGCGCGAGCAGTCCTATTTCGGCTGTATCGTCGAGAATCAGGAGCAGTGGTTGCACCGCTTTACCGAAGTGCTGGGCGACCTGGCCGAGGATCCGGAATCCCTGATGCCGGGCATCCGCGCCTCCCTTTATAACGAGGATGTCGTCATCTATACGCCCAAGAGCAAGCCGATCACTCTCCCCAAGGGGGCCACGGCCCTGGATTTTGCCTATAACGTGCATACCGAAATCGGCGACCACGCGCGCTATGCTCGCATCAATGGCCAGCTCGCCTCGGTCAAAACCGTTCTTAAGCGGGGCGATTGCGTGGAGATCGGTACCGATCCCGACGTCCATCCGCATCCCGACTGGCTTAACGCGACGGTCTCCTACAAGGCCAAGAAACACATCCGCAACTACCTCAAGAGGCTACCCAAGCCCAAATACACCCTTTGTCCGCAATGCCATCCGATGCCGGGCAGCGAGATCATCGGATTCAAGGATTCGGCGGGGCATATCACCCTTCACAGCCGCAACTGTCCGGACGCCATCCGCATCGCCTCCGAGCGCGGCAACACCATTGTCGCCATCGATGATTTCAAGGCCGATCCGAACACCCTTTATCCCGTCTCTATTGACATTCTCGGCGTCGACCGGTATCATCTTCTGCGCGACATCATCGACTGCATTGTCGAAGTGCATCACCTGTCGATGACCTCCCTGTGCACGGAGACAAAGGATGATATCGTCTCCTGCAAAATTGGCTTTGCCGTCCATTCGGCCGGCGAACTGGATGAAACGCTTTCCGGTATTTCCGCCATTGAAGGCGTGGAAGAGGTAAGGACCCTTTAACGGCTGAACAGCAGCGATAAATCCCGCTCGATGGCGGGCCCGGCAACCTGCTCGGGCACAAAGCGCCACGAGCCGATCACGGCCGGATCTCCGGTAACGGCAGGGTCGATTCCGCCGTGGGTTTTCAGATAATCGTAGAGAATTTCGCGGATCTCGGGATAGCGCGACACAATCCGGTCGTCGATCTTGTCAGTATCGATCCCGGCTTCGCGGAGCAGCCCGCCTCCCCCGCTGGCACGGTACGAAGTCATCGCCACGTTATATTCCCTTTCCAAGTCGAAACCTTCTGTCATTCCGGACTTGTTCCGGAATCTATTAATCCGGACCCGTTCCCCCTTCGGCTTCGTCACATCAACGGTGTAGCTGATCCCGGCGGCCGAATCAAAATTATACGACCGCTCCACGAACGACCAGCCTTTCTGGCCGGTCCGGGGATCATCCCGCTCCCGGATCTTGAGGACATGCCCTTCGGAGGGCGACTGAATCCACCGGTCATAGCTAGCTTCGAGCATCAGGCGCAATTCCTCCCCCGTCATCTTCACGATGTACAGCTGATTCTCATACGGGTAGATGGTAAAAAGATCGTTGTAAATAAGCGTGCCGGCCTTGACGGTACCGTCATAAGTAAGGGGTGCCGCAACGGAAATTTCTGCCGGAGGACAGCCGAGTTGCAGCGTATGGATCAAGTTGATGTAATAGCTCATTCCCTTGTAGGAGTCCC
>JAFZAI010000151.1 GCA_017557325.1 Bacteroidales bacterium
TCCGCCCGAAGGCCGCTTCGACTTGCTGCAGCAAGGGGCCGTTGTAGAGCGCCTTGGTCCGGGAGTCCGAATCGTAAACGGGAATGCCCTTCTCCGCGAGAAGGGCGCAGACCATCGATTTTCCGGAGCCGATTCCGCCGGTCACGACCACGGTCCGAAGCGGCGTATCAGCATCCGTCTTCATCGCGAGGCTATGCACTCGAAGACTTCCGGGAGCACCGTGCAGTCGATGACGCCCTGCGGAAGGGCGTCGTAGCGCGGCGAGCAGCGACCGGACTGGGAATTCACGAAGTCGTCGTAATCGACGTAGATACCGACCTTCCCGACCGGATCGGTAATGATCGGGAACATACAGCGGAAGGTCACATCCGCCGTTGCGGGATAAATCCGCACCGATTTCCCTTCGGGCAGCGAACGCATTGTCACCGGCAGCGACGTCCGGATCTCGATATACCGGGATACGGGCAGATTGTACGTCACCTCGTCTATCGAGAAACGGACTCCCGCGATCTTGCGGATCTTCAGCACACCGTGCAGATCGCGCTTGATGTCGCTCACCCGGAGCGGCGAGGTCGCCACCTTCGTCACGTTGCCAATGTGCATATCATCCCCGTAGACGTACACCGAGTCCGGCTCCAGCTTGAGCGTGGACGTCGCCATATACTGCGGGGTGAAGGTCAGCTCCTGGATCACCTCCACGGGCACTTTCTTGAAGTTTTCCTTCGGGAAAATGAATTTGAGCGTATCCGAAATGAAGGCCTCTACGCTGACCCCGTCGCCGAAGAACGGCTTGACGTAATTGTTGAGCGTGCTCCCGTAAATGACGTATTCATCCCCCCGGGAATGCCGCAGATCGGCCTTGTCGATCATCACGGGAACCTCGTTGCGCCGCAGGGCCGAACGGATGAAGTTGTAGCCCGTTGTGTGGCAGACGGCGACGACGGTGGCGGGGGTGGTGGATTCGCGGGAATGGGCGTCGATGTTGCTGGACACGCGGATCGGCACGACCATCTGCCCGGAATATTCCAGGCCCAGGTTGTGGATCAGCCAGATGCCGAACGACAACAGGAGAGCCAGGACGAAAAAGATCCAGTCTCTCCCGCCGAGATGAAGGGCACGGGTTATTTTCCGGAACACCGACACGGTGCGGTCAGGCCAGGATTAGCGCTGCTGAGGGGCGCCGGGATTCTGGATGGCGTTCTTGTCGAAGCGAATCTTGACGTCGCCGTCCACCTTCACGAGCACGGTGGGCTCATCCTCGGAAACTTCCACGATTTCGCCGTAGATACCGCCGATGGTGATGACCTTGTCACCCTTCTTGAGGCCGCTGCGATATTTCTGGAGCTCCTTCTGCTGCTTGCGCTGGGGAGCGATCATAAAGAAATACATCACGACGAAGATCAGGGCGAGCATCACCCACATCGACCAGCCACCGCCAAGCATTCCCTTGGGAGCGCCTTCCGCGGCACCTGCTGCGGCACCGGCCGCTGCGCCGGCATCCTGAAGCAATACGAAAAGTAAAGTGTTCATTTTATCTGAGTATTAATTGTTTTTCTGAATTCTCCCCTCTTCCGAAAGGCGTTTGGTCAGCGCATCCAAAAGGCCGTTCACGAAGGAGCGGCTCTTCGGCGTGCTGTAGTATTTCGAGATCTCGACGTACTCGTTGATGGTGACCCGCAGGGGAATATCCGCGAAGGTCTCGGCCTCGGCGAGCCCCATCGCGATAAGGACGAGGTCGGTGACGAAGAGGCGGTCGCTATCCCATCCGGCTGCGGCGGCGGAGATCATCTTATAGTATTCGTCGTAGCGCGCGTATGTAATCTCCACGAGCTTCCGGACAAACCGTGCATCCTCATTCTCGTCCGCGAAAAGGGCGGGAACCGTCCAGCGGCCACCCGCCTTGGCGAATGCCTCTATGCCGCGAATGCAGACCCCGAGGGCATAGGGCAGGTCGTCCGTCCAGCGGATATCCCTGTCCTCCAGGATCTTCCAAAGCTCTTCATTGTCTTCAAACTCCTCCTCGAACATCCGCTTGAAGAACTTAGCCTCCGCCTGAAGGGAAGTCTCGGGAGCCTCCATATAGGCCTGATAATACGGCTTGGTCTGGATCGAATCGAGCAGATTGCGGAGGAGGACATCGTCCTGGCTCCAGTCGAGTTTGCGTTTCTGCAGGAAGCGCTGGAAGTCGGGATCCTCGGCGAGAAGGGCCGCGGTGCGGTTTTCCGCGAAACGGAGGTTGGGATGGAGATCGGCTTCCGTCGGGTTGAATTTGCCCCGCGCAGCCTCGATCCGGCGCCGGGCCTCCGCCGTAAGCGGCAAAATGATGGACAGCATATACACGTACAAATCCCGCACGGCCTCCAGCGAATCATCCAGCCTCGAAATCGCCTCCTTCAACGGCAGGCCTGGATCTTCCACACAGGAATACATCACCTTGAAAGCCTTCACCCTAAGTATACGTCTGCTAAGCATAATATTTCAAATAAATCGTACAAATATAGTAAAAATTCCTGAATGACGAAGCGCCTGTCTCCAAGAGTATAGTTTGAGAAACTTCCGGTGCTTCGCACCTCCATCCCTCCCACAAGTCTACGACTTGCGGGCCCCTCCCGTTCACGAGGCCACGGGCGGCCACGGTTTTCAAACTATACTCTTTGCGTCAGGCGCTTCGGCTTGTAGAAGTGCACGAAATTTGCTAGATTTGTATGTTTTAAATCATTTTAAAACTGGATACTATGAAAAACTTGTATGGAATTTTAGCCGCTGGGGTACTGGCAATGGCGTCCTGCGCGATGGTGATGGGGTGCGGAAATACGATCAACATAGATGATAACGGGAAGGATAACAATCCGCGCGTACCGCTGAGTCTGAGTCCGGCACAGAAGGAGTTTGTTACCGAGGGGAATGTTTTTTCGATGAATTTCCTCGACAAGGTCGCCGCCGCGGAGAGCAAGGATTTCATCATCTCTCCTCTCTCGATGCAATTCCTGCTGGGGATGATTCTCGACGGAACCGAGGGGCAGACCGCGGAGGAAATCGCGACGGTTCTGGGGTACGGAAAAGATGAGGTGGACGCCGTCAACGACTACTGCCTTGCGATGTTCCAGCAACTCCCCGCCCTCGACAAAAAGACCAAGATTCTCATCGCCGACGCCATCTATGTCGACCAGGGATTCGACCTAAAGGACAAGTATAAGAAAACAGTTGCAAAATACTATGATGCTGTCGTTTCCAATCTTGATTTCAGCGACACACAGGGCTCGGCGGCCATCATCAACAAGTGGTGCTCCGACCACACCGAGGGGCTCATCACCCATATCCTCGACGAGACCTCCCCGGATATGCTTTGCTACCTGCTGAACGCCCTGTATTTCAAGAGTTCCTGGGCGGAAAAATTCAATAAGGA
>JAFZAI010000152.1 GCA_017557325.1 Bacteroidales bacterium
GAATTCTGTTAGAAACCAACTATTCACAGAACCATAAATACCTGACAATCAATCACTTAAATACTTTGTGCGGGTGAAGGGACTCGAACCCATACGCCTTTCGGCACCAGATCCTAAGTCTGGGTTGTCTACCAATTCCAACACACCCGCGGATGGGATTGCAAAGATAGTAATTATTTTTTAAATGCCAGGCAAGCCCAGCCGTCGCGGTGGAGGATGGCAACGGAGGCGTCAGAAGATAAACCGGCGGGGCGAAGATCAAGCCCCGTGGCCGCCTCCAGCAGCAGAGGGACATCGGCCTCGAAGAAGCCGCTCAAAAGCAGTGTCCCGCCCCGACGCAGCGAGCGCACGTAGGTTGGCAGATCCTGCAGCAGGATATTCCGGTTGATGTTTGCGAGGATGATGTCGTACTTCCCCATCTGCAGCAGCGAAGCGTCGCCGCAGCGGATTTCCATCCGGGAGCCGACGCGGTTCCAGCGGGCGTTGCCCCAGGCGGATTCAGCGGCCACGGCGTCGATATCGACTGCATAGACCTTCGCCGCGCCCATCTTGGCGGCGAGGATGCCGAGAATAGCCGTCCCGCAGCCCATATCCAGCACGCGACGCCCCCGAATGGATTCCCGCCGCGAGAGCATCGCCTGGATCATCATATAAGTCGTCGGATGCGAAGCCGTTCCGAAAGCCATTTTGGGATCGATCCAGACGTTGTACTGCGTCCGGGGGACATCCTTGTTGAACGAGGCCTTCACCGTCACCTTGCCATCCACCACGATGGGCTCAAAGGCCGATTCCCACGCGGCATTCCAGTTCTGAGCCTGCACGAGGCCGGCCGTAAAGCCCGTCACCTCCGGGAATCCGCTCAGCACCACCTTCAGATGCGAGGCATTGTACAACTCCTTCTGGATATAACATTTCAGCTGCGGCGGCTCCGTCACGAACGATTCGTACGGCAATTCCGCCACTTCCGCCATCACCATCTCCGCAAGCGACTCGGAAAAGGGAGACAACGACACCTGCACTTCAATATATTCAAAGCTATTCATCCGGCTTCTTGGCAGCGGCCTTCTTCTGCTGCCGCTGCTGCTTGCGGATCGCCTTCTCCACCTGCCGTTCCGCCTTCTTCCCGGCCCGGGCGGCCTGACGCAGGCTTCCCACATTCTCCTCCTCGAATTCCGACGCATCCCGCTCCTGGGCCCGGAGCGTATCAATCTTTGCCGCCACCTGTTCCTGCACCGACAGGCTGTCCTGCATCATCCGGAGCGAATCCAACTGGGCCCGGGTAAGGGTATCCACCTCCGCCTCCATCGAGTAATCCAGCGCCCTCATCCGATCCTGGACAATCTGCTGCTCCTGGTTCTCCCGGATGGCCTTCGCCACGCCCTTCTCGAAGATATTGTGGATGGAATTGATCAGGGAATACTGCACCGTATCGAGCTGTTTGGTAAAGACGGGAACCTGGGTATTCTTGTATTTCGCCTTCCCGACACGGTATTTCATCTCGTCAAAATTGTCACCGAAGATATTAAGGCCGAAGCGGACCAGCAGCGGCGATCGCAGGACGGACAAATGATATTTGTACGACTTGTCCAAATGCTGAATGCCGCTCGCTGCCACGGTGTAGCGGTCGACCTTCATCACGAACGGGAAGATCTCCAGCGTGTTGTCACGCACGATGCCGGTCACGCCGATCTTGTCGACCCGCGCTTCCTGCTTGTTCTTAAACATCAGCACCTTGGCAATCTTCGTAAACTGCTCGCTGTCCCGGAGCGACAGATCCTTGCCGGAGACCCGCATCACGCCATCGATGGTCGGCAGCTTGATGTTCATCTTCTCATCCATATCGGCCGTCGCGGCCAGTTCGCAATCCAGCAGGCCGGCAAACGACTTGAGCATCGGGACGATGGTGTCGAGGGCCGGGAACAGCGTGATAACCTTCTCCGCCGTAATATCCACCATATTGAGGTCGAATCCCACCTGAATATCCCGGCGCGTCTGCGTGGAATAGAATCCCTCGAAATAGATATCCCCCATATTGGAGGTCGCAACGGTATTGGTCACCTGCAGACAGCGCTGCTTCATCGCAATTTCGGACGCCGCCCACGTCACGAGCAGGCTGTCGTATTTGATGCGGTTGGCGTTCAGGGTAATTTCCGCCTCCAGATTGGACGGAATCACAATCAAAGAAGCCCGGGCGACGGAATCCGACACGACCGTCTCCCCTACCTTCTTCTGATAAACCTCATCACTGCCCAGCCCGTCGTTGAGCGACTTGTCATAACGGGTAGGCTCATACCGGGAACCGGAGGCATAACCCCGCATCAGTTCATTGGCATCGATATAATCCGAATTGACGTCCGCCACCAGCTTAAGCCGGCCGCGGCCCGAAGTCAACGCCCGCCGGAGTCCGCTCAGCGTCGCGCTGGCCGAAATGTCGGACTCCCCGGAATTGACATAAATGTTGCTCAGATCTATCTGATCATTGTTGAACGAACCGGAGACATCCGAGACCCGCGTCTCCAACGGGAAATAGGGCGTGATCACGAGACCGTTGCCAAGTGTCAGATTGCCGGAGAAATCCCAGTCCTGGATATACGAGGCGAGTGACTTATCGAGTTTGATATTGATATCTTTTTCAGCAAAGGACTTGTCGGTCAGCCAGGAAGGACGGCGGCGGGAAGCATATGCATAATACAGGAGCGAATCCCGGGGGATGCCGGGATAAACCCGCTGCAGGGAATCCAGCCGCTTCGACATCCGTTGCCGGGTCCCGGATTTCGAGGCGGCACGGGAAGCACTTGCGCTGAAATCCAGTCCGTCCAGCGCCACCCGGTTGACATCCTTTCTGACCACGACACTATTGGAAGAACTCGTAAGGCTCAGTACTGGAACCGGAGAGGCTTTTGTGGCCGGGGTAATGCGGAATGATTCCTGGGTATCGGCAATCTCGAGCGACAGATCGGAAGCGTCGCGCAGGGAAACCGCATCTCCGCTGAATACGCCCATAAACGGAGTCAGCGAACTGCCTCCCTTGAGGATGGCGGCGGAATTCTGGGCCTGAAGATTCAGGTTGCCGCCCCGGATGTAGATATTGTCGCGATAGGTCACGTCCAGCGTATCAAATTTGGAATCCAGGCTGAGCACACGTGCCCCGCGACGAAGATTGCCGTCCAGGGTATTCCCCTTGATTGCCAGGGCTGCGGCGGCCTTGTTGACCTCAACGGTGAGGGTATCCGGAGCGTCATCAAGATGCAGTCGCCGGATATCCAGATTGCCGCTGGCGGCAGCATCGCCGATCTTGGAAAGGTCGAGAATCTGGGAAAGCAGCGCTTTTACGGAAAGGTCGCCGGAGATGTCGCCCCGGCCGGTAATCCCCCGCTGCCGGGTAAAGAGGTCGGTCAGGGCCTTGACGTCCGTATCGAAGAATCCGTCCGCCTTGATGGCGGGGTCCTCTCCGAGCGCATCGTTCACCGTCCCCGAGGCCATCAGTTCCACTCCGAGGGCGTCGATCATCAATTCCTGTATGTCGGCATCCAGGCGCCCCTGCGTATCCGTCTCCGCTTCTGCCAGCAAGGAAACATATCCGTCATAAGGGAATCCTTCATACTTCAGATGCGCCTCTGGAATGACCACTTCGGCGATCAATTCCGGCAGAGAGCGGGTCTCCTTCTCATAATACCCGTCGCAGAGGGCCGTCAGCGACACCTTTGCATCGGTTTTGATCTTCCGCAGCACCGGGAAATTATCCCCGAAAGACTGCACCAGCGCATCCACCGACGCATCGTTGATCTCCGCCTCGGCGCGAATATAAGGCTTCCCCGGATAAAGCACGACATCGCCATTCCCATCCAGTGACAGCGTCGAAACATCGAGTCCGAGCTTGTCCACCCGCACCTCCATCACCTTGTCGGCCCGGTCAGGAAGTGCCCCCTGTGCCTTGACGGCAACGGGAATCTTCATCCTTCCACGCGATCCGGTAGCCAGCCAGGCATCCGCGGAGGCCTCAACCGAAAGATCGTTCCGCTCGCCCTTCACGCCCAGGTTTGAGAGCCTGACGGCAATGGTATCTGCAGGAATCCGACCCGCCACAAACAGGGAATCCACCTTCAGGTCGACCGTGCTGGAGAGCAGGTCATCGACAAGGATATTCCCCTGAAAATCCAGCGTATGCAGGGCCACGACGCCGAAAAGCGTATCCGCCGGATTGGTATAGACGATATGCGGCCTGTCGTCGAACGATATTTTGCGGACGGTCAGCGGCGGGAGGGAGGAGGAAGTGGAATCGTCGGAATGCAGGAAACGGAGAATATGCCAGTTGGCCGCCGTCGAATCGTAATAATGCGCGAAAATCCGCGGCCGGGAAAGGGTCGCGTGACGAAGGTGGTATTGTCCGCGGAATGCGGAGACATAGTCAATGCTGGCCGAAAGGGAAGAGACGGAAAGCAAGGTGTCCACGGACTCGCCCCGTCCGGCCTTCAGCAGGAAATCCTCTCCTTCCACATTGTCACTGTCGTATGCGGCGAACATTTCGTGCGGATAGGTCACTTCCAGCCCGTCAGCCGTCACATTGAGAAAAGGGAAACTTTTCAGCACGGAGGCATGGACCCGGTCGAAGCGGACCGTCCCGTCCACGAAATCGGCGGCAATCCGGTTGACGATGCGCGTGAGAACATTTTCGCTGAGGGCGATCTGCACGGCGGCAAGGAGCAAAACCAGCCCTCCGACGAGGCCCAGCAACGTGTTCCTGATGATTTTTCCCGCGCGCGATGCCATAGCACAGTTTTGTAACTTACAAATATAATATTTTTATTGAAAAAAGATTCCGGAACAAGTCCGGAATGACGGGAGTAGGTGACGGAATGACGGAAGTGGGTGACGGAATGACGGGAGAAATGACAAAAAAAGCGGCAACCGGAGTTGTCGCTTTTATACCACGTGAGCAGCCTTACGAATTACTGCTCGTCCTGAAGCTGGAGATGCTGGACATAGATCGCCTTCTGGAGCGCAATGCGCCTTTTGACGGACGGTTTCTCGAAATTCTTGCGAGAGCGGAGCTCACGAATGATTCCGGTCTTTTCGAATTTGCGTTTGAACTTCTTGAGGGCTCTCTCGATGTTCTCGCCTTCCTTGATGGGTACTATGATCATAACTCTTTACACCTCCTTTTCTTTAGGGACGGCAAAGGTACGACATTATTCTGACATTTCAAAATAATATTTGCGAACCCAGTACTGAAAAAGTGGATCGATGATGACAGGATTGTCCTTTTCATCGAACGTGATGACCTCTTTTTTCATCAGCGCCTCCTTCACGCGCTTGACGTTGGCGGAGGAATTGAGGTGATATTTCCGAACCGTATCGGCACCGCTGAAGCGGGTATTCCCCTCCAGAATAGCCCTCAGCAGGCTTACCTGGAAGGTCGTCAGTGAATCCATCAGCGCCCGGAATCCCGGCTCATACACTGCCACGATGCAGGAAAGCGCCTCCACCAGCACCGGTTCCATAATGTAGCCCTTCGAGCGGGAATCGCACAGCGAAACGAAGTGGTTGATGTAGAAAAGATGGTTCCGGAAGAGTTTGCAGGCTCCGAGAAGCAGGTTCCGGTCGATGACCTTCCCGCTGGAGAGGAAGCCTTTCACCAAGTGGTCGACGATTTCCCGCTCATCCACGGGCGCGACCGGAAGCCGCTCCACGCTCCGGTAGAAATAGCGCCGATAGCCGAAAATATCGTCCATCGCATTGACCCGTGACCCGGTGAATATAAACGAGAACAGCTGCCCGACTCCCTGCTCCTTCATCACGCTATCCATTGTCCGGAGAATCACGTCCCCGTCCTCCAGGAAGTCGATATTCTGGAATTCGTCAATGACCAGGATCATCCGCGTCTGCCTTTCCGCCGCCAGAAGATAGGGCAGCCGGAACATCGCGACCATATCCGCCTCGTCCACATCCCAATTGAAGGCGATCACCTCATCCGTCCGCGAGAATTCCTCCCGGTCGAAGATGAAATGCGTCCCCGCGAGATGCCGGGAAATAATGTCGGCATATTCCGCCGGCGTGGAGGCCACCATCCGGATGACCGCGCCGCCGAAGCGCTGCAGGAATTTGACCGAGTTGCGGATATTCTGCACCGAGAACTGCCCGGTCAGGTACTGCACACCTCCCATCCGGAGGTTGAACAGCGTCTGCTGGATAAGGGAAGTCTTCCCGCCCCGGGGCGGAAGGATGATGACGGCGTTCTCCCCCTGGGTGATAAAATTCCCGAGGATGGTGCATTCCGTCTTGCGGCCGATAAAATTCTTACCGGTCACGCATTTGTCGTAGATGAAAGGTCCGTCCATTACGCTCTGGATTGTTCAAGCCACTGTCCGAATTCCTGCACGTTCTCCGCAATCAGGTCCGGCGGAACGGGAGCCGCGAGACCGGTCTCCCGGGATGTCTCGCCGGACAGAACGAGTACCCCGAGCGCCCCGGCGTTATGCGCCGAAAGGGTGTCGGTATAGACACGGTCCCCCACCATCGCAAGTTCGTCGGGCGCGAGGCCGTGCTTGTCCATAATACCATAAAGCATCGTCGGATCGGGCTTGCCGAGGACGATGTCGGCCTTGCGGCCGGTCGCATGCTCTATGCACTTCTGGATGGATCCGCAGTCCACAAGCACCGTCTCGTGCTCGGTCGGGCAGACCCGGTCGGGATTGGTCGCCACGTACGGGATTCCCCGCGACGCCCACCAGGCCGCCCGGCAAAGGCGGTCGTAGGTAAGGGTCGTGTCGAAAGCCACCACCAGCACGTCCGGCACCGCCTCCGGCGAATCCGGAAGCGCCTCGAAGCCCGCTTTTTCGAACTGCGTGACCATACTCGGCGTCCCGAGGATAAAGAGACGCCGGGCCGCCGGCCACGTCTTGCGGATGTAGTCGATGGCGGCCAGGGAGGTGGTGTACATATTCTCCTCCGTCGCCTCGATGCCCATGGCCGCGAGTTTCTTCAGGTAATCCGCGACACTGCGGGTCGGGTTGTTTGTCAGGAAGGAATAGCCGATCCCGAGCCGCCGGAGCGTCTCCAGGAATCCCGGCGTAAACGGGAACAGGCGGCTGCCCAGGTAGAGAGTGCCGTCCATATCCAGGGCCACGTGCCGGATGCGGGAGAGCCGTGCCTTGAGCGCTGCGTCCATATTACAAGCCGATGGTTTTGAAGAAATCATTCCCTTTGTCGTCCACCAGGATAAAGGCCGGGAAATCCTCCACCCGGATCTTCCAGACGGCTTCCATCCCGAGTTCGGGATACTCCACGCACTCGATGGACTTGATGCTGTCCTGCGCAAGGATGGCAGCCACGCCGCCGATTGTGCCGAGGTAGAATCCGCCGTGCTTCCGGCAGGCATCCGTCACCTGCTGCGTGCGGTTGCCTTTTGCAATCATCACGAGCGAGGCGCCCTGCGCCTGGAATTCATCCACATACGGGTCCATCCGGTTGGCCGTGGTGGGACCCATCGAGCCGCATGGATATCCTTCCGGCGTCTTGGCCGGCCCGGCATAAAGTACCGGGTGGTCCTTGAAGTACTGCGGAAGGCCTTCGCCGGCGTCGAGCCTCGCCTTCAACCTGGCGTGGGCGATGTCGCGGGCCACGATAATGGTACCCCTGAGGTTGACACGCGTGCTCACGGGATACTTGGACAGTTCGGCGCGGACGGCGTCGATGCCCTTGTCGAGATCGATCTCGACACCCTTGGGACCTTCGCCGGGACGGCGATACTCCTCGGGGATAAGTTCCGACGGATTGACGTCCAGCTTTTCGATCCACACGCCCTCGGCATTGATCTTACTCTTGATATTGCGGTCGGCGCTGCAGCTCACGCCCATGCCGATGGGACAGCTGGCGCCGTGACGCGGCAAACGGATCACGCGGACATCGTGCGCGAGATACTTGCCGCCGAACTGGGCGCCGAGCCCGATTCGGGCGGCCTCCCTGAGCAGTTTCTGCTCCAGGTCAATGTCGCGGAAGGCACGGCCGGTCTCGTCTCC
>JAFZAI010000153.1 GCA_017557325.1 Bacteroidales bacterium
CCAGTCCGCCCTGACGGGCATTGTCCCGAAGCCGGAGATGAAGGGCCTGTTGGACCGGCATCTCCGCCGCGGGCTGTCCGAAGAGGCGGAATACGCCTTTATGGCCAGCTCCCAGGCCCTGCAGATGGCCCGTATAGACGACGCTTTTCTGGATGCGCACGAGGTAGGCTGCATCTTCGGCAACGATTCCTCGGCCAAGCCGGTCATCGAGACCGACCGCCTGATGATGGAGAAGCACGACACCGAACTTCTCGGCCAGTCCTACATCTTCCAGTCGATGAATTCCACCGTCAATATGAACATCAGCACCATCTTCCGGCTGAAGGGCATCAACTTCACGGTGAGTGCGGCGTGCGCCAGCGGAAGCCATTCCATCGGCCTTGCCTATATGTTCATCCGCAGCGGACTGCAGGATATGATCCTCTGCGGCGGCGCCCAGGAGACGAATTACTTCTCGATGGCTTCTTTCGATGCCCTCGGGGCTTTCTCCAAGCGGATGTCGGATCCGGAGCGGGCCAGCCGGCCCTTCGACCGCGACCGCGACGGCCTCGTCCCGAGCGGCGGTGCTGCGGCCCTTGTCCTGGAGGAGTACGAACACGCCGTGGCGCGTGGGGCCGAGATTCTCGGCGAGGTGGTGGGTTATGGATTCTCGTCCAACGGGATGCCCAAAATCAGCCAGCCGAGCGCGGAAGGATGCGTCCGGGCGATGAGTCGGGCGTTGGAGGATGCCGGTATGAATCCCTCGCAGATCGATTACGTCAATGCCCACGCGACCAGCACCTATCAGGGGGATTTGTGCGAAGCGCAGGCGCTCACCAGCCTTTTCGGCGGCGAGCACGCCCTGATCAGCAGCACCAAGGGAATGACCGGGCACGAATGCTGGATGGCCGGTGCCAGCGAAGTGGTCTATTCCCTTCTGATGATGCGGCACGGCTTCGTGGCGCCCAACCTCAATCTGGAGAATCCCGACGAAGCGGCCGCGACGCTCCGCTTCGCCCGTGAAACGGTGGAAACACCCCTGGATGTCGTTCTCAGCAATTCCTTCGGCTTCGGCGGCACCAACAGCGCGCTCATTCTCAAGAAATTATAGTATAATGGAAAGAATAGAAATAGAAGAAAAAGTCAGGGAATTCCTGATCGAAGACATTGAGATCGACGAGGAGAAGATCGTCCCTCAGGCCCGTCTCAAGGAGGATCTCGGCATCGACAGCCTCGATTTCGTGGACATCGTCGTGCTGGTCGACAAGCAGTTCGGCTTCAAGATCCGTCAGGAGGAGATGAAGGGGATCAAGACCCTTTCGGACTTCTGTGATTATATCGAGGGCAAGATCGGGTAGCGGATATGGGTGACCGTCGTTGGGAAGGCGCTACGCTCGGAAATGGATGGATGCACCGCAGCCTTATCTGGCTGCTGCGTTTCATCGATGTCCGGGTGTTTTACGTTTTCTCCGACCTCTTCATCATTCCCTGGTGCGTCCTGCTGCGCCCCAGTCGGCGAACGGCGATGCGCTTTTATCGTGAGGCAATGGGCTATGGCTGGTGGAAGGCCCTTTGGTCTACCTATCGCAACCATTGCCTGTTCTCCCAGGTGGTCATCGACCGCTTTGCGATGTATGCCGGGCGGCATTTCGACGTGGAAATCGTCGGGCACGACGCCTTTAAGGAGATGGCCGCGCAGGAAGCGGGATTTGTGCAGTTGAGTTCCCACATCGGCAATTACGAGATGGCGGGTTATTCCATTGTCTCAGACCGCAAGGCCATCTGCCCGGTGGTTTTCGCGGGGGAGAAGGCTTCCGTGATGGCGGGCCGCAGCGAACTATTCGCCCAGACCAACATCCGGATGATCGAACTGACTCCGGATATGAGCTACCTCTTTGCCATCGACGAGGCCCTCTGCCGGGGCGACATTGTCAGTTTCCCGGCGGACCGCTTCCTGGAGGGATCCAAGGTCGTCAAGGTTCCGTTCTTCGGACGCGAGGCTTCCTTCCCGCAGGGACCGTTCAGTGTAGCGACGATGCGCGGGGTGGATGTCCTGGCCGTGAATGTGATGAAAGGCGGTCCGAAGCAGTACAAGATCTATCTGACGGAGCTTCCGTACGACCGGTCGCTTCCCCGCAGGGAACAGATCCGGCAACTTTCCGAAGCCTACGTGGCGGAATTGGAGAAGCGGGTGCGGGAGTATCCGCTCCAGTGGTTTAACTTTTTTGATTTCTGGGCCGTATGACGCTGAGTGAAGTGACAGATGCATTTGTCCGGTCGATCGACATCCACGGCGTCCTGCCTCAGCAGGAACCGTTCGTGATGGTCGGCTCTCTGGTGCATTTCGCGCTGGACAGTTCGACGACCGAAACCCTGGTCGCCGCGGACAATCTCTTCGTCGAGGACGGCTGTTTCTCCGCCTTCGGGATGATGGAGAACATCGCGCAGACCTGTGCGGCCCGGATCGGATTCTATAACAAATACATCCTCCTCAGACCGGTCGAGATCGGCTACATCGGAGCCGTCCGCGAGTTTGAGGTGTTCGGCCTGGCGGAAGCCGGGTCGGTCATCACGACGACCGTCGACGTGGAGGAGGAAATTTTCGGGATGACGCTGGCCCGCGCGACCGTCTGTTGCGGAGAGAAGGTGCTGGCGACGGCCCGGATTAAACTTGCCGTAAAGAATGCAGCCTGACCGTGACCTCATACTGACTGTCGAAAAGCCGTTTGCCATCCGTTTCAACGAGGTGGACATGATGGGCGTCGTCTGGCACGGAGCCTATCCGGTTTATCTGGAAGATGCCCGGGAGGCCTTTGGGGAGAAATATGGACTTTCCTATCACCGCTATATCGCTGAGCGGATCGCCGCGCCGGTCGTAGACCTTCACATCAACTACCGCCGTCCGCTCCGCTACGGGATGAATCCTGTCGTCCGCATCACCTACCGGCCCTCCGAGGCGGCCAAGATCGTCTTCGACTATGAAATTATCGATTCTGCCACCGGCGACGTGTGCCTGACGGCCCGTACCGTGCAGGTCTTTACGGATTTCGAGGGTAATCTCTTCTGGGAATCCCCGGAATTCTATACACAGTGGAAAACCAAAGTGGGACTGCTATGACGGGTATTCTGGCGACAAATATCACTTCTCCGATCGGACTTACGACGGCCGCGAATTTCGAGGCTGTCCGCCGGGGAGAGGTGTCGCAGAAGAACCTCGCCGGCTTCCGGGGGCTCCCGGTCAATATCTGCGCCGGCTGCTTCACAGAGGAGCAGCGTGCGGCGTTACGCGTCCCTGGATTCAGTTGGCTCGAGTCGCTGGAGATCCGTTCCGTACAGGAGGCTCTGAGCCATTGCGACGTGGACCCGGCGTCCCCGCGGACGCTCTTTGTCCTGAGCACTACGCTCGGCAACGTGGACGAGCTCTCCGCTTCTCCCGAGACCGACGGCGACTTCCGGAATTACGGCGAATCCGCCCGCAAAGTGGCGCGTCATCTCGGCATCGTGACCGAGCCGGTCATCGTCTGCAACGCCTGCGTGTCGGGCGTGACGGCGCAGCTTCTGGCCGACCGGCTGATTGCCTCCGGCCGATATGACCACGCCATCGTCTGCGGCGCCGATTCGCTTTCGCCTTTTATCGTGGCCGTTTTCACCTCCTTCCAGTCCCTTTCGCCGACGGTCTGCCGTCCGTTCGACATCGAACGGCTCGGCCTCAATCTCGGCGAGGCTGCCTCCACGGTGATTCTTGGGAAGTCTTCCGGGGCTGGGACGTGGCGGATTCTCGACGGCTCTCTGGACAACGATTCCTATCATGTCAGCGCCCCCGATCCGACGGGCGACGGCGTCCGCCGGGTGATTGAAAAGGTCGTCGCGGGGCGGGATGTGTCCGATCTGGCGACGGTCTGTGTCCACGGGACCGGTACGATGTTCAACGATGAAATGGAGTCGAAGGCCATCGCTGCGGCGGGGCTGAGTGGTGTTCCCGTGTCGTCCTATAAGGCGTATTTCGGCCATACGATGGGCGCCTGCGGCCTTTTGGAGACGGTCCTGGCCTTGTATGCGCTGGATCAGGGGGTGATCCTCCCGGCGGGCGGATACGAAGAGATCGGCGTCAGTGGGCGGATCGACATCAGCCCGGCGGAGCGCCCGACCGGGAAGCGGACGCTGCTGAAGATTGTTTCCGGCTTCGGCGGGTGCAATGGAGCGGCGGTGTATGGGAAGGAGATTCCGGGTCAAGCCCGGAATGACGGAGAAGGACAGCCTCGGTATGACAGGGATTGGCAGGTGGTGCGGAGGCTGAGGATTCGGTCGGGAAAAGGAGAGATGGACGGAAAGGACTTGGTCGTGGAGTTGGACGGGCAGGAAGTGGCCGTGGAAGGGGAGGGGCAGGAGATGCTGACAGCCCTTTACAAGGCCCGGCTCGGCGACAATCCGCGCTATTTCAAGATGGATCCGTTCAGCCGGCTGACCTATCTGGGCGTCGGGCTGCTCCTCAAGGATATAAAGGTGGAGCCGACGAAGGTTGGCATTCTCCTGTTCAATGGGACGGGGTCCATTCTGGCGGACCGCAAGCATCTGGCGACCTTCACGGGCGACGCCGGATTCTATCCCAGCCCGGCCGTCTGCATCAATACGCTCCCCAACGTCGTGGTCGGCGAAATTGCCGCCCGGTACCGCGTCAAGGGGGAGACGACCTTCCTCATTCTCCCCGAAAGGAATGAGGCAATGATGGCGGAAATTACCGCATCCACCATGGCTGTACAGGGACCTTTCACGATGGTGACGGGCTGGGTCGACTGCCCCGAGCCGGATGTGTTTGAAGCTGATTTACAAGTTATTACAACGAAATAAAATTATGGAAGAACTCATCAACAACCTGAAACTTCAGATTATTGACGCCCTCAACCTGGAGGGAATGACCCCGGAAGATATCGGCAACGACGATCCGCTCTTCGGCGAAGGCCTCGGGCTGGATTCGATCGACGCCCTCGAACTGATCGTCATCCTGGATAAATTCTACGGCATCAAGCTCGCGAATGCCTCTGAGGGCAAGGAAGTCTTCAAGAGCGTCGCTACGATCGCCGATTACGTTGCCAAGCACCGCACAAAGTAATGGCATCCTCGATCGGCATCACCGGCATCGGCATCCTCTGCGCCATCGGCAATAACGCCGGTGAGGTGCGTGACGCCCTGCTCGGAAAGCGCTCGGGCATCGGTACGCTCAGGTATCTGCCGTCCTTGCATACTGAGATTCCCGTCGGCGAGATCAAGCTCTCGACTGACGAGATGAAGGCGATGCTGGGCGTGGAGGAACCGCTTGCGAGCCGGACCGCCCTGATGGGCGCGATCGCTGTCAAGGAAGCCCTGGCGGATGCCGGAATCCGGGATCTCTCCGGGAAACGGGTCGCCCTGGTTTCCGGGACGACGGTGGGCGTGATGGATGTGACGGAAGTGCAGTTCGAGAAGCTCGGGGGAATGGATCCCCGCATTCCGCGCGGCAACGAGTGCGGCAAGAGCACGCAGGATACGGCCCGGTATGCCGGTTTGGAAGGGGTGCCGTGCTGCACGATCTCGACGGCCTGCTCTTCGGCGCTCAATGCGCTGATGATCGGGGCGGAGATGCTGCTCCGGGATGAAGTCGACCTCGTCGTGGCCGGCGGGACCGAAGGCCTCAGCAAGTTCCATCTGAACGGCTTCAATTCGCTGATGATCTGCGACCGGGAACGCTGCCGTCCTTTCGACGACACCCGGGCCGGGCTCAACCTCGGCGAGGGTGCGGCTTACGTCGTGCTGGAGAAGGATGCGCCGGATGCGCTGGCCTATATTGCAGGCTATGCCAACCGTTGCGACGCCTTCCATCAGACGGCCACCTCCGAAGGCGGCGACGGGGCTTTTCTGGCGATGACGGGTGCCCTGAAGCACGCTGGACTGACGCCCGGAGACATCCAATACATTAACGCGCACGGGACTGCCACACCCGACAATGACGCCTCGGAGAGCAACGCATTCCGCCGGGTCTTCGGCGACAGCCTCCCGGAAATGTCCTCCACCAAATCCTATACAGGCCACACCACTTCTGCTTCCGGCTCCATCGAGACGGTCATCTGCGTGTTGGCTATGCGCGGAAATTTCACCCCGGCTTCGCTGGGCTGGTCCAAGCCCATCCCGGGCGGCGCCATCCCGACCCCGGGGCACACGGGCGTTCATCTGGAGAATGTGATGTGCAACGCCTTCGGCTTCGGCGGCAACGATTCCTCGATGATATTCAGCCGGCAGGCGCACCTGCTTGATGGCGAAGACCGTTTCGGCATCCGGGAAGCGGCAAGGGTGCGGATCGACAAAGTTGAGGATCTTCCGGGGCTGCACGAATTCTACACCCCGATGGAGACGCGGCGAATGTGCAAATTGATGAAGGCGGCCTTGCTGTCGGCCTTCCGCGCGCTGCGCGCCGCCGGTCTGGAGAAGCCGGACGCCATCCTCTCGGCCACGTCGACGGGGATGCTCGAGACGAGCACGCAGTTCCTCTCGGACATTGTCGCCAATCAGGAGCAGATGCTCAAGCCGACGCTCTTTATGATGTGCACGCACAACACGATCGCTTCCGCCATCGCCATCCGGACGAAGTGCCACGGCTACAACTGCACGTATTCCCAGAGTGAGGAATCCACCTTCTGGGCGATGCGGGACGCCCGGCGTCTCATCGCTTCGGGCGAGGCCGATTCGGTGCTGGTCTGTTCGTTCGACGAAGTCTGCACCGAGGGCAAGACGACGGAATTTTTTGCGGAAACAGTTATCCTTCAGCAAGATGCATAATTTACTCCTCATACCGCTTGCCATTCTCCAAAGCCTGCTGCTGGCTTCCGGACAGGTTCTCCTGAAATTCGCCCTCGCGCGGATGCTGCCCTTCTCGTGGACGGCCCCGTTCTGGAAATCCGTCTTTGTCAACTGGCAATTCGCCGCTTGCGGCCTTTGCTATGGGGCGGGCAGCCTCCTGTGGTTCTACATCCTCAAGCATTATCCGTTCAGCATGGCGTATCCGATGGTGTCGCTCAGCTATGTGTTTGGTATGATTGCTGCTATCGTGTTCTTCCACGAGCCGGTGAGTCTCGCCAAATGGTTTGGCGTGCTCCTGATTATGGCCGGCTGTTATTTTATTGCCAAATGAAACGCATCCTTCCCGTCCTCCTTCTCCTGCTCTCACTCCTTCCGCTGAGGGCCCAGGACTCCGACGCGCTGAAGCGCCGGATCGTCGAGGCTGGGAAGAATATCACCGGCATCACCTGCGATTTCGTCCAGACCCGGCAGTCTGCGATGCTCGCCGAGAAGGCGGTATCTTCGGGCCGGATGGTCTACCGGAGCCCGGAATATCTGGAATGGTCCTATCTGAAGCCCTCTGTGCGTCAATTTATCTTTGACGGGGCGGCGGCCGAGGCCGGGAAGGACAAGATGTTCAAGGATCTGGCGCGGCTGATCGTCAGCAGTATCGCTGGTGGAAGTCTCGCGGACGAAGCGACCTTCCGCGCGGAAGTGCAGGTTTCGGGCAGCGATATTCTCGTGACCCTGTACCCGCTGAAGCGGGATATGAAGCGGATGTTTACTTCCATTCAGCTCCGCTATAAGTCCGATACGCTGGAGGCAACCCGTTTCGAGATGAACGAAGCCTCCGGGGACGTGACCCTCATCGAATTCAAGAACAGCCAGATTACGCGCCGATGAAGCCTTTGTACCACGTGGATTTCGTCCGGGAAGCGGACGGGGGATATGATTGCGGGATTCACCTGGATCCCTCGCACCTGATTTATCAGGCCCATTTCCCGGGTGAGCCGATCACCCCCGGCGTCTGCATCCTGCAGATGTCCGTGCAAATCCTTTCGCAGGTCGTGGACGCACCGCTCAAGGTGATCCGCTTCAAGAACGTCAAGTTCCTGCAGATTCTGGTTCCCGGCGCCACGCAGGATATCGTCTGGCGTTTCCGGGATATTCGTCTTGACGGTGATGCCGTTGAGGCCCAGTGCGTGCTCCTTTCCGGAGAATCCGTTATTGCCAAACTGACCGTTTTATGCCGGAAATCCTGACGCCCCTCCAGCAGGCCCTTCGCCGCAGAGGCATCTGCACCGTGATCCCGACATTCAACAATGCCGGGACCATTGTTGATGTCGTGACGCGGGCGCGGGCGCAATGTGCGGACGTATTTGTGGTGCTGGACGGATGCACCGACGGGACGGAGGCGCTGCTCTCGCCGCTGGACGTCCGCCGGGTCGTCCTACCCCGTAACGGCGGCAAGGGGAAGGCGCTGAAAGCCGGCTTCAAGGCTGCGCTGGAGGCGGGATTCGCCTACGCGATTACCCTCGATGCCGACGGGCAGCATTATCCCGAGGATATACCGCTCTTCCTGGAGGCCAACCGGGCCCATCCCGGAGCGCTCATCGTCGGGGAGCGGCAGGGGCTGAAGGATGCCGAGCGTTCCCGGGGAAGCCGCTTTGCCAATGCGTTCAGCAATTTCTGGTTCTTCGTCCAGACTCTCCGGCCGCTTCGGGATACCCAGACGGGCTACCGGCTTTATCCACTGAAACGGCTCCGCGGCCTCTCGCTCCTGACTTCGCGCTACGAGGCGGAACTGGAGCTCTTGGTATTCTCGGCCTGGCACGGAACACCCCTTAAGAGCCTTCCGGTGCGGGTTTATTATCCGCCGCGGGAGGAGCGCGTGTCGCATTTCCGCCCCGGCAGGGATTTTCTCCGGATCACCCTGCTCAACACCGTACTCTGCCTTCTGGCGCTGGTGTATGGGCTGCCGCTCACCATCGGGCGGGCTGTTTACCGGTTCATCAAGTTCTTCCTGGGATTTACGACGTTTGCCGTCGTGACCTTCTTCTTCATTACCCCGGGCGTCTTCCTGTATCTCACCATCGGCGGGAAATCGCAGGCGAAGAAGGAAAAAGTGCACGTATTTATCCATCGCCTGGCAAAATTTGCCGTATTCCGCCTGGGGTGGCCAGGCTTGAAATATACGCTTGAGAATTCTTCCGGCGAGGATTTTACCCGTGAGGCGATTCTCCTTTGCAACCACCAGTCGCACCTCGACATTCTTCCCCTCCTGGCGCTGTCGCCCAAGGTGGTCCTGGTGACGACGGACTGGGTGTGGAAGAATCCTTTCTACGGTTATGTCATCCGGAATGTGGATTATCTGCGTGCATCCGGAGGCCCGGAGGAGCTCATTACCCAGGCCCGGAGCCTGATGGAACGCGGCTACATCGTGGCCGGGTATCCTGAGGGGACACGCGCCCTGAAAGGGAAGGGTATCGGCCGCTTCCACCAGGGGGCTTTCGTGCTGGCCCGGGAACTCGGCGTTGACATCCTTCCGGTCGTCCTGTAC
>JAFZAI010000154.1 GCA_017557325.1 Bacteroidales bacterium
ACTTCCGGAGCTTCGCTCCTCCATCCCTCCCACAACTTTCAGTTGCGGGCCCCTCCCGTTCACGAGGCCCCGGGCGGCCACGGTTTCTGAAACTAATATAACTGATTTTTTCATTCTATGTAGAGATTACTTTCTGTATTCTTCTTAATTTTAGTTTAAAGCGGCCGGGGCGGCAGGTGGGGTCGGTGAGGGCGGTGCCGATGCAGTATTTGCTGACACGGAGTTCCTTGACGCGGAGGGCGCGGAGGATTTCTTTCATCTCGCTCACGACACGGCCGTCCTGCTTAAGTTCGATGATGACGCCGCCGGGGATATCCGCCTCCGCCCCATTGCGCTGATTGCGGAAATGAAGGGCGGTATCGATGGTGAGCCGCTCGGTCTTGGCGGCGTTCACCAGGGTGATCCGGTCGAAGCGGGTCTCCAGCGCCGGTGAGATCTGCGCGGCGGTAAAGTCGGACTTGACGGCCAGATAGGAAGCCGCATCGGGGAATTCGCGGAAATCCCGGAAGGCCTCGCCGGGAATGGGTGTCCGCTTCTTGCGGGTGCGGCCGTGGTTGTTTTTGCGCTTGACTTCCAGGAAGGTGGCACCGGAGGTGAGGTAGACGCGGGTGCGGACTTTCTGCCGCACAAGTTTGCGGTTGCGATGGTCGGTGAACATCCTCAGACCCGGCGTATCAAAATAGATGGAATCGTACGGGCAGAGCCGGGTGCTTTCCGTCTCCAGGACGCGGTATCCGCGCTGAGCCGCCTGCCGCAGCAATTCTTCAAGAACCGGCACCGTCGTCACATACTTGGTGTCGATCCGGTTCATCAGGGTGACGGCATCCATTTCCGTCAGCGTGATGGGAAGAAAGTCGGCGAGCAGATCAGTCAGCATTCGATTTGAGATACTCGAAAGTCTTGATGGTGAGGAGCTTCCCCTTTGCGTCGTAATTGTACTGGGTCTTCTTGCGGCCCAGGTTGTCGTACTCGTATTTCTTGATGGAGGCGAGGCGGTTGCGCTCGTCGTAGACCAATTCCTTGATGCAGCGCGTTCCGTTGTACTCGTAACGCTTGCGCCACTTCTGCCCGGTGGCCGTGTATTCAGTCTCCTCAAGCTTTTTGCCGTCGGCGTTATAGGTTGTAATATGGTCAAGCCGCTTCCCCGCCCCGCGGGCATCGGTGTTCCATTCCTTGACGACCAGGTTCTTCTTGGCCGGATTGGGATTCTGCGCCGTCATCGGAAGGAATGCGGCAAACAGTAAGGTAAATATCAAGAGACGTTTCATCCGCTAATTCGTTGTATCTTGCAATTTTAGTGATTTCCCCGGACAAATGCAAGATCTGTACCGGAATCTACTGCCTCTAACAACACCAACCGCCTCTCCTCCACCCGGAAGCGGATGTCATAGCCGGCGAACGGGAGGCCGTAGACCCGGGAGGGGTCATCGTGGAAGGCCGGGCGGGGATCGAGGGCAAGAAGGGCCTTGAGGGTAGCCGTGTCCTCGGGACTGAACGGGCTATGCCACTCCGGGCCTTCGACGACCTCCAGCACGGGCGCTGGCGCCGCGGGGGCGAATCCGGGGCGCGCATCGGGAAAAGCATCGGCGTAAGGCACGTAGGGCTTGATGTCGTAGATGGGAGTGCCGTCCATCAGGTCGGCGCCCCTCACGTGCAGCACGGGACCCTCCGTGATGGCCTCGAGTGTGACACAACTGAGCCCGAGGGAATTAGGCCGGAAGGGTGAACGGCTGGCGAATACCCCGACCCGCTCATTCCCGCCGAGCCGCGGCGGCCGGACGGTCAACGGGCCGGAGGAGATCCTCTCGGCATCTTCAATGCCTCGGGATAACATCGACGTACTGAATCCCCAAATCAGCCAAATGCGGCTGAAGCCCTCCAGGCCGCGGAGAGCGTCCGGGCTTCGGAAGGCGGGTTCGAAGACGATCTCGCCGCGGAGCCCGTCCACTACCCCGCTCTGGCGCGGAATGCCGAACTTGCTCCCGAGCTGCCCCCGATAATATGCCACCGGTTTGATTTCCATACGAAACAAATATACGCAATTCCTTTGAAATGCTGATGAAATTAGGTAAATTTGAGGACTTATTCAGTGAATAGATATGTACAATCCTTTATCTTCACACGCAGAAGAATTCATCGACCACGCCGAAGTGCTTTCGACCCTCGATGAGGCCGCCCGCGAGAGCGGCAACCGGGCCCGCGTCCTGGCCATCCTCGAGAAAGCAGCCCTCTGCAAAGGCCTCACCCACCGCGAGGCCGCCATTCTGATGGACTGCAACGAACCCGACCTTGAAGAGAAAATATACGCCATGGCCGCCGACATCAAGCAGCGTTTCTACGGCAACCGGATCGTCCTGTTCGCCCCGCTGTACCTGTCGAACTACTGCATCAACGGGTGCGTCTACTGTCCCTATCACGCCAAGAACCGCACAATTCCCCGGCGGAAACTCTCCCAGGAGGAGATCGCCGAGGAGGTCCGCGCCCTGATCCGCATCGGCCACAAGCGCCTTGCAGTGGAGGCGGGGGAAGATCCCCGGCACAACCCGCTGGAATACATTCTCGACTCGATCAAGACCATCTACAGCGTCCGGGAGGGTGGCAACAGCATCCGCCGCGTCAACGTCAATATCGCGGCCACCGACGTCGAATCCTACCGCAAACTCAAGGCGGCAGGCATCGGCACCTACATCCTTTTCCAGGAAACCTACAACAAAGAGCAATACGAGAAACTGCACCCTACCGGACCCAAGAGCAACTATGCCTGGCATACCGAGGCGATGGACCGGGCGCAGGAAGGCGGCTGCGACGACGTCGGCGTCGGCGTTCTCTTCGGGCTCGGCGGCTACCGCTATGAGCTCACGGCCCTGCTGATGCACGCGGAGCACCTCGAAGCCCGTTTCGGCGTGGGCCCGCACACCATCAGCGTCCCGCGGATCTGCCCGGCCGACGACATCTCTACGGAGGACTTCCCGGATGCCCTGCCGGATGCGATTTTCCGCAAGCTCGTGGCCGTGCTGCGGGTCGCGGTGCCCTATACGGGAATGATTGTCTCCACGCGGGAATCGGCCCGGATGCGGGAGCAGCTCCTTCACTGCGGCATCTCGCAGATCAGCGGCGGCTCACGCACCAGCGTAGGCGGCTACACCACCAAGGAGCGGCACAACGAGACGGCGCAGTTCGACGTATCCGACACCCGTCCGCTCGACGAAGTGGTCCGCTGGCTGCTGAAGCAGGATCACATCCCGTCCTTCTGCACGGCGTGCTACCGGGAAGGCCGCACCGGCGATCGCTTTATGTCGCTGTGCAAGAGCGGCAAAATCAGCCTCTGCTGCACGCCCAACGCCCTGATGACGCTGAAGGAGTACTTGATGGACTACGCCTCTCCGGCAACCCGTGCCGAAGGCGAACGGATGATTGCCGCCTCCCTGAAGGACATCCCCGAGGGCCGCGTCCGCGACGTGACCGTCGAGCGCCTTACCCGCATCGCCGCCGGGGAGAGAGATTTTCGATTCTAGTGGAGCGCTTACAAATATCCTTTTTCGGGGCCACCAACAGCGGGAAGTCCACCCTGGTCAATGCACTGGCGGGCCAGGAGGTCTCGCTGGTGAGCGCGCAGCCCGGGACGACGACCGACCCGGTCC
>JAFZAI010000155.1 GCA_017557325.1 Bacteroidales bacterium
ATACACTGACGGTTGAGGACTGTCTCTTCGAGGATTGCGGAGAGGGTGGTTTCGTCCAGATCCGTGGCTTAAAGGGTACTTTCGCCGACAGCGTCACCATCCGCCGCTGCACCTTCCGTGCCCTTTCGGGTGACGGCATCAACTATGCGGCCGAGACCGAAGACAAGGGCCGCTACGACGCTGACGACATCCTCATCGAGGACTGCACCTTCGAGCGCATTCTGGGCATCCCGGTCCACATCGCCCGCAACGGTAGCGACGAAAGCACAGCCGGTCCGTACGTGACCGTCCGCGGCTGCCGCTTCGACGACTGCTGCAACAAGGTCCGCGGCTCCGTCATCCGGATCATCGGCGCCCAGATACTCGCCATTGAGGATAATGTATTCACCGGCAGCGGCCGCGGCGGCTACAGCATCCGCCTCGACGACGCGCCGTGGGAGCAGATCACATACAAGGGCAATACATTTACTGATAGTGGTAAAGTTTTGTCAAATAGACGTTTATAGCTGAAATTTTAATATGTTGGTTTCCGAAACTTCCGGACCTTCGGTCCTCCATCCCTCCCATAAATGGGCCCCTCCCGTTCACGTGGCCACGGGCGGCCACGGTTTCTGAAACCAACATATTAAAATTTTGAATGAAAAAGTTATGAAGAAGATACTGGTTCTGATTGCAATTGCTGCATTGGGCGCGACAGCCCTTGCTGCGGCGGAGCATCCGATGCTGCTGCTGACACGCGGGGGCGTGCAGGAGATGAAGGGTGCGCGCGGCAGCGTGCCGACTTTTGACAAGTCACTTGACCGCCTGATCGCCGATGCCGACAAAGCCGTAGCGCGCGAGATCTGCCTGCCTGTCCCCAGGGACGGCGGCGGCGGATACAGCCACGAGATGCACAAGCTCAATTATTACGATATGTACAATTGCGGCATTGCGTGGCAGCTCACCGGCGACAGGAAATACGCCGAGAAGGTGAAGAAGATTCTCTTTGCCTACGTCGATTTCTATCCTACGCTGGACTTCCATCCGCTCGGCCTGTCAAGCAATCCGGGCCGCATCTTCTGGCAGACGCTCAACGAAAGCGTGTTCCTCGTGCATACCTCCGTGGCCTACGACTGCATCTACGACTTTCTCTCCCGGAAAGACCGCAAAACGCTGGAAGAGAAGTTCTTCCGTCCTTACACGGAATTCATTATGCAGGGGGCGGAAGGCAACCGTGCCAACCACGCGATGTTCAACAACCTCAACAACTGGGCGACCTGGGCCTGCGCCGGCGTCGGCATGATCGGCATGGTGATGGGCGATGATACCCTGGTCCAGAAGGCCCTGAAAGGCAGCGACCTCACGGGCGAGAGCGGATTCCTCCGCCAGATGGACGTCCTTTTCTCGGAGGATGGCTATTTTACGGAAGGTGCCTACTACCTCCGCTATGCGATATGGCCGTTTGTGACCTTCGCCGAATGCCTCGACCACTACGATCCTTCCCTGAAGATTTTCGGCTACCGCGACGGCATCCTTCTCAAGGCCGTGGATGCCCTGCTGCAGATGGCCTATGAGGGTGAATTCATGCATTTCAACGATGCGTTGGAGAAGGGCTACAGCGCGCAGGAGCTTATTTCGGCGGTGGATATCGCCTATCACGCCAACCCCTCCGACAAGGCCCTCCTCTGGGTTTCCGATACCTATCAGCACAAGGTGCTGGTATCGGATGCCGGTTTCGCCGTCGCCAAGGGCATCAAGGCGGGAGAAGCCCGCAAGCTGCAGCTGCACAGCTGCTATTTCCGGGACGGGGGCGACAGCCGGCAGGGCGCATTCACCATCCTGCGTCCGACCCGGAAAAATCTCAACAGCGCCGTGACATTCAAAGCGACCTCCCACGGCCTCGGGCACGGCCACTTCGACCGGCTCACCTTTGCCTACTACGATGCTGGCAATGAGATTATCACCGACTACGGCGCCGCCCGGTTCCTCAACATCGAGGCCAAATACAACGGGCACTATACCCACGAGAACGAGTCCTGGGCCAAGAGCACCATCGCCCACAACACCCTGGTCGTCGATCAGAAGACCTATTACGGCCACAAATGGCGCAAATCGCAGCAGACCTGGCCCGAGCCGTATTATCACAGCTTCCGGGAAGGCCTTCAGATGGCTTCCGCCGTCGAGCGGAACGCTTATCCGGGCGTCGTTTATGCACGTTACCTCGTCTATGCAGATGTTCCGTTCCTGGAGTATCCGCTCATCATGGACCTCCTGAAAGTCAAAGCCGACGGCCCGCACCAATACGATTATCCGATCCATTACAACGGACATATGATTTCCCTGTCGGTCCCTTATACCCGGGCCGTCACGGAAATGAAGACGCTCGGATCCGACAATGGCTACCAGCATCTCTGGGTCGAGGCGGAAGCGACAGGCGGTGAGAAGACAACCTCCTACACCTGGCTGACGGGCTACCGGATGTACACCGTTACCACCACCACGACCCCTTCCACCGAAGTGAAAATCTGCCGGCTTGGCGCCGGTGACCCGGACTTCAATCTCCGCAGCGAGCCGATGTATCTGCTCCGCGAGAAGAACGCCGCCGACCAC
>JAFZAI010000156.1 GCA_017557325.1 Bacteroidales bacterium
ACCGGGGCAGCCCCCTCGGCACAGGGCCGGGCTCTCCGGGTCCTGACGGGAGGCACCAATGTCTCCGCGATGTCCAAAGAGGCCGTGCTCTCCGTCATCCGGGAGGCAACCGGGAAGTTGCCGGAGGGACCCTACGAGGCCGTCCACTTCTACACGGCCGGGGTCATCACAGATGACATCCGGGAGTGGCTCGAGGGAGCCCTGAAAGAGGCCTTCAAGACCCCTCAGGCCGAAGTGCAGACCGATCTTGTCGCCGCCGCAAGAGCCGCCTGCGGGCACGAGGGCGGCATCGCCGTTATCCTCGGCACCGGATCGAATTCGTGTCAGTACGACGGCGAGCGCATCGTCAAGCACGTTAAGTCCGGGGGCTTCATCCTCGGCGACGACGGCAGCGCCTCGGTCATCGGCAAATTATTCATCTCGGATTACATCAAGGGGCTGGTCCCGGCGGAAATCGCGTCCGAGTTCGACACGCAATTCCCCGGCCTCGACTACCCCACCGTCGTCACCAACGTCTACCATCCCGTCGGCTCTCCTTCCGGCTGGCTCGGCAGCTTCTGTCCGTTCATCCTCTCCCACTACAGCCATCCCTACATCAAGGCGCTCGTGGACGGCAGCCTCCAGGCCTTCATCGACCGCAGCCTCAAACAGTACGACACCGACCGCTACCCCGTCGGCATCATCGGCGGCTTCGGGAACGCGCTAAAAGAAATCCTGACCCCGCTCCTGGAAAAGAGCGGCATCAGGATCCGAGCTTATATTCCCTCCCCGATTGAAGAGTTGTTACGTTATCACGCCTGAGACTGCTCCATCTTCTGAAGCTTGGCCTTGTCGCGGTTGAAGAACACGAGACTGGCCAGGATAAGCAGCAGACCGGCCACCAGCCAGACGATGGCGAGATAAGCAATTCCGCTGCCGAGCCCTGCGGCCGAAGAGCGGATCGCTTCCATCTGGACGGCCTGGGAAGCCGTGGCGTCAACCTTGCCGCCATCCGTGATCCATCCCAGCACCAGCGGTGCCAGAGAGCCGATGCCGAAGCCGCACATCTGCAGGATGGAGGACGCGGAGGAATGGTATTTCGTAGGAATGACGTCGTAGAGAATCGAGTACGTATTGGCGTCGAAGAAGGCGCGGAAGAAGCCGAAGCCGGCGAGCGCCGCGCAGATCACCGCGAGCGAAGAGCCGCGGCCCATCAGCACGATGCAGGGCGTTGCGAGCAGGAGTCCGAAGGCCTGCAGGAGGAGACGGCTCTTGCCGCCGCCCTTGCCGGCCGCGAGGCGATCCGACAGCCAGCCGGCAAGGAGAACGCCGACAAAGGCGGCCCCGTGGGTCCAGAACATCGCGTGGAAGCCCGCTTTGGCCGCGCTGAAGCCGGTCGTCGTCGTCAGGTCCTCAAAATACGGCAGGAGGATCTTCGGCATCCAGGTCAGGTAGCCCGTGAGAACGAAGATCAGGGCGCTGAAGCCGAGGATCAGGAACACGGCGGTCGGGACACGGAAAATGGCGGTCAGACTCTCCCAGAAGCTCTTCAGGAAGCCCGCGAAATGGCCACCTTCAGGCTGGGAAGCCGCACGTGCAGCAAGCTCTTCTTCGCTCTTAGGCTTGTCCTTGAGCCGCCACACGAGCACGAAGGTAAACAGCACGCCCACGCCACCGAAGATCAGGAAGGAATACTGCCAGCCGAACTTATCTGCAATCAAGCCCGCGAGGAACGTACTCGCCACCACGCCCACGTAATAGGCCGTCTGGTGGAGGGACATTGCCGTCGCACGGGTCTTATTGTCGTGGTACTCCGCGATGATGGCCGGGTAGGTCGGGCCGAACATCGCCTCGCCCATACCGGTGGAGACGCTGCGGAAGAGGATGAACAGGATCACCGTATTGGCCACCCCGGTAAACATCGTCGCGACGCTGAACAGCGCGATGCTGAAGACGATGATCTTCTTCCGGCTCATCCGGTCGGCGAAGTAGCCGGCGAACGGAACGGTCAGGGCAAAGAAAACGTTGAAGCAGGTGGAGATAAGACCCATCGTCGAATCCGTCGCTCCGAGGAACGCCTGGATATGGGGCAGCACGGCCCCGAAGACGGCCCGGTCTCCCTGATTCAAAAAGTAAGCAAACCACAGCAGCAGGACGACTTCCCACTTGTAAAAGGCAGAACGCGTGTTGACTTTCATAGACGCTTCAATTTATTGAATACGCAAAGATACATATTTTTTTGATACCACAGTACACCCCAGTTGAAAGATTCCGGAACAAGTCCGGAATGACGGGGAAAGACAAGTCCGGAATGACAGGGAAAATAATTTTTTGCAGAGTTAAAAAAATGAATTATCTTTGCAGTCCCGATTCACGGTAATCGGTCCGCCACTTTAGCTCAGTCGGTAGAGCAGCGCATTCGTAACGCGCAGGTCGTCAGTTCGAGTCTGATGAGTGGCTCAGAAAGAGGCTCTCGGGCCTCTTTTTTTTTATTGTTGGGATGCAACGGAGCCGATCAGGAACAGCGAGACCAGCGGCCGGGAGGGGGAATTGGTGATCAGCGTCATATAGACATCGTGATCTCCGGGGGGAAGACCGGTCGTGTCGAAGGTGACGGTGACGGAGCCCTTCCCGCCGGGAGCGACGTCGTCTATCGGAGCAAATGTGACGCCCGGAGTCTCGGTATCTGCCTTGTAGCAGACGAAGACGCCCTTGCCCTTGTTGACGAAGGTGAATGTTTTCGTAACCTTTTCCCCTGCTTTGACCGTACCGTAGGACAGGGTGCTGTCGTCAAACATCGGCAGGGAGGCCTGTTCCTTTTCGGCATCGGTCCAGGTGGAGAAATCCTCCTTGGTGACGGCGCGGATGCTGAGCGCTGCGGCGGGATAGGCCGTGCCGCCGACAACGGGCGTGGCGGAATAGATGTTTTTCCCCCAGCGTTCGCGGGAAGACTTGACCGAGAAGGTCAGGGTCGCCGTGGAGCGAGCCGGGATCGGATTGGGCGACACACTGAGTTCGAGACCGTCCGAGACATCCTTGAAGGAGACGCTGACACTCTTGCGGCCGAGATTGGCGACATAGACCTGGTCTCCCGTTTCGTGGCCCTGCTCCATATTACCCGCATTGAGTTCGCGGGACTTGAGCCCGAGCACACCGACCCGCACCGCGAAATTCTCCTCCAGGGACTGTTTCCGCTCGTGAACATTGCCCCGGATCCGAAGGGTTACCGACTTGCTGAGCGAGGAGAGATAGACAGTAAGGGTCTTGTCGAAGGGATACGGACCATCCTCATTCTTGTAGGTGACGGTGATCTTGCCTGTCTTGCCGGGTTGAAGGGGCTCCTTGGTCCAGGTGGCGTCCGTACAGCCGCAGGACGTGATGACCTCATAGATCGCAAGCGGCTCCTTGCCGGTATTCTTAACATGGAACGTACACGTCTTGGGCCCATCACTCTCGGCAAAATCGCCGAAATCGTGCAGCACCTTGTCGAACTCCACGCCCTCCCCGACGCGGACCGGCTCGTTGCCCTTCGGGACCGGGACCTCCGCCACGACGGGGTCGGCGGAGATATTGCCGTTCTCGTCGAGAATCTCATCCTCGGGCGCCTCCCCGATAATAAGCGTCGTATCCGGCGCAATCTGCAGCGTATCCGCCCCCACGCCCGGATCCTCCGTCCCCTTATGCCCCCTGTGGAAGCACGCCCCCGCCAGCACCGCCAGCGCTATGATCCCTATTCTTCGCATAATGTACAAATATAAGGAATTTTTCCCTATTTGTCACCCATAGTGCTACAGGTCCTCCAGACCGACGGACGACCAGTGACAAAAATGGGGTAAAACGTAACAGGTCCTCCACAGTGACGGAGGATCTGTCACACTTCGATAAGGTTACAATTGGGATAGAATCTCCGCCACATATGCTGGTGACATCTCTAAAACCCGGGAAAGTTGTTTCAAATCCGCTCCGCTTCTCCTGTGCAACTCATAGACAAGTCGCTTCTTCTCTCGGTCTGTCAAATCCGACAACTCCGTTTTTCTGAACAGGGAGGCGCATATATCCCGGGTCATAATGACGAGGCACTTATCCTGGAAAGACGGAAGCATACCGTTTTCTGATTCAAGCACCTTCCGGGCCTTTGAAGAGTTATTCAGAAAATAATTCAATCGGTTGGGCGTACGGAAGATTGCTTCCACCATATCCTTCCGCACAAAGGACTCTGGAAGGATATATCCATCCTCTCCCAGGATATTATTCTCCCCAAAGGACTGATGACTATGAAGGATGCGACGCCTCTCCCGATAGCCCATACTTCCGACTTTGCGGCCCTTGAGATTCCGTGCTGTAAAAAAACAGTTGCCGCATCCCCAGGGATATTGAACCGGATGCAGGACGATATTCGCAGCGACGGGATTCATCAAGATATAGGCAATTACTCTCTCCAAATGTTCCTTCAAAGCTGATACTTCCTGACAATCCAGGACGTTCTCCCTTAGGAAACGAAGTGTACGATATTTGCGATTGAGATACTGACTGTATACTTTCTTGAAATAAGAAAAGAATTCTCGTGCCTCCATTTCATAATTCGCGGCCAGCAAAAAGTGCACGTGATTGGACATCAGCACAAATACCAGAAGCGCCACCCCGCAGTGAGCCGCGGCAAGCGCAACAAAATTCATCCCGGCCTTAAAATCCTCATCATCCCGGAACCAAATCCTGTTCTCCAAGTGCGAGGAACTGAGAAAATAGTACTTCATCGCGTCTCATTTTGGAAGCAAACCTACAGATTCTAGAGCTGTCATCCTATAGCATAAAGAGTCTAAGGTGCAAATATTTTTATGTTTTTTGAATGTTTTCGCTGTTTTTGAATTTTTACATTGATTTTTTAAGAAAAGGGATGGCGCCTCTGCGAGCAAGTTGCTCGCAAATGTTGCCAAACATACAAGGGGCCTCCCGGCCCCTAGAGGCGCCATCCCCCAATCCTCGCAAGCGACAAGTGCTACAGGTCCTCCAGACCAATGGACGACCAGTGACAGAAAAGGGGGTAAAACGTAACAGGTCCTCCGCGGTGACGGAGGACCTGTTACACTTCGGCTAGAACTGAAGCTCCCAACAAATGGGGAGACTTACGTTTTGGCACGGAATAAGAAAGGATTGCGGAATTCAAAGAAAATGGTTATCTTTGTGCCGCTGAAACGGCAACAACTATATTAAATTATAAACACTATGGCTTACAAGATTGACGAAAACACCTGCATTGCTTGCGGGACCTGCATCGGTGAGTGCCCTCAGGGCGCCATCAACGAGGGTGATGTGTACAGCATCAACCCCGAACTCTGCGTCGATTGCGGCACCTGCGCCGACGCTTGCCCGATGGGCGCCATCGCCCCGGCAGAGTAGCTAGAACGTACTCCTCCGGGTCATCCGGAACGGACAGTGCACTTTGGAAAGATTGTGGTCGAGGATCATCCTGGCTGCAATCTTTCCCATTTCCGGGAAGTCCGTCGAGATGGTCGTCAGCCCGCCGAGCATCACCTCGTTGAGCTCGAATTCATTATAGGAAATGATGCGGACATCGCTCCCGACCTTCAGGCCGAGGGCCGAAATCCGGCGCGAAAGTTCCACCAGGCCCGCGTCCACCTGGGAATTCAGCAGGAGGAACGTATCCCCCTTCTGCGGCCTGTCGGGAACGGAAGAGAAAAATTCCACCGGGATCGCATACTCCGCGCAGAAGCGCTCCACACCCCGGCGGATATGTGAGCCATAGAGACTGTCTGGCAGGGTCACCACTTTCAGCGCCGAAGAGGAACGCAACTTGTCCAAGCCCTCCGTCAGGCCGTAATAGACGTCATTGTCGAAGTCCTGATATACCGCCCCGAAATGGCCGGTGAAGCCCGGAATGAGCCGGTCGAGCATAATGAGCTTCCGGTTCGGAATCCGCGAGACCAGCTTCAACGCCTGCGCCTGTGAAGCCTCGTCGAGCGGGAAATGCGGGGTGATGACGTAGTAGTCGAAGTCGTCGAGGTTATTGTCAAGGTAGTAGTGCAGCAGGTCGAGACTCTGATTGTGGGTGAGAATCGTCATCTCAGCCCGGCCGCCGATTTCCGCGCTGAAGCTGTTGAAAATTACCTGCTTGTAGATGCTGAGCTTATCAAACAGCAGGAGAATCGAAAGCGGAGCGGTGCCTGCGTCGGGGGCGTTGACGTAGAAACCCATCCCGTGGCGAGGGCGGATGATGCCACGATCACGAAGGATGCCGTACGCCTTCTTGACTGTTTCGCGGGAAATCTTGAGTTCCTCAGCCAGCTCGTTCATGGAAGGCAGGCGGCTCCCCTCAGGAAGTTCCCCGCTCCGAACGGCTTTCTCGATCTGATCCGTAATCTGTTTGTACAGCGGCCTGCCGCTGGACGGGAGGGTCGTCAGTTTCATAATGGTTTGGCGTTTGCGGGGTTGTCAAATTCGCCGGAGGCGAACTTTTCGGGAGGAATCCGCTCCCCGGTAAGGCGATAATAGTCGTCGGAGCGCTCTCCGGGCTGCTTGCGCCAGTCCTCAAAGAGATCCAGGGCCTCGTTGCCGTTGCGGTCGAGGAAGGCCCAGCCGTCAAAGATCATCACGCGGGCCGGCGTGGCGTGATAATAACTCAACGTGACGCCTCCTTTCTCCTGGTAAATCACCTGGTAACCCTGGCGCCCGACCTCATAACAACGCGACTGGGCACGCTCGGATTCCGTGGACAAGTCGAAGGTGTTGTAGCCCAGGGAGCGGAAGGCCTTGCAGAGCGAAACAGCCCGGGGACGGAAGCCCTCGAACGTATCGTTCCCGCGGGGCGACCAGCCGGTTTCGGCGATGGCGAAGGCCCGGGGATAAAGCATATATTCCGCATGGGAAACCGTCGGGACCCACTCGCACCAGAGATTGCCCTGGAGACCCAGGATATGCCCGGCATCCAGATCGGAAAAGCCTTCCGCCGGCTCGAAGCTCCACACCCTGTGGAGCGAATTCAGGGGCCCCACCGCCTTGGGCTCCTTGCGGATCAGGTCCTGATAATAATCCAGATAGCAATAAGCCGTGGGGCACATGATGACATCGTGCCCGGCAGCGGCCGCCTTTTTGCCGCCGGAGGTCCCCCGCCAGGACATCACGACGGCGCCCTCAGGGATGCCGGTCTCGAGGATCTCGTCCCAGCCGAGCATCGTCCGGCCCTTCGAGCGGAGAAAAGCCTCGATCCGCCGGACGAGATAGCCCTGAAGTTGCTTGACATCGGTATAACCCTCCGCATCCATGCGCGCCTTGCAATGCACGCAGCGGGGCCAATCCTTCATCACGGCCTCGTCACCGCCGATATGGATATACCGGGAAGGGAAAATTTCCATCACCTCGGAGAGTACCGTTTCCAGGAAAGTAAATGTTTCGTCGCGGCCGGGACAAAGGTCCCAGGAAAAAGGAAGCGCCTTGCCGTCGGACGTCTCGCAGGCCATCTCCGGATAGGTCCGGTTGACCTCCATGCTGTGCCCCGGCATCTCGATTTCGGGGATGATCTCGACGTGCCGCTCCGCCGCATACGCGACGAGCTCCTTCATCTGCTCCCGGGTGTAGAATCCGCCATACGCGCCCGTCGTAGTCGCCGTCGCAAAGGGATAGCCGGCATTCTGCCAGTCGATATACCGCTCGCCGATACGCCAGGCCGCCTTGTCGGTCAGCGCTGGATACGCCTCGATGCGGAGACGCCAGCCGGCCGCGTCGGTCAGATGCAGGTGCAGGCGGTTCAGCTTGAGAAGCGCCATCGCATCGACCTGCTTCTTGAGGAAATCGAGCCCCTTGAAGGAGCGCGATTCGTCGATCAGCAGGCCGCGGTGACGGAAGCGCGGGTAATCGAAGATCGTGCAGCAGGGAATCCTGTCTCCCTCCAGGCGCATCTGCTCGAGACTCTTCCGGGCCCGGAAGGCGCCCGTCGGCGTCGCCGCCTCGATGAGGATCCGCCCCGGCCTGACCGTCAGCGCATACGCCTCCTCCCGGGCGAAATCCGCCAGGAAGGCCGTCCGCTTCAGGAAAGCCTTCTTCCCGACCTTCTCCACCACACGTACCCTGGCGGCATCACACTCCCCTTTCTCCGAGGTGTACGACACCGGGGAGGGAATCAGCAGAATCAGAAGGACTAGCAAATAACTCATTGGGGTCAATTCTTTCCCGTATTGTACAAAGATACGATTTTTTCTGAAATGGCGGGGAGAAAAACGGCGCCGAGGGAAAAACCTTCGGCGCCGTAAGAAAATCCGTCAGAGGGGACTATTTGCCGTCGTCGGGACGCATGGTGAACTTGAAGAGCGAGAGACCGACATTGTGGAGATGGCCCATCAGGTAAACATCGTCACCCTTGACAACCACGTCGCAGCTGCCGGTGCTCTGATCGGTGTAGGTCGCTCCGGACATAACGTCCTCGGAAGGACCGTCCTTGGCAATCTGAATGGCCGCCTGATAGTAGATGTTGGCGCCGTTCTTGGCATAGGTCTCCAGGTCCGTCTTGATATTGTCCGTCGTCTCGATCACCGTCAGCCACGCGCGGGCTGCATTGAACATCTTGACGAAAGCCAGGAACTTCCGGCCCTTGTACTCAAACGGAGTGAAACCGAAGTGATTCTTGAAGACACTCTGGTCGACACCGCTCCAGACCTGTCCCTCGCCGGAATTGAGGTCGTAGAACAGACCGATAGTAGGAGTAATCAGCAGACCCATCTTGGAGCTCATATCCAGCTGATAGAAGGCTCCCTTACCCTCGGAAGCACCATAGCCATAGTTGAAGCCGTCAGGAGTCTGGCTGGCAAGAGCGCCGTTGGTAATCTTCCAGCGGGCGGTCGTGCGGGCCCCGGTCGTATTGGTCCGGAACCAGACATAGCCGTTGGACCAGTCGCCGACGACGGTGAAGAAATCACCAAAACGCCTTTCCGCCCAGTCGGGAAGCACATAGTCCTTCAGCAGGACGGTCGGAGCCTGATCGATACCCTTGTCATAGGCATAGAGATACAGATGGGCATTCGCCGCCATCGCTAGGTTGCAGACAAGAAGGATCCTCTTGCCGGTAGCGGGATTGGGAATGGTCTTGACGCAGGAGGTGTAGAAAGTACCTTCGTCGTAAATGCCGGTCACATTGACCTGCTTGGCGCTGGCGAGATCGGGCTCCTCGTCCGTAAGAGGAATGGCCCAGATACCTTTCTTGCCGGCGCCGGCCTGAACGACATAGATATACTCGTCGTCCATCGCGGCATTGCGGTCGAGGTTGTTCGTAAATGCAGGCCAGGTGTCAGGATACTTGCCCCACTCACGCTCGATTCTCGCCTCGAAAGCGCCCTGATACTCACAGTGGATATAACCCTGCATCAGATCGGGGTTGATGGCGATCGAGTAGGTTCCGGAAGGAACGGCGATACCATAGCAGCCATCCCAGTCGACAAGGTCGAAAAGTTCGTCAAATTCCGGGGTCTCGGCCGAAGCGATACCAAGCGCCACGTCGAAAGCACCGTCTTTGCGGAATTTGAAAGAGCCGTCACCTTCGACCATGACATCCTCAGCGATATACCAGCCGTCCTCATCCTCCACCATCGGAATATCGTTGCCGTCACCATAGCCCTTGGGACCGATAACAGCCCAGGCACCGTTGAGGCTCTCGCGGGATGCAGCGATAAGGACCTGGTCTACCAGGAGGTCGTTATAAGAAGCAACTACCGTTACCGTACCGGTAAGGCCGGGTTTCAGATTCTTCTCGGGGATGGTCAGGGTCATCGAAGCCGTCGTAGCGCCGGCAGGGATTACGAGTGCAGGCTCATAAATCACGCACTCGGGCGCAACCATAGAGGCCTCGCTGACGCCGATGCTGATCGTCACGTCCTCGGCCGCAGCCTTGCTGCCCGTGACGGTGATGGTGGCGACGCCGTTCACGAAGGCTTCATCCGCCGTAAGGGAGTACTGGATCGGATCCTCTACAACCTCTTCAGGTTTGCAGGCAAAAGCGGAGAGAGCCAGTGCCGGGATCGCAAGAAAATACAGTAATTTTTTCATAAACGTTTTATTAATAATTAGTTACAATTAATTCAAGGTTTATGCACTTCTGCATCAACTGCAAATATACAAAATTTTTCGGAAGTTTTGCAAAAATTTTATTAAAAACTGAAACTTTACGGTCTCTTAAAGAAGCCGAGCGTCGTGCAGACCGCACGGGAACCGCCGGTAGAATCGTTGATCCGGCCAGTCCCGCGGACCACCATAGCCGTAGAATCTCCCCCGTCGAGGTTGATAGCTCCGACGCATCCGATCCCGCGGAGCATCTGCGCCACCTCCGTCACATAGGCTCCCTTCGAAGCCGCGATCCGGCCGTCACAGACGAAGAGCACGACCTTGCCGTCCGCCGTGTACCCCACGGCCGTCCGGTCGGGGCATGAGCCGAAAATATCGTCCGCCCAGAGCTCGTAATTGGTCATATAGTATCCCGTGGGAGACTTGGTCAGGTCGGTCGGGCAAATGCCGCCGTGAAGCAGCATCGGGCCGCCGGCGATGGCATTCTTCGGAAGCCAGTCCAGCGCCGGGGCGGGATGGGAGGCCGTGCAGGCGGAAAATGCCGCCTCGCCGGCCACCGTCGTCAGGGGCCTGTCATAAAACCAGCAGTACGATGCGTCGGGGTAGCCCGACCAGCAGGTCGCGGGATGACCGGAAGCATCGACCCCGAAGGTGGCCCGGGTCACCGGAAGCAGTTTGCCGGCGCCCCAGTACTGCCCGTCAGCCTCAGCCCGCCAGGCGCTTCGGGTGCCGTCCGTGATGGCCATCGCGATGGATTTCCCGGAGCCGCCGAAGACAGATCCGTTGATGAGGACCTGGCAATCGTCGCCGAACTGATTCTCGACTGTCGCTTTCGCAGAAGGATATTGTACGCGGAGTTCGATTCCGCCCGTACAGTCGGCGATGGCGTACCAGGCGTGGAAGGCGCGTCCGGAAAGGGTGGAAGTCGTCTCGTAGACTTCAATGCCGGCATCCAGTCCTGGGGTTGAAACCTTGTTCCAGGTGAGCTGAATCGCCGCAGGCTCTGCGGTCAGGGTCAGTTCCGTATCCGGGCCATAGTAGGTCCCGGAAGTCACTGTCGCGTAAGGGCGGACATGATATGTCTTGCCATAAGCGAGCATTGTGGAGGGAATCAGTTGCAGGAGATCCGTCTTGTCACCGAGGGCCGGGCCGGCAATGACAGCGTCCTCCGTCGTCGGCTCCGCATGCTCCGCGAAACAGATGCCGTGCGGAATGTTCGTTCCGGCATTGCCGATTTTGTACCGGATCCCGATATACGCACTGGTCGCATAGTTGCTTACAATTTCAAACGAAGGCTTGTCCCCGGGGTCCGGGATGACAGGCGGATCCGGCCCGACGGGAGGGTCCGGGACAACCGGTTCCTCCTCTTTGGGAACCGTCAGCAGGTCCGAATAGACAATCCGGGAAAGCTCCTTCACGGTCTTCCCCATGGCCTGGACGCCGCAATAATAGGATTTGCCGGGAGTCAGGCCCGTGAAGGTATACGCCAGCGGAGAGGCCGCCACCGAAGCGACGGGGTCGATATAGTAGCCCTGCGTGCTTTCTCTGAGGAATACGTAATAGGATACGGCTCCCGTAACGGCGTTCCACGTCAGCCGGGCAGATGTCTGGTCCTCCAGCAGCACGGCGCTCACGCCCGTGGGTTCCGCCAGCGCAGTCGCCGTCGGGGTCTTCTCCCCGCAGGCCGCAAGGAGAAATAGAAATACAGGTAGAATTCTCTTCATAGATTCCGGGAATGAGTGCGCTGTCATGGCCGACCCGATCGGCCCTCTTTTTTATAGACGGATACGGCGAGGCCGTTCTCGCCGAAGCGGAGGGAGCCGCGGCGGACGCGGGCGGGTCCGATGGTCCGGGCTGTCACGAAGCGGTAGCCGGGGACGCGGAGAGATGCATACACCGTTCCCTTCCCGGTATAAGTCGATACAATGGCCAGCGAATCCCCGGCGGCAAAGGCCCGGGCCGTCACGGCCGGATTGGAGCAGGTGAAGCCCTCGTCGGCGAGGAAGCGTCCCTCCAGCAGGAGCTCCGGAAATTCACTGCGGACCGCATTCACCTTGGCCAGATGCGCCTGATAGACAGGCGTTTCATTGATCATTCCGCGGCAGCGGAAGACCTCGATATCATTCACCAGGCCCTTGAGCAGGGTGTTGTTCACGCGGCGCGGGACGTCATTGTCATCGCGGACGCAGCGGTCGGACCAGATGACTTCCGGGAAAGTGTAGCGGAACCAGTCGGGGAAACTCTCCGGCAGCGCCGTGAATTCGACGATATGGACGAAATCGCAATACTGCGACGTGCAGTCCGACAGCCATTCCGTACCGAGGGCGAACGCCGGATCTGAAGCCTTCACATGGTCGCGGATTTCCTTCAGGGCCTCCGCCTTGTAGCGTCCCGTAAAAATATCCTGGACCGGAGAGGAACCCGTGCGGTCCCAGTTCGGGAATTCTTCCGCCACGCCGAGCTGGTCGTAGAAGACGGCATCGGCGCCACAAGCCAAGGCACGGTCCGCCATGTCAAGCAGCATATCCCGCCAAGGCCTCTTCGACATATCCGCGATGGCGAAAGTGCGGGAATCATAGTACCCGAGCGTCGTCCCTTCGCCCGTAAACTTATAGTGTTCGGTGAATTCGATGCCGTGATTGTCCTTGTTGGTCACGGCATCCGCCGCGCCGCTGCGGTAAAATTCGCTTTCGACATCGATCAGCCTGCCGTTGAAATACTGGATCAGCCTTCCGCCTTTGGCACGGTAATCGGCAACCGCCCTGGCCCAGCCGCCATCCCCGCCCTGGCTCATGTCGGGCGAATAATCGGGATAGCCGTTGTCCATCCCTTCCGCCCACCAGCCGAAGGCAAGGACGGCATAGCAGCCGACGCTCTCCCCCACCTCGAAGATATGCCCCGGAAGGTCTTCATAACGGCGGAGATACTCCCCGTACTGGTGCTTGAAGATCAGCCGCTGCCAACCGGTCATCCGGCGGACCCACTCTGGCGGGGGCGTCTTCTCCCACCAGGTGTCGGCCCAGGCGCGGTAAATGTGCGCGGTCTCCCGCCAGGAGCCGTTATACGGCACGATGACGGAGCAGGCATTGCCCCAGGTCTGCCCCTCGGTGATGTTGGGATAGCGGTAGAAGCCGCCTTCAAGCCGGTTGAAATCCTCCCACCGGGCGCCCTGATCCCCCTCCGGATAGGCGCGGAGTCCATGCCAGGTCTGCTGGAAAGAGGGGTCGTGCGAGCCGAAGTAGAGGCCGTCCTTTTCGCCGAAGAATGCGAAGCAGTTGGAGGCCGCGTGCCGGGGATACTGCAGGTCGTACTGCCGGAATTTCGATGCCGGCGTCATATAGAGCGGACCGCGCGGCATATCGGCGATCTTGCGGACCGGATCGTCAAAGACCTGCCCGCCGGTATGCGTCGTAAGGAGTCTGTAGCCCTCCGGGAGCTGCAGGTTGCCGACGAGCGGGTACTGGAATTCGCGGATGATCGTGCCGGGCTCGTTGTTCTCGAGCCAGGATGCGAACCGCACCTGCCCGTCCTTGAGAGTGATCGTAAGGAGCACCTTCATATCGAGCTTGCGGCCGAGGGCCGTCAGGCTGTCGTAGTGAACGAGAATGGCGTCGCTCTCGGGAATGTACTCGGTAACGGCGAACTGATCGTCCGCATCCACCTCGATTTCCTTCTGCTCCGCATCATTGTAGTAGAGCCGCCAAAGCCCCTCTCCGCCGGCATAATTATGCCCCGTTACGGCATTGACAAGCGCCGACAGCGTCCCGTCTTCCTCAACGGTCACGATGGCCAGGCTGTCCGAGAGGGTCAGCTCCCCCTCCCCGCATCCGCAATCGACATCATGCACATGTCCCCCGCCGGCACATCCCGCAGCGAGCAGAGCCGTCAATAAAACAATCTTCTTCATATCATTCATTCTTTTCCCTTCCAGTTTTGGCCCGCTCTCCCGTCCACGTTTTGGGCCGTTTTTGTGGACGGCTGGCCCGTTTTCCCCGGCCCGTCCACGTTTTGGGCCGTTTTTGTGGACGGCTGGCCCGTTTTCATGGACGGCGGGCCCGGGCCGGGTTATCAACTACAAATTTGCAGAGCTCCAGATACATCGCGCGGTCCTCGAGGTCGGTGGAGACAGCCAGCTGGTGGAGGGCATCCGTGCCGCTGTAGAGGGCGAAGGGGCGGGTGCCATAGAGGCCTGCCTCCTTGAAACGCTTCAGGTATTCGCGGAACATCCCGCGCAGCGCCGGGACATCCTTCTCGGAGAAAATCATCGCGCCGTCACCGTCCGGCCCCTTCTTCTCCACCTTCATCACCTCCGCCACCATCGAATATTCAAACTCCAGCTCCATCCCCATTCCATAATCCTTCACGGCTGCAATGGTCTTGTCGAAAGGATGGCGATCCTTCTTGAACAGGTCCCAGTAGTAGTTCGGCTGCATATAGGCCATGTCGATACCGAGCTGCTTCCAGTTCTTGTAGCCCGGGGCCAGATGGTAGGGAATCCAGTATAAGCCCTCCCCGCAGGCGTGGATATATTCCGACAGGGCCGGAAGAATCGTCTCCCAGCGCTTGTACTGGATGTTGAGCCGTTCGGAGGGCGTCTCGCCGAATCCGTTGGGGAGATCCTCCGAGAGAATGTAAAAGCCGCCGAGATCCAGATTCTTGAGTTTCAGCGCCTTGAAACGGGCGCGGGCCTCATCGATGTACCATTTTGAAGCACGGATCTGGTCCTGAACATCCGAGAAATCCAGCTGCCGGCCATCCAGGGCGCCCCAATAGGTCGTAGAAGACTTCTTGTCGGAGAAACGTTCCAGCATCACCGGGTCGGGCATCGTGAGGATGACCGCCTGCCGCCTCTCCGGCTTGCCGATGCGCTTCCTGGCTGCCGCCACGGCATCGTCCAGCGCCTTCACGTCCCCGTCCGGACCCAGCCAGCGGTCCAGCAGGCGCTCCCAGCTGTCCTTCGCGGCGCTCTGCCCGTACGGGGCCACCCTGTAGATGCGGTGCGCCACCGGGTCCTGCGACTCTATAAACCGGAACGACTCG
>JAFZAI010000157.1 GCA_017557325.1 Bacteroidales bacterium
GGAAGAGGTCGCGCACACGGGACGCGCCCACGCCAACGAACATTTCCACGAAGTCGGAACCGGAGATGGAGAAGAACGGTACGTCCGCCTCCCCTGCCACCGCTTTCGCAAGGAGGGTCTTGCCGGTTCCGGGAGGACCTACCAGGAGGGCACCCTTGGGAATCTTGCCGCCGAGGGCGGTGTATTTCTTGGGATTCTTCAGGAAATCGACAATCTCCATCACTTCTTCCTTGGCGCCGTACAGGCCGGCGACATCCTTGAAGGAGACGTTGACTTTGGTCTTGTCGGCCAGTTTGCCATTGGCTTTCCCAACGTTGAAGGGGTTGCCGCCGGGGCCGAAGCCGCCGCCGCCTCCGGCATTCTTGCCGAAGCCGCGGAACATCCACACCCACATCAGGATGATCAGCACCGGCCAAAGGATCCATTCGAGGACATTGGACCAGGTGTGGTCGTTATTCTTGAGGACGACCTCGAAGCGGGAGGCCGTCGGGAGGGTCTCATTTAGGGCGCCAAAGGTCTCTTCCGGGTTGAATTTATCGCTCACGAGGAAGAAGAAGTGCGGGGATTTGCGGGGCACCTGGCCGCCGAATTTCTCGGCGTATTTGCCGAGACGCTCGGGCTTGATCTTGATGTTGCCCTGGTAATCGTTGCGGACGAATTCGATCTTCTCGACATCTCCGTTTGCAATCATCTCCTGCACCTCGGCCCACTCGACCTTCTGCGGGTTGGATCCGCCCCGGGAGAAGACCAGGAAGCCCAGACCGATCAGGAGGATGACATACAACCACGAGAGGTTGATGCGGACAATCTTTTTCTTGGGGGATTTCTCTGCCATTTCGTTATGCTATTGGTCCGTTTTCTTCTTGCGCGCGCTGACGGGACGGGGCTTGTACTCCTTGCGGGGAACGTCGGCCCAGAGGTCTTCCAGCCGGTAGAATTCGCGGTACTCGGTGAGGAAGATATGGACGATGATGTGGCCGTAGTCGAGGATGACCCAGAAGTTGTTCTCGCCACCCTGCTGCCGCAGCGGCTTGAGGCCGAGCTGCTCTTTCATTTCCTTGAGGACGTTGTCGGCGATGGCGCCCACGTTGGTGGTGCTGGATCCGTCGCAGACGACAAACCACTCGGCGATGGCCCCGTCGATGGAGCGGAGGTCAAGGGAAACAACCCGCTGGCCCTTCTTATCCTGCATCGCGTCGGCCAAAATTCGAAGATCGTGTGTTATCATAATTTTTCTTTGTATTTTTGCATATTAACTTACAAATATAATCAAAATATAGGTAAATCGAAAAAATGCGGGTTATTTGGTATGATAGTATAGATTCGACGAATGCGGAGGCGATGAGAAGGGCTGAGGAGTTGGAGAATCTGACGGTCATCGCGGCGCGGGAGCAGACGGCGGGGCGAGGGCAGCGGGGCAATACGTGGAGCTCGGCGCCCAGGGAGAATCTGACGTTTACGGTGCTGCTGAAGGGGGATTTTACCTCGGAGGACCTGGTCCGGCTGAATATGGCGGCGGCGGTGGCGGTGCGGAATTTCCTCCGGGCGGAGGGCGTCGAGGCCGTCATCAAGTGGCCCAATGACATTTATGTGGGCAAGCGCAAGATCTGCGGGATGCTCATTGAGAATCGGTTGGGACCATCGGGCTCCACCGTGTCCGCCGTCGGCATCGGGATCAATCTCAACCAGACCGAATTCCCCGCCAGCCTTCCCAATCCGACATCCTTAATGCTCCTCACCGGCCGCCATACTGATCTTAAGCCTGCTCTGGAAAGGTTTTGCCAACACTTTACTTCCGTCATTCCGGGCTCGACCCGGAATCTCTCCCCCTCCGCCCCTGACAACCTCCTCTCCGACTACTGCTCCGCCCTCTTCCAAAAGGACGTAGAGCGCCCCTACCGCGACCTTAGGACCGGAGAGGTCTTCCGCGGCATCATCCGCGGCGTCTCTCCTGCCGACGGGCAGCTGCTGGTGGAGCAAAGTGTCGCCAGCGACCCCGGTACGAAGGTAATACCCTATGGTTTCAAAGATATCGGTTACATCCTATGATCTACAACAACATTCCCCGGCCGGACTTTACGCCGGATTATATCACACAGTTGAAGGCGGACGAGGTGTTCGTTTTCGGGAGCAACCTTGCCGGAATGCACGGCGGCGGGGCGGCGTGGATAGCCTTCAGGCAGTTCGGTGCCGTGCTCGGATGCGGTGTCGGGCATCGCGGACAGAGCTATGCGATTCCCACGATGCAGGGTGGTGTGGAGACGATCAAGCCGTACGTGGACCAGTTCATCGCGTATGCCAAGGCTCACACGGAATTCTTTTTCTATGTCACCCGCATCGGCTGCGGCATCGCCGGCTTCACGGACGCCGAAATCGCCCCGCTTTTCGCCGAAGCGCTCGCTTTGAAGAACGTTTGCCTCCCCAAACTATTTGTTAAATTCCTTCAGTAATGCGGAAAATCTATTTTGCCGGATCCATCCGGGGCGGACGCGCCGACGCTGAGCTCTATCGGCGGATGATCGAATATATCCAGAAAACCGACATCGTCCTGACCGAACACGTCGGCAATCTTGCCCTGAGCAAGATTGAAGGAGAAGAAGACCGGGAAGCAGCTATCTATGAGCAGGATACGGCCTGGCTCCGGGAGTCGGACCTCGTGATCGCCGAGTGTACGACGCCATCGCTTGGGGTTGGCTATGAAC
>JAFZAI010000158.1 GCA_017557325.1 Bacteroidales bacterium
GACGCCGGGCGCCTTGCGCTCCAACGGCATCCGGGTCAGCTCGCCCTCCACAGGACCGAGACCGTCGAGCGGCTGCCCGAGCGGATCCACCACGCGGCCAAGCATCTGCTCGCCGACGTCGATGGAGGCAATCCGACCGGTACGCCGGACGGCCATTCCCTCGCTGATTCCCTCAGAAGGGCCCATCAGCACGGCGCCGACATTGTCCGGCTCGAGGTTCATCACCACGGCCATTTCCCCGCCGGGAAATTCGAGCAGTTCGCCCGCCTCGGCACCTTTCAGTCCGTAGATGCGGACAACGCCGTCGCTGACCTGCAGCACCTTGCCGGTCTCCTCGAAACGGAGGCCGGTATCGATGTCCCTGAGCTGCTGAAGCAGCACTTCCGAGACCTCTCCGGGTTTAATATGAATGTTACTCATACAATTCTCTTGTTCTTTTCAATGAGGCTGCGGCGGATCTTTTCGAGCTGGGAGGCGACCGATGCATCGAGCATCTCGTCACCGAGATCGAAGATGAGACCGCCGATGAGGGAAGGATCCACCTCCGCGTGGATCTCCGCTTCCATTCCAGTCCGGCGCTTTACCAGGGCCTTCAGCGAAGCAAGGAGTGCGGGGGAAGCCTCCCGGGCCGTCACGAGCCGGGCAGGGATAATCCCCTTCTCCCGGTAATACAACTGTGCGTAATCCTTGAAGATCAGACGGAGACAGTCCATCCGCCCCTGCTGATCCAGGAGACGCAGGAAACGCTCCATCGTCGGAGAAATCTCCCCGCCCAGAGCGGTCCGGACCAGGGCGGCCTTAGCTTCCGCCCCGACCATTACGCCGTCATCCATCACATCCCTGAGGCCGGGCACGGCGGAGAAGGCCGCCTGCAGGCGGGCCGCCTCGTCGAACACGGTATCCGTCGCCCCCTGCTCCGCGGCATAGCGGAACAAGGCGCCGGCGTACCGGGATGCTATGATGCCTGTATCCATTAACTTAAGGTCTTTTCGCTGCGGGCGGCTTCCTCAACGAGGGTAGAGAGATAATCCTCTCCCCTTTCGGCATCCGAAAGATCTTTCCGGAGGATTTTCTCCGCCACGCCGACCGAGAGCATCGCCACCTCGCGACGGATGTCGCGGAGGGCGCTCTCCTTCTCGGCTTCAATCCGGACCCGGGCCTCGGAGAGGATCTTGTCCGCCTCCGCCCGCGCCTCGGTCTTCGCCTCCTCTATGATCGCCTTGCGGGTATCGGATGCCTCTTTCAGCATCACGCTCTGCTCTTTCCGGGCCTCGGAGAGCATCCGCTCGTGCTCGGCGGTCATCTCACTGAGGCGCACCTCCACCTCCTTCGCATCCCTGAGCGACTTGTCGATGGCGGCGCTCCGCTTGTCAACCATCGAGGTGATCAGCGGAAAGCCCCACTTCGCCAGAATAAAGAAGAGGAGCCCGAAAATGATGACCATCCAGAAGAGGAGGCCCGCATCGGGGGTAAAGAGGGACATAGCCTACAGGATGAGCGTCAGGAAGCAAACGATGATGGCGAACAGAGCCGCACCCTCGATCATACCGGCAGCGATGATCATACTGGTCCGCATATTGCCGGCGGACTCGGGCTGGCGGGCGATGCCCTCCATCGTGGATTTACCGATCTTGGCGATACCGAAAGCGGCGGCCAGGGCGGCGACGGCAGCGCCGAATGCAGCACCGACCTTACCGAGGGCGGCGCCTGCGACTGCTTGAAGAATGACTGCTAATACCATAATTATAAAAAGTTTGATTGTTTATTCCTTCGCTCTTGAAAGTCCGATATAAATCGACGAAAGCATCGTGAAGACGTAGGCCTGGATGAAGGCCACCAGGCACTCCAGCAGGTCGAGGAAGAGGCCGAACAGCACCGAAACGAAGGTCATCGACCCGGTCATCGCCGGACCATACTTCGCCATCGCGAAAATGATGCACACGATGCACAGAATCATAATATGCCCCGCCAGCATATTGGCGAACAGACGGATCGTCAGGGAAATGGGCTTCACCAGGGCGCTGAACACCTCAATGAGGGGCATAATGGGTTTGAGGAAGCCCGGAACGTCGGGCCAGAAGAGGTCCTTGTAATAATGCTTGGTGCCGAACAGATTGACCGTAAAGAAGGTGCACAGGGCCAGCACCATCGTGATGGCGATGTTGCCGGTAAGGTTGGCCCCTCCGGGGAAGAAGGGGATGATCCCCATAAAATTATTCAGCAGAATAAAGAAGAAGGCCGTGCAGAGGAAGGGGGAATAGCGCCTGTAATCCTCACCGATGTTTTCCTTCGCCATATTGTGAATCATCATCACCAGCGGCTCCACGGCGGCGGCAAGGCCTTTCGGGGCCTCCTCTAGGGCATCGTGTTTACGATACCAGCGTGCCGTAAGCAGTACGATGACCGCCAGAAGCACAGCCGACATCATCAGCGACAGCACGTTCTTAGTAATGGAAATGTCCAGCGGACGGACCCGCTCGCCATCGATGATTTCGACAACCTTTCCCTCATAAGGATCGTCGTGGGGGATGGTGAATCCTTCATAACTCGCCCCGTGCTCCAGCCGCTTCGAGGAGAAGACGTGCCAGCCCGAGGTGCGGCTCCGGACGATCACCGGAAGGTGAATGGAGACCGGATGATCCTTCCAGGAGGTGATATGCCACTCGTAGGCGTCGCCGACGTGCTCGAAAATCACATCTGCAATCGGGACCTCCTCTTCCTGTGCGAAAAGGCTCACCCCGACAAAGAGGCCCAGCAGTATGAGGAGCAAGCGTTTCATTGTTCCACAGCAGCAAGCACTTGATTATCCTTTACTTCCACAAAGCCGGAGGCAATCGCGAGACTCCCCTCTTCCGCTCCGGCACGCCAGGTGACAAGGCCCTTTTCCAGTGAAGAAATGATGGGGGCGTGCCCCGGCAGCACCTCGAACGGGCTCACTGTTCCGGGCAGCGTCACCGCATCCACTGCCGCATCGAGCAGCGTCTCCTCGGGAGAAAGTATGAGAAGCCGGATGTCCGCCATAACCTACGCCTTCGCCTGCGCGAGAATAGCCTCGCCCTTCTTGATGGCATCCTCGATGGTGCCGACGTTCAGGAATGCCTGCTCGGGCAGGTAATCGACCTCTCCGTCGAGAATCATATTGAATCCCTTGATGGTATCTTCGATGCTCACCATCACGCCGGGAACGCCGGTGAACTGCTCGGCGACGAAGAACGGCTGCGACAGGAAGCGCTGTACCCTTCTCGCGCGGTTGACCGTGACTTTATCCTCCTCGGAAAGTTCGTCCATACCAAGGATAGCGATGATATCCTGCAGTTCCTTATTGCGCTGAAGGATCTGCTTGACGCGCTGGGCCGTATCGTAATGGGCCTTGCCGACGATGTTTGGGTCGAGAATGCGGGAGGTGGAATCCAGCGGATCGACGGCCGGGTAGATACCGAGTTCGGTGATCTTCCGGCTCAGAACCGTTGTGGCGTCCAAGTGGGAGAAAGTCGTTGCCGGGGCCGGATCGGTAAGGTCGTCCGCCGGCACGTAAACTGCCTGGACGGAGGTGATGGAGCCATTTTTGGTGGAGGTGATGCGCTCCTGCATCTGGCCCATCTCGGTCGCGAGGGTAGGCTGGTAACCGACGGCGGAAGGCATCCGGCCAAGAAGGGCCGATACCTCGCTGCCCGCCTGGGTGAAACGGAAGATGTTGTCTATGAAGAACAGGATATCGTGGGGCGACTTGGGATCGCCGCTGTCGCGGAAGCTCTCCGCTAGTGTGAGGCCGCTCAGAGCCACGCTGCTACGAGCTCCGGGAGGTTCGTTCATCTGCCCGAAGACCATTGCCACCTGACTCTGGGCCAGGGCGTCGCGGTCTACCAGACTGAGGTCCCACCTTCCCTCTTCCATTGCCTTAATGAAGGCTTCTCCGTAATTGATGACACCGGATACTATCAACTCGCGGACGAGGGCGTTACCCTCGCGGGTACGCTCTCCAACGCCAGCGAACAC
>JAFZAI010000159.1 GCA_017557325.1 Bacteroidales bacterium
CTCCTCTCGTCATTCCGGACTTGTTCCGGAATCTCTCCCCCTGCGCGCGCAGTTCGTCCTCGTGGGGGCAGGTGATACCGAGCCGCTGCATCTCCTTGTTCTTGGAGATATCGGTTTCGGGGAAGTGACCGTTCTTGCGGAAGAAGATGCTCACGCCGAGGCCCAGGACGCAGAGGCCTATGAAGAGTACGGCGGCGAGGAAGACCTTCATGGAGCCGGCTACATAATGAATTCCGTACTGATGGGCTGGTAGTTGTACACGCGGAGGATCATCTTGGCGACGGTCGCCGCGATGGACACGACGCGGAACTTACCCTGGTACTTGACCTTCTCAGGATCGGTCGAGAGCGGAATGGTATCGGTCACATAAACCTCCTCGAGGGCGGAAGCATCGATGCGCTCGTAAGCCGGGCCGGAGAGGACGGCGTGCGTCGCGAAGGCGCGTACGCTCTTGGCGCCCCGTTTCATCAGCTCGTTGGCCGCCTCAGTCAGCGTACCGGCAGTGTCGATGATGTCGTCGACGATGACGATATCGCGGCCTTCCACTTCACCGATCGGCTGGATGCGGTCGACCTGGTTGGCCCGGGAACGGGTCTTGTGGCAGATCACGACCGGGCAGTGAAGGTGCCGGGCATAGATGTTGGCCCGCTTGGCGCCGCCCATATCGGGAGCCGCGATGGAGAAGTTGGAGCGGTACTTGCGCTGGAGCTTGAGGAGCGTATCGAGGAAGTCGTTACTGGCGTAGAGATGGTTGACAGGGAAATCGAAGAAGCCCTGAATCTGGTCGGCGTGGAGGTCGCAGGTGATGAGGCCGTCGGTGCCGACGACCTTCAGGAGGTTGGCAACGACCTTGGCACCGATGGAGACGCGCGGCTTGTCCTTGCGGTCCTGCCGGGCCCAGCCATAGTAAGGCAGCACCGCCAGCACCTTGTCGGCGGAAGCCCGCTTGGCCGCGTCAATGGAGAGCAGGAGCTCCATCAGGTTGTCTGTCGGCGGGAAGGTCGACTGCAGGATGAAACAGGTCGCGCCACGGACGCTCTCGGCGAAGGAGGGCTGGAACTCCCCGTCGCTGAACTGGGTCACCTCCAGCGCTCCGAGCTGAATGTCGTGTACGTAGGGGTCTTCCAGTTTGTTGATTTCCTCAACGACCTTCTGGGCGAAGTCCACGGCCGCCCGGCAGCTGAAAAGCTTCAGTTGGTGCTCTTTATGCTCCATTTTCAAGGGATTTTAGTACGGTTTCTATATGGTTCAGGATATCTTCTTTTCCAAGCCCCGTCTCCGACGAACTGACAAATACCGGGGGCAGCTCTTCCCAGCTCTCCAAGAGCTTCTGGCAGTTCTTTTCCACCTGCGCGGCGCGGACGTTGGGGCCCGACTTGTCGCCTTTGGTGAAGATGATGGAAAAGGGGACGCCGTTCTCCCCGATCCAGTCGAGGAATTCCAGATCCACCCTGCCGAGGTCGTGGCGCGAATCAATCAGCACAAAGAGGAGCACCATCTCCTCCGAGCCGAGAATATAGTCGCTGATGATCCGCCTGAGCTCTTCCCGGCCCTTGTCGGGCATCCTGGCATAGCCGTAGCCCGGAAGGTCGACGATGTACCACGAGCCGTTGATGCGGAAATGATTGACAAGGCGCGTCTTGCCCGGCGTCTGGGACGTCTTGGCGAGGCCCTTGCGGCCGCACAGCATATTGATCAGGGAAGATTTGCCGACATTGCTCCGCCCGATGAAGGCAAACTCCGGCAGGCCGTCCTTCGGCTTCTGGTGAACCCGGGTGCTGCTCTGGACAAACTGCGCTTCTTTGATTTGCATCGGAGGAGGAATTATCGCTATACAAAGATAAAAAGAATTCTTTGAATTCCTCAAAAAAAAGATTCCGGATCAAGTCCGGAATGACGAAGCTAGGAGACGGAATGACAGCCCACTGTTTGTCATCCCGAACCTGCGAAGCAGGTGAAGGGATCTACTTCGGATACCGGATGGTGAAGCAGGCGCCGCCGAGGGTGAAGGAACGGGAGTAGCTGACCGTGCCCTTGCAATACTCCACGATGCTGCGGGTAATGGCGAGGCCGAGGCCGGAGCCGCCCGATTTAGTGGTGAAGTTGGGGGTGAAGAGATGGCCGATATGCTCCTCGCTCACGCCAGGACCGTTGTCCTCGAAGACGATGTCGTAATAGCCGTCCTTGTTGGAATTGCGGAGCGAAACCATAATCCGGCCCTTCCAGCCGTCTCCTTCCGAAGCCCGGCGCTGGTCGACCGCCTGCACAGCATTGGTGAGCAGGTTGACGATACAGCGGGTCAGCTGGGGTTTCGGTCCGGTGATGACGGCACCGGCGAGGCCGATGTAGGTGAATTCAATATCATCCCGCGACGCATACATATCCACCTCTTCCGAAAGCAGCTGGTCGATCGGAATCTCGACGGCCTTTTCCATCCCCAGCTTGGCATAATTGGAGAATTCGTTGGCCGTATCCGACAGGATCTGGATGTGGCTGAGAATGATCTTCGAGGCCTCGTCGAACTTTTCGATCCACGCCGGATTCCCGGTCGCCTTCTGGCGGACGAGCATCTGGATCTGGAGCTGCATCGGGGTCAGCGGATTCTTGATCTCGTGGGCCACCTGACGCGCCATCGCCGCCCAGGCATTGTCCCGCTCGGCCTCCGCAAGCTTCTTGGTGCTATCCGAAAGCACGTCCACCATCTGGTTGTAGGCATTCACCAGCGAGGACACCTCGTCGTCACGATCGTATTCAATATGCTCCAAATGCGTCACGTCAGCGGCCTCCATCTTGTCGCTCATCTCGCTGAGCGGCCGCACCAGGCGGTCCACCAGGCGGGACGAGATCAGCCGCGCCAGGATCAGCAGCAGGAGGAACACCACCAGAATCGTCGCGATGTGGGATACCGCCTCGTTCTCCATCTCGTAGTCGTCGTTGGTATAGGGCGAGCCGATAATGGCAACCATTTCGCCGTCGCCGTTAGTCAGCGGCGCATAGAGGGCGTAATATCGCTTGGAGCCGATCCGCTCCGGGCTGATGACGAACCGTTTGTGGCGGACGACGATGTCGGAAAGGACCTCCATATCGATCCGGGTTCCGATGATCATCCGGTCGAAAATTTCGGGAGTCGTGGTCATCAGCGCCTTGCCCGATGGGGTATAGAGGGTCAAGTCCGCCTTGAGGCTTCCACTCACATTCTCCATTGCGGAATGGATCTCCTGCGTCAGCAGATCCCGGTAGTCCACCGCATTGCGGCAACGGCCCAGCATTACCGACTGGATCGTATTGATGCGGGAACTCAGGATATCCCGCCGTGCCGCCTCACTGCGACGGTACACGAAATACACGCTGAATACCGACATTCCGATCATCGTCACCAGCAGCGACGAGAACAGCACCCAGTTGATCCGGCGGCGGAAATACGCCTTCTCCGGCCGGTAGCGGCGGCTGGGCGTAAACCAGACCAGCGTCAGCATCACGTAGAGGACGAGGGCAAACAGGACTCCCTCCACCAGATAATTCAGCCAGTCAATCACAGGCCGGGAGACGACGATCATCTCGTCGCCCGGAATTTCCCGGATGAAATGCACGAATCCGCCCAGTTTGAGGGATCCCCCGGCGTTCCGCTCCATCTGAGAGCGGACATTGTCGGAGACCAGGGTCGGATAGGCATAATTGCCCTTGAAGGTCACCAGGCGGTCGTTGACGTATTTGGCGTAGGAATAAATCTGCGGCAGGTTGACCCGCCCGGGTTCGGAAACCCCGAGGAGGGTGAAATAGCCGCGGTCCTCGCGGTTGGCCTTGGATTCGACGCAGATCATCAGGCCGGTGGAGCCGTATCCTTCCACATAATACGTGAAGAAGCCCGTGTAACGGGAACGGCCATTGTTGTCGCGGCTATAGAAGAAGTGGGAATCATCCGAAATGGGCGTCCCCCGCCGGACCCGCCGATCGAAGATCGCTTCCACGCCGCGGGAATTCTGATCGCCCAGGAGATAAACGCTGATATCATTCCCCTGGGAGAGACGGCCCATATAGGTTTCCTTGAGGTTGTCCTCGATCTTGAGGTTGCTGCCCGGCTGGGCCGACATCAGCGCCAGGCGCGGATCCTCCTGCAAGGCCGAATCGATACTGCGGAGCTGCAGCTCGAGGGCAATGTCGCGGTCCATCGCAAGACGGTTGCCCCAGACCTCTACCCGGTTGCGCTCCTTCTGGAATCCCAGCACCGAGGATGCCGTCACGAAATACAAGGCTGCGGCAAAGGCGAAAATGACCCGCCCGTGCAGGGTAATTACCTCCGGGAAGCACATCCGGACGATCAGCGGAATCGTCAGCGACAGCAGGAAATAAGAGACATAGACCAGCAGGGTATGGACCGACAGGGTCGCAATCTTGAACACTTCGACCGAAATGCCCGAATTCATCACCAGGCTCTTGAAGCTCAGGTGAATATAGGCAGCGATCAGAAGGATGGCCACGGCGCACAACGAGATCCTGAGCGGCGTCTTCTTCGAGCCCGCCACGAACGACACGCAGAGGACCAGAAGCGTGACGAGCAGATTGATCAGCAGAAGGGCGCCAAGCGAATACAGGAATGCCCCGTCGGCATACAGCAGCGGAGAGAAGACCCGGACGCTGCCGGAAAGGGTCCGTCCGTAAAGATACAGTCCAAAAATCACCGCCGTCACAACAGCCATCGTAGCGGCCAGCCAAATTAGCGTGGGGTGGCTCCGAAGCCAGAGAATGGCAGCCGCAAGGGCAAACAGGGCCGCCAGAAAGAGAAGCGGCGAGGCCCGGCCGGCCGCCTCCCCCGAGGCCGTCGCCGAGACATTGAACATCGGCTCGCCGTGTACATAAACCGGCACACCCAGGCTTTCCGAAAGGGGTTTCACGGTGTAGTCATCGTCGGAAAGTTCGTTGGCAACCTCCAGTCCGAGGACGGTCTTCAGGGCCCCCAGCGTCTGACAACGGGCGATATACCACTTGGGACCGAAATTGACAAAGGTGTAGTGCTCATCCAGGTCGGCCAGCGGGGAGACAATCCGGCCGTGCAGGCCGGAAAGCCGCTGCACGGCGACGCGGGAGGTGAGGTCGTCCCGATACAGCGGGAACTGGTTGTACCACGCCACGAGCGAATCATTCTCGTAGCGATAAATGACCATATCTTCCGATAATTTCTCGGAAGATGGATTCTGCGAGAGCTTCTCGAGCCGGTCAATCCGCCGCTCGAGACTCCGGCCCATCCTGCGCGCAAGGGTAGCGTTCCCGTTCCCCGCCGGAGAAGAAAGGAAGGAGATGCCCGCGGGAACCAGGGCCGCGAAAAGGAGCACGGCCGAAAGGATATTTATGAATTTCCCTTTATTCATTGTGGTAGGGCTCTCCTTTGATAATGGTGAA
>JAFZAI010000160.1 GCA_017557325.1 Bacteroidales bacterium
CTCCGCGGACGTCGCCGTCCACTCCTTTGTGGCGTTGAATGCAATCTGAGCGCTGCCGCCCTCTTCGCTCAAGACAACGGGAGCCTGGCTGGTGAGGGTAATCTTGCCCGCTGCAGGCTCCTCGGGCTGATTATTGTCCTTGCAGCCGCTGGCGATTATCGCCGCGGCTGCAAGGAAGAAGAAAATCAGGGTGCGTTTCATGGTCTTTTATTCGGACTCGTTGACGATGGCCAGCAGGAGAGATTGCTCGCTTTTGCTCTGCTTAATGGTGTACATCGTATTCTTCTCAAGTTCAATTACACCTGAATCAGCCATAGCTTCCCACGGCGTATTATCTGTCCAGAAATCTGTCGTAGAACTGTTGTCTCCGACGACGATGCGGATTTTGGCACTAGTATCCGTGGACTTCCTGCGAATATAATAGAATTGCACGGTCGTATTGAGGGTGGCGTTCGTCTTGAAGGTAAGATAACCGGCAGTATTGATCTTGAGGGCTCTCGAGGAAGTGTAGCTACCAATCGTCCAGGAGGTTATGTTGTAATCTGAACTGGAAAAGTTCTGGTAACTGTTGGAGTAGGTGAAATAGGAACAGGTCTCGCCGTCCTTGGTCTGCACGGGGGAGCCGCTGCTGTTGACGTAGAATACGTATTCGTGGCTCTCGGAGACGCCGGGCGCCTTCTGGCTTACGGTGACATCCTTTGTGACGGTCTCGCTGGTGTTGTAGGTATAGGTCAGCGTGACGGTGGCGGTGCGAGCCGCGGTGCCGGTATTGACGGTCGAAGTAAGAGCGACGCTACCGTTGGAAACGGTCCCCACAGTGAGCCAATCGGAAGCCGCTGCAAGGGCTGCCGTCATAACGCCGCCACTGACGGGATTGCCGACGGAGAAGGTGATAGTGCCGGAGGTTGCATCCGCGTTGAGCGTAATGTCATCGGCGGTAATTTCCGGAAGGATGCTGATGACGGGTGCACCGAGATCATAGACTTTGCCGAGCGCCAGCCGGTCGCCGTTCATCTTGGCGGTGGTGATGGTCTGGTCGGTGGTGCCGTCGCTGAAGGAATATTTGATACTGAGCGAGCCCAGGTTGGAAGCCTTGCAAAGAACGGGAATGTAGTAGGTAGCTCCGTTGACGAGGTCTCCTTCGGCGGGGGTGAGCGTCATATCGGACTGGGCGCTGCCGATTTGCACGTAGCCTCCCGTCGCGACATCCAGCTCCGGACGTCCCTGGAAGCGGGTGTTAGAGGTCGTCAGCTTCACGGAGTGGACATTGTCGTTGGCAATGGTCAGCTTGAAGAAGGCGGCGCCGTGGCGGAATGCGAAGTTGCCGTCGGCATCGGCTACGGCCGTCATCGGGGCGAAGTTGGGGTCGAAGCCGTTTACAACTGCAGTCTGGGTCGCACCCAGGGTTTTGTCGAAATCGAAGGTGGGCGTGGAGGCTTTCAGTTTATCGGCACGGACCGCTACGTTCGGATATACTGCGTAGAAGGTGGTTTCGTCTTCTCCGACTTCACCCTCGAAGATGGCGCTTGGGGTATTGGAGCCGGACTTGATCGTGAAGGTGTGCTGGGTGACCGTTCCCTCGGCGGTTACGCCGATGACGTTGATCTCATCGTCGGCAGACCAGTTGACGGTGGCGCCGTCGGTGGCAAGAGCCGTCCTGGAGGCGGTGGCGATGTTGTCCTGATCTACTGGGGCGGATACAGTGAAGGTCCTGTGGACCAGTTTCTGCGCGGGAGCATTGTCAAATTTCTCCGGCTTGTTGCAGGCGGCACTCAGGAGCGCGGCGGCAAGAAGGATGATGCTGTACTTTTTCATCGTGTTTTCCTCCATCTTTTAGCCCCAAAGGTCATCAGGTACGTCGCCTTCATCCAAGGCAGGAATGCTGCCGTTCCCGGTGGCCAGGAAGCTGATCTCGGGCCGGAAGCTGAAAATACGGTTCTCAGGAGCCTTGTAGGCGGTCCTGGAAGCAATTAGTTTCAATGATTCGGTTTTCATAATGCAATATTTTGATTAATTTGTTTTCGTATTTTCGGCAAAGATAATAAAATTTTCGTGCCCGTGCACGGAAATTGAAATTTTTTTGTAAATTTGCAGTGGAATAGATTCCGGGTCAAGCCCGGAATGACGGGAGAAGCGGCCCCGGAATGACGAAAAATGACAATAAACTAATTAATAATACTTATGGAACCGTTTATCAACAAAGACTTTATGCTGGAGGGCGATACCGCCCGCGAATTGTACCACGAGAGTGCCGAGGGGATGCCGATCATCGATTATCACTGCCACCTCGTGCCGCAGATGATTGCCGACAATTACCAATTCCGCGACCTGACCGAGATCTGGCTGGGGGGCGACCACTATAAGTGGCGCGCGATGCGCGGGAATGGCGTTCCAGAGGAATTCATCACCGGCGATAAACCTTCTTACGAAAAATTCGAGAAATGGGCCGAGACCGTGCCTTACACGCTCCGCAATCCGCTTTACCACTGGACCCACCTTGAACTCGCCCGGGCCTTCGACGTTTATAAGATCCTTAAGCCCGAGACGGCCCGAGAGATCTACGAGGAGTGCACCGCCAAACTCCAGACCGAAGAGTACCGCGGCCAGGCGCTGATTCGGAAATTCAACGTGAAGGTGGTCTGCACCACCGACGATCCGGTCGACGACCTGCGCTATCACAAGCAGATTGCTGCCAAACCGTTCGGCACCAAGGTGATTCCGGCCTGGCGGCCCGACAAGGCGATGGCGATCGAGAATCCCGTGGCCTACAAGGCCTATATTGACAAACTTTCGGAAGTGTCGGGTGTGGCCGTGACGAGTTATGCCAAGTTGGTTGAAGCCCTGCAGGTGCGGCACGATTTCTTCGCTTCGATGGGTTGCAAGCTTTCCGACCACGGTCTGGAGAATTTCTACGCGGCCGATTACACCGCCTCTGAGATCGAGCGGATCTTCGCGGATGTCCTTCGCGGCAATGAGCCTACGGCGGAAGATCTCGACAAATTCCGCAGCGCGTTCCTCCACGATATGGCCGTGATGGACTGCGAGAGCGGCTGGACGCAGCAGTTCCACGTCGGCGCCATCCGCAACAACAATTCCCGGATGTTCGACATTCTCGGGCCCGACACCGGCTACGATGCCATCCACGACCTGAACACGGCGGCGGCAGGGCACAAATTCCTCGACTCACTGGCCCGTGAGGACAAGCTCACCAAGACCATCCTCTACAACCTCAATCCGAAGGACAACGAGGTCTTCGCGACGATGGCGTACACTTTCAACGATGGCACCGTTCCCGGTAAGATGCAACTTGGCAGCGGCTGGTGGTTCCTCGATCAGGAGGACGGTATGCGCAAGCAGATGAATGCCCTCAGCGCCCTCGGTCTCCTGAGCCGTTTCGTCGGTATGCTGACCGACTCCCGCAGCTTCCTGAGCTATCCTCGTCACGAGTATTTCCGCCGGATCCTGTGCAACGTGCTCGGGCACGATGTCGACAGCGGCCGTCTCCCGAAGAGCGAGCTCCCGCAGATCCACCAGATGGTGAAGGATATCTGCTACAACAATGCGGACCGGTATTTCGGTTTTTAGTTTGTAGCGACTTGTTTGTAATTATTTGATTTATAGAGAGTTCCTTGAAAACGTGCCACCCTTTCGAGGGGGTACGTTTTCAAGGAAATCATTGTAACATAGATGGTTATGACAAACTTATTTACCAGGTGTGCCTGGGCTGTCGGGCTATGGATGCTGGCAGTTGTCTCCTGTTCGCCGCGGCAGGCGGGCCCGATGTACGTGCTGCAGGTGAACAACGAAGCGGATGCCGTGGTGCTCCGCGCGCAGTCCCGCGACCTGACGCCCCGTGAGCTCAAGTCCCGCCGCGTAAAGACACTCGTACAGCGGATGCTGGCCACGGTGACAGATCCGTCCCAGGACGGGGTCGGCATCGCCGCGCCTCAGGTGGGGGAGAACCTCCGCATCATCTGGGTACAACGGCTTGATAAGCCCGAGGAGCCCTTTGAGTGCTACCTGAACGTGCATCTCGACAGTCTTTACGGCGAGATCAAGGTGGGCCCGGAAGGCTGCTTGAGCGTGCCGCAATACCGCGGTGATGTGGCGCGCTTTCAGGATGTCATTGTGTCCTATGTCTCTCCGGAGACGCTGAAGCCGGCCCGGGACACCGTTCACGGCTTCACGGCTGTCATCTTTCAGCACGAGTGCGACCATCTGGAGGGCATTTTATACATCGACAGGGCAGACAGCGTTTATGTAGATCAGTAGCGTAAAATGTAAATCGCTGAGTATCAGTAAAATATGCAAAACACCTTACTCAATTACGAGTAAGGTGTTTTGTATAAATTCCTGATATAGAGATAGTTACATTTTACGCCCGGCGCTTTTTACTGGTTCAGCGCGTCAGCCGATGCAATAAATTTCGCCAGATCTTCGTCCGAGATGTGGTAATTCTGCATTTCGCCGGAGAAGAAGCTGTCGTAGGCTCCCATATCCACGAATCCGTGACCGGAGAGGTTGAAGAGAATCGTCTTCGCCTCGCCGGTCTCCTTGCATTTGAGCGCCTCCTTGATGGTGGCGGCGATGGCGTGGCAGGATTCCGGGGCGGGGATGATGCCCTCGGTGCGGGCAAACAGCACGCCGGCGTTGAACGAATCGAGCTGCTCGATATCGACGGCCTCCATATAGCCGTCCTTCATCAGTTGCGAGAGGATCACGCCAGCGCCGTGGTAGCGCAGACCGCCGGCGTGAATAGATGCCGGCTTGAAGCTGTGACCCAGGGTGAACATCGGCAGCAGCGGCGTCATACCGGCCTCGTCGCCGAAGTCATATTCGAATTTGCCCCGCGTAAGCTTCGGGCAGGAGTATGGTTCGGCCGCGATGAAGCGCGTCTTCTTGCCTTCCAGGATGTTGTGGCGCATAAACGGAAGCGCGATGCCGCAGAAATTGGAGCCGCCGCCGAAACAGGCGATGACGATGTCGGGATATTCGCCCGTCAGGGCCATCTGCTTCTCGGCCTCAAGCCCGATCACGGTCTGATGCAGGCACACGTGGTTGAGAACCGAGCCCAGGGCGTATTTGCAGTTGGGCGTCGAGACTGCCAGTTCGATGGCCTCCGAGATGGCGCAACCGAGCGATCCACGGTCGTTGGGATTTACGGTCAGGATATCCTTCCCGGCCCGGGTTGACATCGAAGGGGAAGGGGTAATGGCTGCGCCGAATGCCTGCATAATGCTGCGGCGATAGGGCTTCTGCTCATAGCTTACCTTGACCATATACACCGCGCAATCGATGCCGAATTTCTTGGTGGCATAGCTCAGCGCGCCGCCCCATTGTCCTGCACCCGTTTCGGTGGTGAGATTCGTGATCCCCTGGGCCTTTGCGTAGTAGGCCTGTGCCAGGGCGGAATTCAGCTTGTGGCTGCCGGCGGGGGAGACGCTCTCGTTCTTGAAGTATATGTGCGCCGGAGTGCCGAGCGCCTTTTCGAGGTCGTAGGCCCTCACGAGCGGGGTACAACGGTATCCCGCGTACTGTTCCCGCACTTCTTCCGGAATGGGAATCCATACGTCGGTCTGGTTGAGCTCCTGATCCGCGCATTCCTTGCAGAAGATCGGATACAGGTCCTCGGACTTCAGCGGCTGCCGGGTGGCCGGATGGAGGAAGGGGAGCGGCTTATTTGGCATCACCGCCTGGATGTTGAACCACGCCGTGGGGATTTCGCTCTCGGGGAGCAGGAATTTTTTCTGTTTCATACGAAGTTCTTTTTATATAAGTTTTGTCTTTGTTTCCGTCATGCCTGACTTGTTCGGTGTTTCCGTCATGCCTGACCTGATCGGGCATCTAAAAAAATGACGTGCTGTAAGTCCAGCACGTCACCTTATATTATATGCACGCGACGCCGGCTTACAGCTTGATACCGTAAGAGCGCCACCACCACATATTCGCATTGTTCATCATACCAATGACAAAGGTCGTAAAAAAATTTAAGAATGCAATAGTTTTTTGAAGAAAATAGATTCCGGGTCAAGCCCGGAATGACGATATGGGTGCCCGGAATGAC
>JAFZAI010000161.1 GCA_017557325.1 Bacteroidales bacterium
CGGCGGGGCGGCTCGCATCTCTTTATGGATTTCGAGAAGCTCAGTGTCAATTTCAACCAGTTCAGCCTGGATGTGGAGAACGGCAGCAAGATGCTGTTTGATTACCTGAAGGAGAATCCGGAGCTGGATCTCGGAGGAATCACCGCCGAGCAGGTAACCCAGGGGATGGAAGTCTACAACGATCTCAAGGACGATGTCCTGGAGGCTTTGAAGGGCTGTGACCTTACCCTCAATCTCGACCGCTACAGCCTCGGGATGCCGGTCCTGTTACGGTATACTTCCGGCAAATTCTCGGTGAGCGCCGGCGCCAATCTGCGCGTGATGCTTTTCTCAAAGATCAAGATGCAGGCGAACCTTCCCAACGGGACGGTTTATTCCGACAAAGACCTATCGAAACTTCTTCCCTATGCGCATTGTGTTCTGGCCGAGAAACTTCCGGAAGGGGAGAATCCGACGATGACACCTGAGTTGTTCTACCGGAAAGATGTGGCGCAGTATTTTACCGTCGGCCTCCAGGCGGGGATTGATTATGCCGTGACGGACTGGATTTCTCTGCACCTGAATTTCCTGTACGGTCTCCGGCCGGACATTAAGGCGCCCTGGACGGATGCGTTGGTGTTGCAGGACCGTGCGATTCAGGCGGGCGTTTCCTATCATTTCCATTACAAGACGAAAAAATGATAAAGATGACCGACATAGCCGGTGCCCGGGAGGTGCTGGGAAACTATCCGGACGTGTATCTGGTCTATGACCGCAATCTCGCGGATGTGGCGTCGAAACTCGAAGGGATGTGTCTGGCGACGAAGGCCGTGGATGCGACCGAGCAGGATAAATCGATGGATACCGTGCTCGAAATCTGCCGCTGGTTGCTGATGCTCGGCGCGGACCGGGGTGCCACGCTGGTTGCCCTGGGCGGGGGAATCGTGACGGACCTGTGCGGTTTCGCGGCCTCCATCTACAAGCGGGGCATCCGGTTCGGATTCATCCCGACCACCCTCCTCGCCCAGGTGGATGCGGCCATCGGTGGCAAGAACGGCGTCAATCTGGATGCCTACAAGAATATGATCGGCGTGATCCGGGAGCCGGAATTCACCCTGCTGATACCCTCCCTGCTCTCGACCCTTCCCCGCCGGGAATGGCTCTCCGGCGCCGCGGAATTGCTGAAGACGTTTATCATTGACAATACGGGAGGTCGCTACGAGGAAGCAGTGGCCGTTCTCCCGAGCGCCTACTCTGTCCTCCCGAGCGCCTACTCTGTCATCCCGAGCGAATGCGAGAGGATCGCCCCCCTCCTCCTTGCCGCGGCCTCCGTCAAGGAGCGCATCGTGGCGGCGGACCTCTACGAGCGGGGAGAGCGGCGCAAACTCAACCTCGGCCATACCTTCGCGCACGCCATTGAGCGGCGCGCCAGGCTTTCGGGGCGGGACATTTCCCACGGCGAAGCGGTGGCGATGGGTATCCTCCTCGCCGCCAGGGCTTCGGAGCGGCTGGGGATTTCGCCAGAGGGACTGGAGGAGCGGCTGCGCCGAGACTGGGCTGCAATCGGCCTTCCGACGGAGTGCCCTTTCCCGCCTTCGGACCTCGCCGCTGATATGACCAAGGACAAAAAAGCCGACGGCGATAAGGTGCATTTCGTGCTGATCCGCGGGATCGGCGATGTGGTCGTTATGCCGCTGGGTGTCCGGGAAGTAATTGATTTGCTATGATTTGCGTAAGCATACAACAGAAAACCCTTCCGGAGATTCTGTCGATCTTGGATGCCGGCGTAATGATGGCGGAAATCCGGCTTGACCGCTGCGATCTTTCCGATGAGGATATCGAAGAACTCTTCGGCAATACGGATGTCCCTCTCGTCGCGACCTGCCGTGGGGATGTTGGACCGCTCCTGAAGGCCGTCGAAGCCGGGGCGGCGTATGCCGATCTGGAAGTGGAGGCACCCCCGCTGGACGGAAAGGCCGTCAGAAGGGCCTGTAATGCTTCCGGTACCCTGCTGATCCGCTCTTGGCACGATTTCCACGGAACGCCCTCCATTGAGCGTCTGGAAGATGTCGCAGACCGTTGTAAGCGTTTCGGCGCCGATATCGTCAAGATCGTGACGACGGCTCATTCCGCAGAGAATGTTGACCGTGTCCTGTCGCTATATGACCGTTTTGCCGGTCCGCTCATCGCCTTTGCGATGGGGGAGACCGGGCGTGAATCCCGCGGGGAGTGCCTCCGCCGCGGTGCACCTTTTACATACGCCGCTCTGTCGGACGAGGATGCTTCCGCTCCCGGTCAGATTCCTTATCAGGATATGCTGAAGGCGGTTTACGGCGATTTTCATTTCCTGGATACCGATGTCCTCCAGATGCCCTCCTCGAAGAGTTTTGCCCAGCGGGCGATCGTTGCGGCGGCGCTCGCGGACGGAGAGTCGCATCTGGGCGGATATTCCCCCTGCGGGGACAACGAGGCGGCGCTGGAAGTGGCCCGGGCGCTCGGTGCGAAGGTGAAGGTGGAAGGGCGGACGGTGACGATCCGGGGCATCGGTGCTGCGCCGGGAATGCTGCATCTGGATACGCTCCATACCGGCGAATCGGGCTTCCTTACCCGGCAGATGATCCCCCTTCTGGCCGCGCTGAATGACGGTCCCGTGAAGGTAACGGGGGAGAAAACCCTGCTTCGCCGTCCGCTTGCCGGGGCGCACGATATGATGGCCTCTTTCGGGGTTTCCCTTCGCGAAGACCCCTGTGACGAACCCCGCCCCAAGGCGCGGAAGATCGATTGCTTCGTGCCTCTGACCGTGAAGGGTCCGCTTGTCCCGGGACGCGCCGACGTGAGCGGGCGGGACGGCTCCCAGCTGATTTCCGGCCTGCTTTCAGCCCTGCCGCTTTGCGAGGGACGCTCGACCGTATTTGTCCACGATCCGCGGAGCATTCCCTATATGTTCATTACGCTGGATGTTTTGCGTCGCTTCGGCGTAAAGGTCGACAGCGAGATGGAGGGGGATGACGAATTCCTCGAGACGCAGGACTTCTCTCGCTGCACGGGCGTGACATTCCGCATTCCGGGCGGTCAGCGCTACCAGGCGGCGGATTTTGACATTGAAGGCGACTGGAGCGGAGCGGCTCCCTGGATGGTTGCGGGCGCTATTTTCGGCCGGGTGCGGCTTGCCGGACTCGATACACGGTCGCTTCAGGCGGATCTTTCCATCCTGGATATCCTGTCGGATGCCGGCGCTTCGATCTCGCAGATGGATTTGCCGGACGGCGGATCCTGCGGCGTGGTGAACGTGCAGATGGCACCGCTACAGGCCTTCTTCACCGATGCAACCCACTGCCCGGACCTTTTCCCAATGCTCTCGGTGCTGGCTGCCTTCTGCGATGGCGAAAGCCACATCCTCGGAGTCGGCAGACTGGCCCACAAAGAGACCGACCGTGCCAAAGCCATTCTGGAGATGCTCTCTGCTCTGGGCGTTGAGGCTTCCATCTCGGATGACGAACTGATCGTCCGGGGAATGTCGCTCGCCCGGCGGATCCTCACTGGGCAGCTGTTACGGGGCGGACAATATGCCTCCCACGGCGACCACCGGATGGTGATGGCTCTTTCGGTTGCCTCCCTCGGCGCTGCGTCCCCCATCCTAATAGATGACACCGCCTGTGTCGCCAAATCGTATCCTGGTTATTTAGACTTATTTGAACGGTATGAATCGATTCGGTAATCAATTCAATATTTCCCTCTTCGGGGAGTCCCACGGGCCCGCGGTGGGCATTGTGATCGATGGTGTGAAACCTGGTCTTTTGCTGTCTGAGACGGATTTCGAGGCGGATATCGCCCGGCGGCGGAGTGGCGCTGCAGGGACGACGCCGCGGAAGGAGCCTGATCTGCCAGAGATCCTCTCGGGCGTATTTGAAGGGCATACGACCGGTGCACCGCTGGCGCTGGTTTTCCGTAATACGAATACCCACAGCGAGGATTACGAACTGTTCAAAAAGATACCGCGTCCCGGGCACGTCGATTATGTGGCCAGCGTCAAGTTCGGTGGATTCGAGGATCCGCGGGGCGGCGGGCACTTCTCCGGCAGGATGACGCTCCCGCTTGTGGCAGCGGGAGTCGTGGCGAAGAAGATGCTGCCTTGTACCTTCTCTACTTCGGTCATTGAGATGGGCGGCTCGGCCGATCCGTCCGTCTGGCCCTCGCTCCTGGAAGCGGCCTCGCAGGAAGGCGACAGCCTCGGCGGCATCGTGGAGTGTCGCATAAGCGGTGTCCCAGCCGGCCTCGGCGAGCCCTTCTTCGACACTGTCGAGTCGCTCGTGAGCCACCTCGTCTTCGCCATTCCCGGCGTCCGCGGCGTCGAATTCGGCGACGGTTTCGCGGCGGCCCGGATGAAGGGGTCGGAGCACAACGATCCGCTTGCGCCAGCGTCATCCCAGGGCTCACCCCTCGTTCCCATCACTTCCCACGCGGGCGGTGTCAACGGCGGCCTCACCAACGGCGGCGAGATCGTCTTCCGCGTCGCCTTCAAGCCCGCGTCCTCGATCCGCAAGCCCCAGCAGACCTGGAACATAGAGGCAGGTCGGGAAGACACCCTCGTCTGCCCTGGCCGCCACGACGCCTGCATCGCCCTGCGCGGTGCCGTCGTCGTCGAAGCCGCCGCCGCCATTGTCCTGGCCGACCTGCTGTAGGAAAATTTTTGCTAAATTTGCAGTCCGCTATGGCGAGTAAAAACGAGCATATCATCGAGCAGATCACCTCTTCGCAGTACAAGGAGGGGTTTGTGACGGATGTGGAGCAGGAGTTTATTCCGAAGGGACTCTCGGAGGATATCATCCGGACCATCTCCCGCATCAAGCAGGAGCCGGATTGGCTGCTCGAATTCCGCCTCGACGCGTTCCGGCGGTGGCAGAAGATGACAATGCCGACGTGGGGGCATATCGATATGCCGCCCATCGACTTTCAGGATATCATCTATTACGCGGCACCCAAGAAGGATTCCGAGCGGCCGAAAGAGATCGATCCGAAACTCCAGGAGACCTTCGACAAACTGGGCATTCCCATCGACGAGCGGGCCGTCCTGGCCGGGGTCGTAGCCGTGGACGCCGTATTCGATTCAGTCTCCGTCACGACTACTTTCCGCAAGACGCTCTCTGAGAAGGGCATCATCTTCTGCTCATTCTCGGAGGCCGTCAAAGAGCATCCGGACCTCGTCCGCAAGTACCTTGCGACCGTGGTTCCTTCCGGCGACAATTTCTTCGCGGCCCTCAACAGCGCGGTCTTCAGCGACGGCTCCTTCTGCTACATTCCCAAGGGGGTCCGCTGCCCGATGGAGCTGTCGAGCTACTTCCGGATCAACGCCCGCGGGACGGGCCAGTTCGAGCGGACGCTCATTGTGGCCGACGAGGATTCGTATGTGAGCTATATGGAGGGCTGCACCGCCCCGATGCGGGACGAGCAGCAACTGCACGCCGCGGTGGTGGAGATTATCGTGGAGAAGGGTGCGGATGTCAAATACAGCACCGTCCAGAACTGGTATCCCGGCGACGCCGACGGCAAAGGCGGCATTCTCAACCTTGTGACCAAGCGCGGCCTTTGCCGCGGGGAGGGGAGCCATCTCAGCTGGACCCAGGTTGAGACCGGTTCGGCCGTTACCTGGAAATATCCTTCCACCATCCTGAAGGGCGACCATTCTTCCTCGGAATTCTATTCCGTGGCCGTCACCAATAACTACCAGCAGGCGGATACGGGCACCAAGATGATCCATCTCGGCCGGGGCACGACCAGCCGGATCGTCAGCAAAGGCATCTCGGCCGGACGCAGCCAGAACAGCTACCGGGGGCTCGTGCAGATGACGCCTTCCGCCCGTGGGGCACGGAATCATTCCCAGTGCGACAGCCTCCTGATCGGCCCGCTCTGCGGGGCGCATACATTCCCGGTAATCAAGAACGCCTGCCCGAGTGCCGTTGTGGAGCATGAAGCGACGACCTCCAAGATCAGCGAGGACCAGCTTTTCTACTGCAACCAGCGGGGCATTGCGCCCGAGGACGCTGTCGGCTTGATCGTCAACGGCTATGCAAGAGAAATACTTGCGCGCCTCCCGATGGAATTCGCCGTGGAAGCGCGCAAGTTACTGTCTGTTTCGCTCGAAGGAGCGGTGGGGTGAATCAAGTTGATTATTTGTTGACCGTTACCAGGAAACCGACGTTTCCGATGTAAGCGGCTGCCATATTCTCAAGGTTGGAAGGGGAAGCATTGAGCGTAAACTCCTTGCTGTAGACATCTTCCTCCTGTGATCCGTTGATGCCGACCAGCTTGCCTGTCCAGCGGACCTTGAAAGTCTCAAGCTTCAACAGGCGGTAGGGGATAGAGGTGATGGGCTTGTAGTTGTTGTCCTTGTCGAGATACTCGAGCTGAAGTTTGTAGGTGCCGGCACCGTTTCCGCTGGCGCCATAGCTGAAGGCCGCCATGCTGGTGTTGTACACTGCATCGACCTTATTCCACTTGTTGTCACTTCCTTTCTTGTAAATGGTGAGTTTCCAGGGAGCGACGGTAATCTCGCCGGTGTAAGGCTCGACGGTATCGTCCTCCTTGTTGGTGGCGGTAATTTTAACGGTCGTCACTTTCTTGGCAGCATCGGGAAGCTGGAACGTGGCGATGCAGTTCTTGCCGTGCTCGTTATAGTTGAGGTCCACAATTGTCGGGCTGTCAGTTTCCCAGCCGATATCGCAGGTGGCGGTGGTTCCGAGGAATGCTTTCTGGCCGTCATAGACGGTTGTCCCGGCAAATTCAAAAATGGGGTTCTTGGAAAGGGTGTCGAGGACGGCTTCGCAAGAGGTGGCCAGCATCACGATGGCCGCACTAAGAAGGAATAGTCTGGTCGTTTTCATTTTACAATGGTTTTAATTTTCAGCAAATATAGCGTTTTTCTTTCAAAAAAGCAGTATCTTTGTTAAGATGATCAGTTGGATTGACATAACCTGCGCCGTTTTGGGCCTGACGACCGTCGTCCTCGCGGGGCGGAATTCAAAATACAATTTCTGGGTGGGCTACCTCTACACGGCGGCCCTCTTCGTGATGTTCTACGGCAAGGACCTCTATGCATCCCTGCTGCTCCAGCCGGTCTCGCTTGCCATCAACATTCTCGGCCACTACCGCTGGACGCATCCACGGGAGGGGGAGGAGAGCGCGGCAGACAGCAAGGCTTTGAAGGTCTCGATGCTCTCCTGGGTGGAACGCGGCATCGCTGTCCTGGCCGTCCTGTTGGTCGCTTTTCTTTGGGGATGGCTCCTCGACAGCCTGTTCCCGGCCGATCCGCACCCCTACCTCGATAGCTGCGTCACCGTCCTCATCCTCATGGCTCAGCTCCTGAGCGCTCTCAAGAAGTGGGACTGCTGGATCGCCTGGCTGCTGGTGAATATCACCCAGATCATTCTCCACATCAGCATCGGCAATATCTTTATGCCGATCGTCTGCGGCCTCTACCTCGTCAACGGCCTCTGGTCGCTCGCGACGTGGGTGAAGCTTTACAGGAAAAACAGCTGAACGGATTACTTGACGATCAGTTCCATCGAGGTGTACTGGGGAACCAGTCCAAGGGATTCGTAGAAAGCCCTGGCGCCCGGGTTGCATTCCCAGACGTGGAGGGTGATGTTGTGGCAGCCTTTTTCCCGGGCATATTCCTTCACGAAGTCGAAAAGGGCCTTCCCGATATGCCTGCCGCGGGCGCTTTCGTCGACGCAGAGGTCGTCGATATACAGGGTGGTGATGGCGTTGAGGCTGCCGCCGGAAGGATGCCGGAGGGCGCAGAAAACGTAGCCGAGGACGGCTCCGCCCGACTCATAGACAAAGACGGGGGTTTCGGGATTTGCAAATATTCCCCTTAACTCTTCGTCCGTGTATTTCTTTCCTTCCTCCCGGAAGAGGTCCGGCCGGCCGTCGTGGTGGACCTTCAGCACCTGGCGGAGCAGGGCGTTCACGGCTCCCATGTCCTGCAGCCCGGCGGGGCGGATAATGAAGTCATTCATAACAAGTACGCAAGTTACATAAAAACCTTCAGACGGGCAAATTCCCTTACGGTTTGCAGGGGCAAAAAAGAATGGCTATTTTTGTGGAAATGATTGTATATGGAGTTTAAAGAAGGACCCGGGTGGAAATGCTGCCATGACCCAGAGAGGGGATTGTACACGGCTCAGATCGGTGGCGGCGTGAATTGTACTTTGTATGAGATTACCAAGGAGATCTATGACCGCGTGGATGATCCCTCTCTGGATTGGCCCGCAAGGCTGATTGCGGACGGGCGCAAGCTGTTTATGTCTGTCAATGACCGCTGCGGTCCTCCTTATACGATTGTGTTCGACTCGGATTATGAGGAATTGTGTCCCTGGTCGGATGCCGTCCCCACCGGGCGGACGTGGCCCGATGAGATGACGGATGCTGTCGTGGAGGTGCTCGAATCGGAGAAGTCTAACCGCGAACAGCGCCGGAGAAAGCGCCGGGAACGGGAGGCTGGTGGGAAGAAATGACAGGGCATACAGAAATCTCAAATTTATTTGGGGATTCAATAGAAAAGCACTACCTTTGCAAAAGCTTCGAGTAAGTTAGAGGGCACTACGGTGCGCCTCCTTGCAGGGGACCTTCGGGTACCCCTGTATTTTTTATACATCTATGATCTTTTTTTGTCCACCACTGTAGTATACATATTCTTTTTTACTTGTCTGGAATCCTACCAGAAGGCGAAGTCCTTCCCATTTAAGTAATAGCATTTTTGAGAAAGACTTTTGATTTTTATCGCCATATTTTGATGGGCAATAAAGCATCTCCGGCGGCTACAGACCGGGCTCTGCGGGGGGCTCCAGGAAAAGGGCCATCCTCAAGCCCGGCTGTTGCCTCTGTTTATCCTACTTTTTGTCCACCCAGCAAAAATGACAGTCAAATCATCCTACTTTTTGTCCAGGTGACCCAATATTCAACATAAATAGCTTAGAGAGTATTTCTGAAAGATGAAACCGAACTTCTGTAATGAAGGTCACTTATTTCTGGAGAGGGGGTTGACCCCCTCACGGCTTACACGCGACGCCGCCAAGGTGTCCTACCTGGTTCGCCTCATCCAGACCGGCACTAACCAGGTCAAGCACTACAGCCCTGAAATGGATACAGAGCTTGCCGAAGCCTTGATTGAAGATCAGTCCCTGAACAAACTCAACCGCATCAAGAAGATCAGTCTCGAAGCCTTCTTCTACTGCCGGCAGCTGGAGCAGCTTGCGCAATAGGCCCATCCGCATCCATACCAAAGCAGCCATTCCATCGGACAGCGGACGGCAAGCAGCGTGGCTCCGATGCGCTGGACGCTCCCATACGGCGCTCGAGAATAAGTGCCAGTAATCCTATTTCAAAGTGCCAAAATGACACTTTGAAATGCACTTTGGAGCAGACAAGCGCAGTGATGCTTACCGTGACGAATTCGATTATGTCATAGGAGCAGGTATTTGCCTGGATGTCAAAGCTGTTTCGTCGCATCCGAACTTAAAGCGCGCGGCATCAAACAGTTGTTCATTCTTTAGTTCGTCCCCACCTCCACAAAACTCCTTCCCCATCTTGCAGACGCGGATTTGGACGGGGATGCGCTCGTCGGGATTCTTGATTATAAAAATGGCACCATGCAATTTTGTCACTCAAACGAAAATAGTTACCTTTGGCTTAATAAGATTTGATATTATGGATGACGAGAAAGGACTGATTATTTACAACACTCCGGACGGTCGAAGCAAAGTAGCTTTGATGGCGCGGGATGGAATGGTGTGGTTAAACCAACAGAGTATTGCGGAACTTTTTGGGACCTCAGTCCCCAATATCTCAATGCATATATCTAATATATTTAAGGACAATGAATTAGATAAACATTCAGTTGTTAAGGATTATTTAACAACTGCCGCAGATGGCAAGCCATATCATGTGATGTTCTATTCGCTGCCCATGATTATTGCTATTGGATATAAGGTCAAGGGAGTTCGCGGAGTACAGTTCCGTCGTTGGGCTACGGAGCATCTGTCAGAGTATTTGGTCAAAGGATTTACAATGGACGATGAAAGATTGAAGAATCCAGACGGTCGCCCTGACTATTTTGATGAGCTCCTGCTCAGAATACGGGATATACGAGCATCGGAAAAACGGTTTTACCAGAAGATCCGCGACCTGTTTGCCCTTAGCAGCGACTATGATAAGACGGACAAGGCAACACAGATGTTTTTTGCCGAGACACAAAATAAGCTTCTATATGCCGTGACCCATAATACAGCTGCAGAACTTGTCTATAATAGAGCAGATTCCCAAAAGCCCAATATGGGGCTTACAAGCTGGAAGGGAAGCATCGTCCGGAAGGGAGATATCATTATAGCGAAGAACTACCTTTCCGAGGATGAAATTGATACACTTAACCGCCTGGTTACCATCTTCTTGGAGAATGCTGAACTCCGGGTCAAGGAGCGCAAAGATTTGACTATCGGTTATTGGAAACAGAATGTTAACTCGCTCCTGACTTTCCAAGGAAAGGATATTCTCTCCGGCAAAGGGACGGTTTCAAATGAAAAGGCGGAGGCTAAAGCCAAAGAAGAATACGAGAGTTTTGATTCACGCAGAAAGCAGTTTGATGCCATTCAAGCGGATCAGGATGACATCAAGGAACTTGAAGAGTGGTCAAAATCAAAAAAATAGCTCTAAAGCCGCCGTACAAGTGTTCATGCAAAAGTATGGCCAGAGCACTGGCGCACTGGCACTGAGAATGTTTTGCCAAAAATGAGTATGTCTATAGCCATGGAATACCTTTCCAAACAACGATACGACGAGATTGCGGCGGAGCTGAAGCATCTCATCAACGAGGTTTATCCCAAGGTGACGGAGGACCTCGCGGAGATGAGCGCGCAGGGGGACCGGAGCGACAATGCCGGTTACCGTGAGGCGAGGCGCATTCAGGGGAAGACGATCAGCCGGATCCGTTTCCTGCAGCGGATTCTGGAGCATTCGCGCGTGATCGATACCGACGCCCTTCCCAAGGATACGGTCTGCCTGCTGAGCCGGGTGGAATTCACCAACCTGGCGACCAATACCCGGATGAAATTTCAGATCGTGAGCCCCCACGAGATGGACCTCGAGGCCGGCAAGATTTCGCTGAAATCCCCGATCGGTGCGGCCCTGATGGGCCGGAAGGTGGGCGAAATCGCCGAGGCCCGCGTCCCCTCCGGCCTCCTGCGCCTGAGGATCGAGAGCATCACGCTCGATTGAGGGCGATGCCTGACGCATCCCCATTCTTGCGGAATCGCGTAACTTTGGTTATCTTTGTGAGCTAAACCGGATATTTTGACACATGAACGATATTCTGCTTGAAATCCACAATCTGCATGCCTCGGTAGGGGAGAAGGAGATCCTCAAAGGGGTGGACCTGACGATCCGACGGGGGGAGACGCACGCTGTGATGGGGCCGAACGGAGCCGGTAAGAGTACGCTCTCTGCCGTACTGACGGGACGTCCCGACTATACCGTGACGGAAGGGAGCATCCTGTACGACGGTAAGGATCTGCTGGCGATGACGCCCGAGGAGCGGTCCTGGGCGGGGATTTTCCTTTCGTTCCAATACCCGATCGAGATCCCGGGCGTGTCGATTTCGACCTTTATGAAGGCGGCGCTGGATGCCCGCCGGAAGGCCCTGGGAGAGGAGCCGCTCAGTGGCGCGGCCTTCCTCAAGCTGATGAAGGAGAAGATGGCCTTCGTGCAGATGAAAGGAGAGTTTGCCAAACGCGAGGTGAATGTGGGCTTCTCCGGCGGCGAGAAGAAAAAGAATGAGATTTTCCAGATGGCGATGCTCGACCCTGTGCTGTCGATACTCGACGTGACCGACTCCGGCCTGGACGTGGATGCGCTCCGGATCGTGGCGGAGGGGGTCAATGCCCTCAAGACCCCGGAGAAATCCATCATCGTCATCACCCATTACCAGCGGCTGCTGGAGAGCATCGTGCCGGATTATGTGCACGTGCTGAAGGAGGGGCGGATTGTCCGCACCGGCGGTCGGGAACTGGTCGGCGAAATCGAAGCGCACGGATACGACGCCCTATGATCCGGAAATTCTATCTTCTGACGGATCCGGGAGATGTCTCGGAGCGGATTTCCCTCGGAGAGGGGGAGTCGCTGGAGATCTGCATCCTGGCGCTTCCGGGGTATGGCGGCTCGCTCGGGCTGACGGTCGACCTGGAGGGGCGCGGGGCTTCCGCCGAAATTTACGGAGCCTATCTCTGCACCGGTGATGAGGAGGTGGCACTCAGGGTGGATATGAACCACGATGTCCCGTCCTGCCATTCTCGTCAGCTCTTTAAGGGAATTGCCGGCGGCACGGCCAGGGCAGCCTTCCGGGGCTTGGTGAAAGTGGCGAAGGATGCGGTCCAGACAGAGGCTTACCAGGAAACGCACAATATTCTGGCTTCGGAAACGGCGCGGGTCGAGGCGGATCCCCAGTTGGAGATTTACGCCGATGACGTGCAGTGCTCCCACGGCGCCACGGTCGGTCATCTGGATGCGTTGGCCCAGTACTATATGCGCTCCCGCGGGATTCCTGAACGGGAAGCCCGGGTGCTGCAGATGATTTCTTTTCTTGCCCCCGTGCTGCAGCATTTGCCGGAGGAGGTCCGCGAGGATCTCACGGCCCGGGTGGAATCCGAACTTCGCGCGCTATGATCACCCATCCTGGCGTCAAACTCAATCTGGGTCTCCGGGTGCTGGGAAAGCGTCCGGACGGATACCACGACCTCGATACGCTGTTTTACCCGTGTGATGCCTTCAGCGATACGCTGGAGATCATCACCGGGGATGATTACAGCCGAACTTCGGCGTCGCTATTTGCGCGTTATGACCCATCGGAAATCGTACAAGGACTGGAAGAGGACGGCTCCGTGATGATTACCATCGCACGGAAGGGCGGTGTAGACTGGGACCCGCTGAAAGACCTTACGGTGAAGGCTGTGCGACTGCTGGCGGAGCACCATAAACTTCCTGCCCTGAAGATTTATCTTGAAAAGACCTCGCCCGTGGGTGCGGGGCTCGGTGGCGGTTCTGCAGACGGCGCCTTTGCTCTGAAGATGGTCAATGAAATTTGTGCGCTGGGACTGGCCGAAGAGGATCTCGCCTCCCTGGCCGCGCATCTTGGCAGCGACTGCCCGTTCTTCATTTATGACCGCCCGATGCTCGGATCCGGCCGCGGCGAGATTCTTACGCCCTTTGACCTCGACCTGTCGGCCTACGAGGTGCGGGTCGTCGTTCCAGAGGGGATTGCCGTGTCGACGGCGGAGGCGTATCGGGGGGTGCAGGCTCGCCAACCGGAAGGCGAACTTTCCGTGGCGGAGGTGCTGTCCAGGCCCGTGGCGGAGTGGAAGGACCGGCTTGTCAACGACTTCGAGGCCTCGGTTTTCCCTCTGCATCCCGCTCTCGCCGAGATCAAGGAGGCCCTCTATGCCGACGGCGCCCTTTACGCCGCCATGTCTGGCTCCGGCAGCGCCCTTTTCGGTATTTTCTCAGACGCCCAGGACAACTCCGGGATCAATCGATAACTTGGTGCTGATTTCTTTGGCCGTATCGAAGGTGGGTTTTCTTTTTCCGCTGATAATTTCGCTCATTCTGGCGGCGGAAATACCGATGAGGTCGGCGAGTTGCTTTTGAGTCAGGCCCATCTCATACATTTTCAGTTTCAGAACTTCTGGCAATGAAGGCTCTGCAATAGGATAGTGGATGTCTTCATATTCGGCAATCAGGTCGGAGAGCAGGACAAGTTCGACACTGTTCTTGTCATCGATGGGTGTGTCCTCCGTAACAAGAGGAAGCAACTCTTCGATTCTCGCCATTACCGCATTGTACTGTGACTCATTCTCAATTCTGGCCATAACCTTAAATATTTGAAATATCTTCGATTTTTTCATACGCCTGATGCGTACCGATAGACCTGATATATACTCTTTTGAGTTTGAAGAGCACCATCGCAACCAATCGATAATCGTTTCCGTGGATGTTGAATACATATCGTCGATTGCCGATAGCATCTGTTGCATGAAATGTATCCTTGATATCTGAAAACTGGTTCCACTCCGCTTTCAGGCACTTTTTATACCAATGTTCAATGGCTGTTTTTGCCTCTGAATGCTCTAGATAGAATTGAACCAGTGTCTTGTGTGCAATGATTCTCATAGTGCAAAGATACTTAAAAATTTCATAATTCAAAATAATTTTTCATATAATGAAATAATTACATTGGATGCTGGCGGTCGAGGAAGCGGAAGGAGGCGGCCTCGGCGATGTGTGCCGGACGGATGGGGCCGGGGATGGCAGTGTCAGCCGAGCCGGTGGCTTCAATAGCCGAAGTAACGGCTTCCAGATCTGCGATTGTCCGGGCGATGCGGATGATGCGGGTGTAGGCGCGGGCGGAGAGTCCCATTGAGAGCATCAAGCTTTCCAGCAGCGAGAGGCAATCCTCGCTCAAGTGGCAGTGTCGCTTGATCGAGCGGGAATCCATCTCCGCATTGGTGAAAATGCCCTCTCCGGACAGGCGTGTTTCCTGCAGGCGCCGGGCTGCGGCCACCCTCCGGGCGACGGCCTCCGTCCGCTCCGTCTCGGCACCGGTAACCAGCTTTCGCGCCTCCACGGGGTGCATAAATACGTGCAGGTCGATCCGATCCATGATCGGCCCGGACAGTTTCGAGAGATACGCCTCGCGCCGGGCCGGGGTACAGGTGCACCGGTCCTTTTCGCCGTAATAGCCGCAGGGGCAGGGATTGGAGGCGGCGACCAACATAAATGAAGAGGGATATTCCACCTTTGCGCGGAGGCGGGAGATGGTGACGCGACGATCCTCCAGCGGCCCCCGAAGAGCTTCCAGGATGCTCTTGGGCGTCTCGGCGTATTCATCGAGAAAGAGAATTCCGCCGGTGGCGAGGGAGACTTCTCCGGGGAGAATGTTTTCCCCGCTGCCGCCGCCGAGGAAAGCCGCCATCGAACTGCTGTGATGCGGGGCGCGGAACGGCCGCTGCCGGATCAGCCCCACGCCGGAAGTATGAAGCCCTGCAACGGAATAAACCTTACTTGTTGTGAGGGCTTCTTCCAGACTCATCGGGGGCAACAGACCCGCCATCGCCCGCGCCAGCGTGCTCTTCCCGGAGCCTGGAGAACCGACGAGAATCAGGTTGTGACCGCCAGCAGTTGCGATTTCCGCGGCGCGCTTGGCACTTTCCTGGCCGACGATGTCGCCGAAATCGGGGCAGGAGAGGACCGGCCCGGCTTTCTGGCGGCAGATGGGAAGATTTCTCACCAGGAGGTCCTCGCAGAGTTCATCTCCGGCGATGATCCGCAGCACATCCATCAGGTCCTTGACGCCGTATACTGCCGCTGCGGTGAATTCCGCCGCCTCGAGGGCGGATTCTTCCGGGAGGATGCAGCCGTCGAACCCCTCCCGGGCCGCCAGTTCGACGATCGGGAGGGCGCCGGGGACGTAGCGGATGTTGCCGTCGAGGCTCAGTTCGCCGGTAATCAGATAGTTCCCCAATCGGTCCGCCTTGCACTGCTCCGAGGCGGCGAGGATGCCGAGGGCGATGGGAAGGTCGTAGCCACTGCCGCTCTTGTGCATATCGGCCGGTGCCAGATTGATGACAATTTTCTTCCCGGGAATATGGAATCCCCGCGAGGTAAGGGCAGTGACGGTGCGGAGCAGACTCTCCTTGACGGCCGCGTCGGCGAGTCCGACGAGATGGATGCCGACACCCGCGGTGACGTCCACCTCAACCGTTACTTTCAGGGCTTCGATTCCGACGCATTTTGCACTGTGAATATAGACAAGCATAATCCGAATTTTTTCGCAAAGTGGAAAGAAAATCCGGATTTGAATTCAAAAAACATAAATATATTTTACGCCTTTTGGATTTTTTGCGCGTTTTTTTCATTCGCGCGGCTTATTTCAGCCAGAGTTCGGGATTTTGGGGGCTGCGTTCCTGCCAAAGTTCGAAGTGCATCTTGGATTCGCCGTCGATGGAACAGACGGTTCCAAGGGGCTGTCCGGTCTTGACTTTGTCCCCCTGCTTGACGGAAACGCCGGTCATACAGCAGTACAGAGTCATATATTTGCCGTGCTGGACGAGGACGCACTGATTGTAGCCTGGCATCACGATCACCTGCCCCACTTCTCCGTCGTAAACGGCCTTCACCGGCACGCCCGCCCGGGTCGAGACCGTCACGCCGTTGTTGAAGGGAAGCTGTACGTTCTTGTAGACGGGGTGGGTATGCTGGCCGAAACTCTCCAACACGACGCCGTCCACCGGCCAGGGCAGCCGTCCCTTGTTGGCGGCGAATTGCCCGGAGAGTGCCGGATCGGCATCCGTCGAGACGGCCTTCCCCGAGGGTGCGGTCGTGGAAGAAGTCCCGGAGGTGCTCCCGGAAGATGATTTCCCCGCATTTTTGGCGGCCGCTTTCTCCGCAGCTTTCCGGATGATAGCGGCGATTTCGCGGTTCAGCGCCTCGACTTCCTTCTTTTTCTTGTTAAGTTGGGCCAGATATTTATCCCGGTCCTTCTGCAGGCTGGCTACCATCTGTTCGCTCTGGGCCCGTTCGCGCCCCAGGGCGGTAACCTCGGACTCGATGGCTTTCTTCCGCTGCTGCGTGCGCTGCGAGAGGCTGTCGAGCCGCACCCGTTCCGCTTCCAGATGGGTTCGGGTCTCCTGTACCTGCCGGGCGCTCTCGCTCAGAGACTGGGAAATATGCTTGAGATAGATGAACCGCCTCACTCCCTGCGAGATATTCCGGCTGCCGAAAATGTAGAGGAACCAGGTTTTCCGGTCCCGACTCCGGTAAGCCGTGCGGACCATCCGGGAATAATGGTCTTCCAGCGTATCCAGCCGCGCGGACAAGGCGGAAATTTCCCCCGTGGTGAGCCGGATGGAATCGGCCAGTTCCCGGATTTCGGCTTCATTTTCGGCCACGAGGGCGTTGCGGGCGTCGATCTTCCGGCCCAGCAGGCGGATGTTCTGCATCTGGCTGCTCTGCTTATTCTTGTTGTCGCGGAGCTGGTCGTTGATCTTGCGGATTTCCTTCTGGAGCGAGGCTTTGCGGTTCTCCTGCTTGCGGGTATCCTGCGCCACGGCCGCGACTCCCGAAAGAAGGAAGGCGGCCAGCAAAATGGAAAGGATATGCAGGATGCGCTTTGTCATTTGCCGACGGCATCAAGCCGGTGTTTGACTTTCTTCTCCAGATTCTTCAGTTCCCCGTCATTCTTGGAAATGGCGAGATTCCAATAGACCTTCGCCAGATCGTATTCCTTCAGGGCATAGAGCACCTCGGCATAATGGTCGAGGATGACGGCGCTGTCCTTCCCCCCGTAAAGCATCGCATGCTTGAACATCGCCTTGGCCTCCAGGTCTTTTCCCTGCAGGTGGAGAATCCAGCCGAAGGTGTCGAGGTAAGTGGGGTTGTCCGGCTCCGCCGTAATGGTTTTCTTGCTCATCGCGTAGGCCTTGCCGAGCCGCTTGCCCGCCATACTCAGGTAATAGGCGTAATTGTTGAGCACCGGAACATAGTCGGGATTGAGTTTCAGGACCTTCTCGTAGGCCTTGAAGCTCTTTTTTTCGTCTCCGAGGCTGTGGTACATATCCCCGATCATCGCGTAAGTGGGAATAGTGACCGACGTGTCGGCAGGATGCTGCCGGATGCGTTCTTCCCCGTTGCGGATGATGCCGGCGTAGTCTTTCAGGCTGTATCGGGCCGCGTTGTTGAGTTCGTAGAAGGCTATTTCTTCGGGGAATTGCCGCATCAGGGTATCGGAACGGTCCCGGAGAGCCTCCCATTCCTGACCGATATAGAGCAGTTGCAGATAGTTGATCTGCTGGCCCTTGTTGTCCGGATTCTGCAGGGCGGCGCGGCGGAAAATCTCTTTTCCTTTCTCTCGACGGCCACTTGAAGTGTAGTAGCCTCCGACGGTAGCGAGCATCGTCGTGTCGGTCGGATGCTCCTGTAGCCCCAGGTCGTACAAGGTGTCGAAATCGGAAAGATGGTTCCGGAGGGTGCCCCCGTCGATGAAGCGGGCAAGGTTCTGGAGATATTGCGCCTTGGTGCCGGCCGGGGTGGCGTCGTCCCGGAGGAATTCCTGCAGCGTGGAGAAGAATCCCGGATAGTTGCGCCGGATCCGGTAGACCTCGGATTTGCCCAGAAGGGCGGGGGTGTAGGCCGGTTCGAGCGAAAGCGCCTCATCGTAGGCGGCCAGAGCGGCGGAATCCTTGTATTCCCCCAGGTAATAATCCCCGATGACGGAGGAAACCTCGGCGGAAGAATAACGGCTATTGAAGGCCTCCAGTACGGCGATGGCCTTGTCATCTTCCCCCCGGCGGCGGTAAATTTCGTAGCGGGTGGTGACGATCTTTTCGCTGGGGCCGTTCTCCGCTTCGATGTTGTCGAGGGCTGTGAGTGCCTTGTCGTACTGCTTTGCGTTGATATAGAGGTACAGCAGGTCGAAATAGGCTTCCGTCTTTTTAGGATGCCGTTCGAGCAGGTTTTCGTACGTGGCGATGACTTTCTCCGTATTGCCGGCGCTCCGATACAGCAGGGCCAGGCGGTCGCCGTACCAGTAATTGTCCGGATCGAGTGCGACGGCCTTTTCCAGGTCGGCGATGGCATTGTCCTGCCGGCCCAGAAATGCCTCCGACAGCCCCAGGTAATACCAGGCGGCATCGTTGGCGGCGTCTTTGGCGAGGATGGAACGGAGAATGGTTTCGGCCCGGGCGTACTGCCGGTTGTCGTAGCACTGGACCGCTTCGAGCAGCCGGTTTTCGAGCATTTCCTGCGTCTGCCCCCGCATCGGAATTATGCAGGTCAGAAGAGCAAACGTGATAAGCAGATGTCTCAAATTTTTCATACCGGCGGGATCGTCTTGCAAAAATAGTACAAAATCACCAAATTTGCCGCAGGAATGAAAAAAATGTACTTTTTCGGGAACGTTTGATGGAAGATTTGCATCTTATATCGGTGAAGAGCCTGGAGGCGCTTATATCCGCGTGCCGGAAAGGGGACAGGACGGCTCAGCGCGAGCTGTTCGAGGCCCTTTCGCCCCGGATGTATGCCGTTTGCCTCCGCTATGCGGGGAGCACCGACGATGCAAAGGATATCCTGCAGGATGGCTTTGTCAGCGTGTTCTCGAAATTGGACAGCTATAGCGGAAGCGGCTCCTTCGAGGGATGGGCCCGGAAGATCTTTGTCAATACTGCCTTGATGCACCTGAGAAAGAATGATGCGCTCAGGATGAGTGACGACATCACGCTGGCCCGCGACCTGTCCGCCCCGGAGTCCACACCGCTGGAGGATATTGGATACCAGCAGCTTCTCCGCCTGATTTCGTCTCTCCCTCCCGATGCGCGTACGGTCTTTAACCTGCACGTGGTGGAGGGGTACTCCCATAAAGAGATTGCGGACCGGCTCGGAATTCGCGAGGCGACTTCGCGCTCGAAACTCCAGCGGGCCAGGGTGCAGCTGCAGGAAATGATAAAGAAACTAAATGGAAATGACTGACAACGAATTTGACATAAAGATTCGCGAGATGCTTTCGGATGCCGTCGGGGAAGTACCCGAGGGCACATGGGAAGGTATCTCCGATGCGCTCGACAAGGCGGCCGCGAAGAAAAAGCGGATCGTCCCCGTCTTCTGGTGGCGCCTGTCGGCCGGTCTGGCCGTCGCCGCGGCTGTCGTCCTTGCCGTCGTCCTGTGGCCTGTCCCCAAAGGCCAATTCGCCGTGACCGACAAGGAGACTCCGACGGTCGCCGTCGTCACGGAGCCGGATCCTTCCGATGCCGTTCCCAATCCGGTATCCGATCCTGTTGAAACCCCTACAGGCTCAACGGAATCCTTCTCCGGCAGGTTGGCCGTCACCCGCTCCGCTCCCGTGACGGCATCCGAGTCGGTCCGTCCTTCTTCCGTACCGGCTTCTTCTTCCGGCGACAGTCAAACTGTCTCGTCAGATGCCGTATCTTCCGACATTGTCGGGCAGGAAACGGTTTCTGTTGAGGCTAATGGCGATGGGCAGCCTGCGGTCAACGAGACTGTTCAGGGTACCTCCTCCGGCCCGTACATCGATCCCTTCGCCGACCCCGTAAAGGTTCGTCAGCCTCACCGTATCGTCCTTTCTGCCAGCGGCAACGCCATCGCCGGCATCAAGACCGGCTCTTCTTCGTCCGACCGCTCCGGTATCCAACACGCTCCGGCGCGTTTCAAGGCGCCCGCCCAGACTGGCGTATCCCAGGCCGGTGGCACGTCAATGTATGGCCTTCCGGTCACAGCCGGGCTGGGGGTGCGGTATTATGTCACCCCCCGGCTCTCCCTCGGTACAGGCTGTGACTACACCTTCCTTTTCCGCCGTTTTTCCGGCACCTACAACGAAGTTGCGACTCCGGAAGGCGGCAGCCCGGAGGTTGTCCGCTCTGTCACGTCCGATGTTATTTACAACGATCAGCACTTTCTCGGCGTCCCCCTTACGCTCTATTATGATTTCCTGCAGAAAGACCGCCTCCGGCTCTACGTCCACGGCGGTGGCGAGATCGAAAAATGCGTTAAGAGCCACTATCGCATCCCCGGTGGCAGCGAAGTTATCTCCTTCAGCGAGAAAGTCAAGGGCGTACAGTGGTCCGTCGGCGCCGGCGTCGGCCTCGAAGTCAAGCTCTCCCGCCACCTCGGTTTCTACGTCGATCCCACTCTTAAATACTACTTCAAAGGCACCCAGCCCCCCAGCCTCCGCACTGTCCAGCCCCTGATGGTCGATGTCAACGCCGGCTTCCGCTTCGATATCCCTTAATTTTTGAGACGTTCAAATTATTGTAAATATCAAATAATTGCGTATATTTGCATCGAAATTATAAAAGAGACAAATGGAGCCTCCCAGTTCTGACATATCTGGTAAACAAGTGAGCGTCGTCGGTTCTGACGACCCTTTGTCGCGATTGTACATAGTAAACCTTTATGGCACTTTATCTTAAAAAGACCTTGGAAAACGAGGCCGTGATCGGCGTGTGGCAAATCACGGAAACCGAAGATGAGCTGATCGCCCTCAGCGCCACGCCTTCCGACGAATTGGAAGAAATATCCTTCATCGCCAGCGAATCCCTGCGCAAGCAGCGGCTGGCGGTGCGGGCCCTGCTGAACGAACTCTTCGACGAGAAAGTCTACCTCAGCCACCACGACAACGGCAAGCCCTATATCGAAAACAGCGCCGTCAACATCTCCATCACCCATACCACCAAATACGTAGCGGTCATCCTGCACGATGAAGAGGATGTGGGCATCGACATTGAGTCCCTCGACCGCGACTTCTCCGCCGTCGAGAGCAAGGCGCTCTCCGAGGAGGAACGTGACGACCTCGATGACGACCGCAAGAGCGAGCAGCTCGCCATCTACTGGTGCGCCAAAGAGGCGATCTTCAAGCGCGTGTCGGCCTACAACGTTGACTTCGCCGAGCAGATCGAAGTGGAGCGTTTCCGCCCCCGCGGGGAAGGCGAGCTTGAAGCTACCTTCATCGACAAGGACGGGGAAGAGATGGAGTTTGAGTTGGAGTATATGACCTTCGACCGTCACGTCCTCGTCTGGGTGGTCGGAGAGGAGGATTAAAGGCCCTTTGTTGATAACTTGCCCCGCTTCTAACAAAAAAGTTAAAAGCGGGGCTTTTTTTATCCGGAATTTTCTGATTTCCGCCTGTCAGTCAATTTGTTGGCGGGGAGGGGCCGGTTTCTGTTGATAACTTTATTTTGCCATTTCCGAGGATACCTGCGGAATATGGCGTACCTTTGTCCTTACCCGCCCCATCGCGGAGAAAAGCACTGAAACATAAACCTTATATTTCACTTGAAAAATGGTCAAACAGGTACTCAAGAGAGACGGTCGTCACGTGGATTTCAACAACCAGAAGATCGTGGCAGCCATCCTCAAGGCAATGAACGTCACCGAGGCTGGTGAGGACATCGTGTTAGCGGCGCAGATTGCCGATACTA
>JAFZAI010000017.1 GCA_017557325.1 Bacteroidales bacterium
ATCGCAGCCGAGACGGATCCGCCGCCGGGAGCGGGGGATTCCGAGGCGGTCTCGCGGGCGAATGCCGCTACGGACATCCCGGCGAGGCGCCCGGGGACACCGTCTCCGAGCAGATACTCAATGACTTTCTCCTGAGGATTGAAGGGCCTCAGATCATCCAGAGACATCGATTTAACGGCGATTTTGACGATCTCTGCCTCGCTGATCCCCAGCGAGCGCTGCTGACGCTCGAGGTAAAACCGGCCGGCGTCGATGAGCACCTTCTTCGGTACCAGGCCGACAATCTCGGTGCCCGTCACACGCAGGCCTCGGTCCGCCGCCGCCCGGCATACTTCTTCAAAGGCCACGTGCAGCGGCGTCGCTTCGATATCCGTAATGTTCATCGAGACCTGGGCAATGCCGTATTCTTCGATGAACCAGCCAATGGCCTTGCAGCCCTTCAAGGTGCCTGGAATCCAGATCTGATTGCCCTCGGCATCCTTCAGTAGCGCGCCGTCCACCTTGCCTCCTTCCCGCGCCTTGCGACCCTTCTCACGCACATCGAAAGCAATTGCATTGGCTCGCCGGGTGGAGGTGGTATTGAGGTTGAAATTCACCGCGATGAGGAAATTCCGGGCACCGACATTGGTCGCACCGCACCGGGCCACGGTTTCATTCCAGCCGTCCCCGAAATCGGGCTTGCGAGCAGGATCCACCATCTTCTCGGGCAAGGCCTCGTATTCGCCTGCACGGCAGACGGCCAGATTTCGACGCTCCGGCTTGAAGGCAGCCGCTTCATAGCAGTAGCAGGGGATACCCAGCACGAGATAGAGTCTCTCCGCCAGGTTCCGGGCCAGGACTGCGCATTCCTCCAGCGTGATCCCCGAGACGGGAATCAGCGGCAGGACGTCCGTTGCTCCGCTCCGGGGATGCGCTCCGTGATGCTGGCGCATATCAATGAGTTCCTGCGCCTTGCGGGCTCCGCGGAAAGCGGCTTCGCAGACTGGCTCCGGCGCCCCGACGAAGGTCACCACGGTGCGGTTGGTCGCCGCACCGGGATCCACGTCCAGCACCTTCACGCCCTCCACTTCCGCAATTGCGGCGACAATCGCATCAATGACCTTCCGGTCCCGCCCCTCGCTATAGTTGGGAACGCATTCGACGAGTTGTTTCATATCTTTCAAATTACCATTTTGCAGTGAAAATCCGCGGGGAGACGGTGAGCATCAGCCATCCCCAATGGAGCTGGCGGCGATCGGCGGTCTTCTTGAGAAGGGTCATCGTCTCGGTACCTTTCATAAAGGAATAGCCGAAGCCGAGCTTGCAGTCTTTGAAAAGCTGGAAGGAAGCCGAGATCTCCAGTTCGTGTCCGAGCGGCATTTCCGCGTTGCGGAGTTTGGTGCCCGTCGCCAGGAAATGATAGGCGGCCTGGACGGAATGCTTGTCCATAAAGGTCCACTTCAGACCGGCGTAGGCGTTCTGCAGACCGGGCGTGAAGCCTCCCACGTAGGTGGTCAGGTAGAAGAAATCCATTGCGCCGTAGAATTTGTGGTGCGAGCCGTAGAGCGAACTGAAGCCGCGGATCACCTCGTGACGGGTGAGGCCTATGGCGCCACTCGCCGGTGTGGCAAAATCCTTATCGCCGCTCAGGTAGTCGTATCCCGCCGTGATGGTCCAGTGTTTTTCCGGGGTACAGGTGAATTTGGCACTGGCCATAAAGGCGTTGAGCGGCAGCCCGTGCTCTTCCTTACCGAACTGATGATAATAGGCGGCCTCGGCCGACCATTTCTCCGGGGTGTAGGCCAGATAGGCGCCGACGAGCTGCTGGTGCCAGACTTTTTCATCTTCCTTGTCCTGCTCGCCGCCCTGCATTCCGGCGTCCATAAAGAGGAAGGACAGCCCCAGATCGGTTTTCGGAATATCGTAATGATACCACAGCGCAGCCATCGATTTGTAGGGCTGGAGACCGCCTTTGTAATAGGTGCCGCCCGCGATGTTTTCGAGATTCTGGTTATAGGCCCCGATCAGGTGAATCTTGTGTCCGAAGCCCTCGTAGCCAATCTTCAGGGCGTCATGGGAGCGGGCGGTCATCGCCCAGTCGTCGGAGCCGAAGATGCGCTGGTCGTCGTAGGAGATGTCCTGTCGGCCTACCTTGAGGAAGAATCCTTTTTTTGAGGAGAGTTGGATCCACGCCTCAAAGAGGCTGAAATAACTGTTCTGATTATTGCCCCAGGTGCCGCTGTGCTGGGCGGTAAGCCGTGCTGAAAGGAAGGAGCGCTCGTAGCCGATGCCGAGCAGGGTACGCTCCAGGACAAAGGCCGCGAAGTCGGGCTTTTCGTCATCGCCGTACGTGAGACCTCCTGCACGGATCTCGCCGCGGGTCAGCAAATCGAGATCCAGGGTCAGCGTGTTTTTCTTTTGGACCTGTGTCTGGTCCTGTGCCAGCTCCGGCTCCTGGGCCCAAAGTCCCGGGGAGACGGCCAGAAACAGGAGAATGCTAAGCAGTTTTCTCATTTCGAACATACAATTGTACGAAGATAGTGTTTTTCTCGGGATTTTGCTAAATTTCGGCTATCTTTACGAAAAAATTGCTGACGCTATGAAAATTGTTTTTCTCGATGCCCTGACACTGGGGGATACCTCCCTCTCTCCGATAGCGGCCCTGGGGGAATTGGTTTGTTATCCGACTTCCACGCCCTCGGAGGCGCTTGCCCGGGTAGGGGATTGCGAGGTCCTTATCATCAATAAGATCCGCGTAGACCGGCCCCTGCTGGATGCGGCCCCCCGTCTTCGGCTCGTCTGTGAAGCGGCGACGGGCGTCAACAATATCGATCTCGAAGCCTGTGCAGAGCGGGGGATTTCCGTCCGCAACGTGGCGGGTTATTCCACCGAGCCGGTCGTGCAGCAGACTTTTATGCATATTCTCTCGCTAATGGGCAATGCCCCGTATTTCGACGAGGCCGTCAAAAGCGGCGCCTATTCGCGCAGTGGAATTTTCTGCGACCTGAGCAAGCCTGTGCGGGAGCTGGCCGGCCGTACAATCGGCATCATCGGAATGGGAACCATCGGCCGCCGTGTGGCGACGGTAGCGGAAGCATTCGGGATGCGTGTGATCTATTATTCCACGTCCGGGACTTCTCACTGCACGGAATATCCCTCGGTCTCGCTGGTAACGCTGCTCGCCGAGGCGGATGTGATTTCCATTCACGCTCCGCTCAACGACCGGACGCGGGGGCTGATCGGTGCGGCCGAACTCGCACAGATGAAACCGGACGCCATTCTGGTGAACCTGGGCCGGGGCGGCATTGTGGATGAATCTGCCCTTGCGGAGGCCATTAACCGGGAGGCAATCGGCGGCTTTGCGACGGATGTCTTTGCGGTGGAGCCGGTTCCCGCAGACAACCCGTTGCTGCATACGCGGCATCCCGAGCGGCTTCGTTTCACGCCGCACACGGGCTGGGCCAGCGTAGAGGCCCGAGACCGCCTTGTAGCACGGATTGCGGAGAATATCGCCCAGGGTTTTTGATTTTGGCGCGATAATTGTTTTTGCGGGAAGAAAAACCCCATCGCTATGAAAAAGTTAGTTCTTCTCCTCGCATTACTGGTGCCTGCGTATTACTGCTATGCGCAAGGCTCGCATCAGCATCACGGTGCTTCTTCCCATCAGCAGCATCACGCTGCTCCTTCTCATCATTCCGGCGGGCATTCCAGCGTTCATTCCGGCGGTCCCTCCGGTAGTCATCACGGCAGTTCTTCCTACAGTCACCAGGGCTCTCAGCGCCAATACGCTGCCCCTTCAGGTGGCCATCACGGC
>JAFZAI010000162.1 GCA_017557325.1 Bacteroidales bacterium
CCTCTTTCCAGGGGTACGTAAATCGTCTTTCCGCTGACTGTCAATCGGTTACGAACAAGTAGTCCGGAGGGTTCTCAGCACCTGTACTTCCGTTCAGCAGGACCTATTTTTAGCCAGCCCTGATTTTCCGCGTATCCCCTCCGTCATTCCAGGACTTATCCCCTCCGTCATTCCAGGGCTTGTCCCTTCCGTCATTCCCGGGCTTGTTCCCTGGAATCTTCTGAGAACAGAAAATGAAAATTGATTATCTTTGTAGATTGGATGTTGAGGCGATTCGCATATCTCGTGGCGGTCCTGCTGGTAATGCCGGCGGCGGAGGGGTTTGCGCAAAACCATATCGAGCGGGCGATGCAGCGGGCGCGGGAGCAGCGGCAGGCGATGGCAAGCCGCCACATCTTCAATGACACCGGCGCCGGCAAAGGCGGCTATCTCGCCTACCGCGTGGAGGACGGCGACACCGTTTATTTCGACACCATCGATCCGGTATGGATCTTCGCGCGCGGGAATAAGAAAGGAAAGGACTGGAAGAAATACTACCGCCTCGTGTACAATTTCGCCAAGGTCTATCCCTTCGCCCGGGCCGCCGCCATGGTCGACCATATCGCCGACAGCACCATCGCGGCCAATCATTTGAACCGGATCCAGAAAGATAAATTCGTCGCCGACGTGCAGCGGCAGCTCTTCAAGGACTTCGAAAAGACGGCCCGGAGTATGACCATCTCCCAGGGCGCGCTGATGCTCAAGCTCATCGACCGCGAGAGCGAAAAGACCGGCTACCAGATCATCAAAGAGTACAAGAGCGGCATCGCGGCGGGCTTCTGGCAGGGAGTCGCCAAGATGTTCGACAATTCCCTCAAGTCCGAATACGACGCTTCCGGGCAGGACAAGGACATCGAAGACCTTGTCAAGAAATGGAACGAGGGCACATTCCGCGCCCTGTACTGGTCCATCTTTTTCGAGCAACCACCCGAGGTTCCCATTCCGGAGCATTACTTCGAGGGCGACCTCGGCGTCGAAGTCAAGACCAAAACCAAGAAAAAGAACGTTTCCTCCCCCACCATGAGGGTGGCTGACATCAAGGTTAATTAGTTACCGGGCGGATGACCAGGCCATACCACCGGGATTCATAGGACGAAGGGCTGACATACTCCAGTTCAAGAGACTCCAGGTCTGGATAGAACTTCAGGTTCATTGCCATAAAATTTGAGTAATAGTGCAACGTGGAAGTCCAATAATAACCGTGGGCTTCACTGACCAGGCCTTCGGAGGAGAACTGAAACCCTGTAACCGGCAGGAAGATCCATTTATTGGTATATCCCGCCTTCTTGCCGGACAGTTTTATCCCCCTCACATCGTTGAACAGGGTCCATTCCAGGTTGCAGTTGTCTTCATTGAACAGTTCCTCGAATTCCTCCTTCGTCGGCATACGCCATGTCCCGCCCAGGACGACCCGGGCAGCATCATCTACTGTCTCTCCGGTTTTTTCTCCCCGCTGGAGCACCTGCAGATTATCGACATTACCGTACTTGCTCTGCGTTACGTATTTTGAGAATTTATAATCGGATTCTGTCGTACCGCTTGTCCAGAACTTGTAATTCGACAAAGAATACGTGGATTTGGCCGACGTTTCTCCCCAGGCGTAAAAATTCCCCCGCACCTCCGGGTTGTCCGCCCCCAGGTTGCAGGTTGCCCATTTCAGGCCGGAAGGGAGCCCCAGATCCACGGCGGCGAAGTCGACCATCGTCCTCTTCTTCACCGTCACCTTGCAGGATCCGCTCTTTGTGCCACATTCCGCCTTGAGCGTTGTCTCACCTTCCTTCAACGCCGTCACCTTTCCGCTCTGGTCCACCGAAGCCACGGAGGCGTCCGAATTCGACCAGGTAACCGTCTTATTCGTAGCGTTGAGCGGCTCCACCTTCACCGTAAGCGTGGCTGTTTCTCCCTCCCAAAGTTTCAACGTAGCGGGACTGACCGAAACGGACTGCACGGAGATGTACGTCGAAGTGCCCTTTTTGACCGTCACTTTGCACTTCGCTTCGTGTCCGCCGCTGACCGTCATTACTTTGACAGTCGCCACACCGATACCCACACCCGTTACCGTGCCGTCCCCATTGACGCTGGCGACTCCCGGGTCATCGACCGACCAAGTCACCTTTTTATTGAGGGCCGTGGAGGGACTTACCGTCGCGATAAGCCTCTCAGAGGACCCCTGGGTTAATGTCAGGGTGGTGCGGTCAAGTTTGACGCCGGTGACGGCAGTAGCATCTTTCTTCGGCTCGCAGGAGACAAAGAGAAGGAAGAGGGCAAAGATGGGGAGAAAGCGTTTCATATTGGAAATGATGTGGAAGCGCTATAACCAAGAGAATGATGCGTCGGAGGAATCTAGGCAGAGCGCGGAGGATCCGTCCATCCAGTCTTTCAAGATGAAGAGACGACCGCCGGAAGGCAGGGTCGTGTCGACCTGACAATGGTAGTGGCCGAAGATAAAGACGTCGACCGGCTGTTCGGACGCGCCGGCGCGCGACGCCTGAAAGCCCTCGCAGAACTGCCAGAGCGGCTCGCTTTCGCCCTTGAAGACGTAGGCCTCGCCGCGGGCAAGACGGTTGCCCTTCGACCAGTTGTTGCCGAAGGCGAACGCGATGCGGGGATGCAGCGAGGAAAACATTACCTGCAGGAATCGGTTGTAGAAGATGCCCCGGAGGAAGCGGTATCCGCGGGGGACGGGGCCGAGGCTGTCGCCGTGACCCAGACAGAGGGTCTTGCCGGCGATTTCGGTCACGTACGGCTCCGTCAGTTTCACCATTCCCATTTCCTCGAAATAGCGATAGGTCCACACGTCGTGATTACCCCGGAAGAAGTATACCTTCACCCCGGCATCCATCAGATCCGTCAGAGCGGCAAACACCCGCACATAGCCCTTCGGCACGACATCCTTGTATTCATACCAGAAATCCCAGATGTCGCCGAGCAAATACAGCGCCTCCGTCTCCGCCGCGGGAATTCCCTTCAGGAACGCCACAAACCGCGCCTCCCGGGCCGCAGGATCCTTCACGTCCAGCCCCAGGTGCACGTCAGCGGCGAAATATGTCAGGTGACGCGCCATTATGCAAAGATAAACAGGAGAATGGACACCAGAGCGCAATAGGCCGCGAACCACATCAGCTTGGCCTTCTTGACAATAGCAATCATTACCTTGCAGGCGAAAAAGCCGGAGGCGAAGGCCGCGAGGAAGCCGAGAACCAGCGCCAGGGCGCCAACGCCTTCTCCGAAGGCCGCGTGGCCAGTGGCCATTTTCAGAAGGTCGAGCGACTGCTCGCCGATAATCGGGATAAGCACCATCAGGAAGGAGAATTGCGCCATATCGGGACGCTTGGCGCCGCACAGCAGGCCCGTTGCGATGGTGGAGCCGCTGCGGGACACGCCCGGCAGCACGGCGAAGGCCTGTGCGAGGCCGACGACAAATGCCTGCCAGTAGGATATTCCGTTACGGGCATCCTTTGCCACGGGAACCTTGAACCATTTGCCCGCGCCGTCGGACACGAGCAGCAGCGCAGCGGTAATCATCAGGCCGATGGCCACGTTACGGAGCGTCCCGTCGAAGAGCGCGTCGACGTAATCCTTCAGGAGGAAACCGACCAGCGCCACGGGGATCATCGAAACGAGGATCTTGCAGATATAGTCGGTCTCGTCGTTGTATTTGAATTTGAAAAATCCCTTCAGCAGCTTCCAGATTACGCCCCAGAAGACCACGATCGTCGCGATGACGGTGGCAAAATGGACCGCCACGGTGAAATCGAGGAAGCCCTCGGCGTCGACGCCCAGGATTTCCTTGAAGATCATCAGATGCCCGCTGGAAGAGACGGGGAGAAACTCGGTCAGTCCCTGGACGAGACCGAGGAGAATGGCCTGCCACCAGTTCATTGTCCGTCCTTTTTGGAGCGCCGTCCCATAATCGAGATGATGACGACCGCAATGCCGCAGCAGATTACGAGCGGCGCGGCCACCAGGCGCCTGAAATCAAACATCGCGTAGTTGAATACCGCCGGATCGTCGCTGCCGCCGCCGGTCATCAGGATGAGCCCGGCCACCATCACCAGGATGCCGGCGATCATCAGCCGGATCCCCTTGGCGGTCATCGCCATCTTGTCTTCCTTCTTGATTTCCATATTACGAATAGAGTTCTTCATTTGACATATCGATCATCTTGCCCGCCACGAGGAAGGCGCTGCCGACGCAGAGCACGATGCCGGCCGCCAGGACGGAGAGAGCTACGAGAATGAGAATCTCCCGGGAGAAGATCTCCAGGACGGGAGCGAATTCCCGGTCAAGGAAATACAGGCCGGCGGCGAGAACGGCGAGGGCGATAAAGGCCGCCACGGTCCCCTGGAGGGCCGCTCTGGCGAGAAAGGGACGGCGGATAAAGCCACGCGTTGCCCCAACGAGCCGCATCGTATGCACCGAGAAACGTTTGGAGAACATACTCAACCGGACCGTATTGCCGATCAACACTACGGAAATGAACAGTAGCAGGGCGATCAGAATCATCGAGACGAGGGTCATCCTGCCGAGATTTTCATTGAGACTGTCCACCAGAGAGGCCTGATAGACAACTTCATCCACCAGCGGGGAAGCCTTGACTGCATCGCTCACCATCTGCAGACTGTCGGCCGACACATACTGCGCGTGGAGGCACACGTCGATGGATACCGGTACGGGAGCGACAGCGAACGCGTCCATAAAGTCCTCGCCGAGGAGCTCCTGCATCTCCTGGACGCCCTGCTCGCGGGAGACATACTCCGTCGTGCGGACGTACGGCAGGGAATCAAGCACGGCCTGGAAGCCCTTTGCGGCATCCTCGGAGACGCTTTCCTTCAGAATGACGGACACTTGCATCCGCTCCTTGAACCAGTCGCCAACGGCCCTGGCGTTGAGCAGCACGAGCATCGCCGCACCCAGCAGCACGAGCACCAGCGAGATGCTGATGACCGTCGACACCCGGGAGCCCCAAAGGCGCCTCCGAAGGGTTTTATTCTCTTTTTTTCGCGTCGCCATACTCCAAAAATCCTTCAAAGGTAGTAAATTTTGCATTTTTATCGCTATCTTTGTAAAATAAAATTATGATTATAATGGATAATTCCGCTCAAAAAGTCCTTTTCGTCAATTCGGAGATTTATCCGTATCTTCCGGAAAACCCCATTTCCAAGATCGGGCGTTATCTACCGCAGGGCATCCAGGAGAAGAAGAAAGAGATCCGCGCGTTTATGCCGCGCTACGGATGCATCGGCGACAGGACCAACCAACTTCACGAAGTCATCCGCCTCTCCGGCATGAATATCATCATCGACGACATCGACCGCCCGCTGGTGATCAAGGTCGGCTCCATCGCCGCCGCCCGGATCCAGGTATACTTCATCGACAACGAGGATTATTTCCGCCGCAAGCACGTCTACTACGACGGTAAGGGCAAATTCTTCAAGGATAACGGCGAAAGAGCCGTCTTCTTCGCCCGCGGCGTGATGGAGACTGTCAAGAAACTCCGCTGGGCACCGGACATCATCCACTGCCACGGCTGGATTTCGCACCTCCTCCCGCTCTACCTAAAGAAGGCCTATAAGGACGATCCCATCTTCGCGCAGAGCAAGATTGTGCTGTCACTCTACGGCGATACGCCCGCGGAGAAATTCAGCAAAACCTTCCACCAGACGGCCCTTTTCGGTGCCATCAAGCCAAAGGACACCCTCCTCGGTCCCGACGCCAGCGGCCTTGACCTCGCCCGCGTCGCGGTCCGTTACAGCGACGGCGTGATTATGGGATCCGAAGACGTCCACCCTGACCTCGTGCGCTTTGCCGGAAGAATGGACATCCCGATTCTGAACTATGATGCCGCATCCTTTGAGGATGGCAGTTACATTGACGCATACAACGCATTTTACGACAAGTTATAATGAAATTGAGACGATTCACGGCGGCACTTCTTGCCGTGACGCTGGCGGTCCCTTCCTGCGTGGAAGTCAATAAGGAACTCGGCAGCGAAAACCTGGATAAAGAATACCTGATCGACATTTATACCGTCGACATTGACCTTACGGAGACCCGTCTCCAGATGGCCGACAGCATCTCGGGCTATTCCACTTCCCGCCTGACGGTCGGCGCCGTCCGGGACGACGTCTTCGGCGAGACAGTCCGGGGGACGGCCTTCACGCTGATTCCCGCCCTGGACACCATCGACTTCGGCAAGGATCCCGTCGTCAAGCGCTTCCACATCGCATTCGCGGCGGACACCGTCTCCGTTCCCTCCGAAAGTGACCGATACATTCTGCAAAACGTGGACGTCTATGCGCTCTCGCAGCCAATGAGCCTCTCCAAGCCGGGCACCAACGAGCAGCTCTCCTTTGACGAAAGCCAGCGGATCTCCAGTGGGATTCCGGTCTATTCGGGGACCGACTCCCTGAGTTTCGACTTCACGAAAGAATTCGCGATGCGCTACATCGAAGGCATCCGGAACGTAGCCCGTGACGGCAAGATCCTCATTACAAGGGAGGATGCCCAGCCCGGCGACACCGTCTCGATGGAAGACTATACCGCAGAGCTTCCGGGCGTCTATATCCGCATCAAGCCGGGGGCCGGCAATGGCGGCAGGATCAATATGTTCAAACTGTCCTGCCTGTCACTGGTCTCGGATGGTACCACGAACTACTATTCCCGCAACGGCAACGTCGCGACCCTCCGCATCAATTCCGAATACGACGGGGTCCGCAAGGACACGGCCTTCCTCTTCATCCCGGGCCAGACCGGATTCGTCGATGAGATTGAAGCGCTCCGCAACAAAACCAAATTCACCCAATACGCTTTCAACTTCACCGGTCAGTCCACCAAGGACCGCGAGGGAGTGGCCACGGGCGACATTCTGGTCGAAGGCGGCGGCGGTCTCAAACCCGTCATCCAGGCCTCCGAGCTGCGGGAAAAGGTTCTCCAGGACATCCTCACCCGCGACGGCAATCCTTCCAAGGCCATCATCAATGTCGCCACAATCTACCTTCCCTTCGAGGAACCTGCCGATTACCTGGACCTCGATCTCTACCCCACAACACTGAGTCCGACCTGTCAGATCCTGACCAAAGGAGACGACGGTACCGTCAGAAGTTCATTCAACGGACTTCCGGATGCCGCGGCCGACGTGGAGGACCAGGGCGGCATCAACCGCTCCCTCCTCCAGTATCAGCCTGACATCACCTGGCACCTTTCCAAGATTCTCCAACTGGATGATGCCGAGCTTGAAGCCGACCCGGATCTCATCCACAACTATGACATCTGGCTCTTCACGGTCCACGACGAGATCGTCGAATCCTCCATCACCACCAGCGACGACGAGGATTATTACCGCCAGTTGATGTACTACCAGTACCTGAACAACATCTACGGCGGGTACGGTGGATATGGATACGGCGGGTACGGATACGGATATGGCGGTTATGGTTACGGCTACGACAGCTACGGGTACTCGAACTACTATAATATGTACCTGCTCAACGCGATGTTCTCTTCGTCCAGCAACACCACCACGACGACCCAGACCCTCGACAAGGACCGTTACTACAGAGGCATCCTCAACGGTCCCGGCGCCGAGCGTCATCCGCACCTGAAAGTAACCTACTCGCTACCGAAAGAATAGACACAAAAAAGTCCGGCACGGAATGTCGGACTTTTTATTTTACCGGTCAAAACGGAATTACTCGGTGCCGAGCTTTTCCTCTACCTTGGCGATTGCGTCGGCGACGGTGGCGATGTTGTTGGTCTCGTCATCGGGAATCTTGATTCCGAATACACGCTCAAACTCCATCAGGAGCTCGACGGTATCCAGAGAGTCAGCGCCAAGATCATTGGTGAAATTAGCGGACTCGGTCACAGTGGCCTCTTCGACACCCAGTTTGTCAACGATGATGTCTTTGACCTTCTTAACGATTTCTTCGTGCGTCATAATGAATAATTTTATGTTTTTATTTTTGTGTTTTCGAATAATCGCACAAAGTAAGTAAATTTTTTTGACAAATAAAAATTATTCTTCCTTCTTGCCGAGTTTCAGCCAGATACGGAGGCCGTTGATGGAATTCAGCAGGAAGAAACTGTACTTGGCGATCATCACCGGGGCATACGAGCCCGCACCGGCAGCCGCGGCCCGGTTGATCCAGAGCGCGATGGAGAAAATATTCACCAGATTCCAGATAAACCACGAATCGGCAAAAGCCAGCGACAGCAGGATCTGGCCGACGATGTTGAGCACCATCACCGTCGCATCCAGGGCAATCTTCCCGTGCTCGACGCTTACGCCGGGACCGAGACGTTTCACGTCAATCCACCATAGGAGGCCGTACACGGCGGCAATTCCCATGAGAGTTCCGACCACCACAAGCGCCCAGTGCCATCCTTTCAGGCGACGGACCTGCGGCGTTTCCCCTTTCTTCGCCCCCCGCTTGCGCCACTGCCAGATTCCCACGAACTGCATCGGCAGGAAATACAGCAGGTGCAGCAGAAACTGCCCCATATTGCCGCTGTCGTAATTGGTGTATGCGCAAATGCTGACATTGACCACGCCGAAGAGGAAGTTCCAGATGAGGCCGTTTGCCGACAGGACGCAGTTGAACACGCCCATCACGGCACCAAGGGTCACGATGACCAGCTTAAGGATATCCGCTCCGGGCTCCTGCATCTTGAGCGCGTTGATGACAACCGCCAGGGTAATCATCCCGATGAGGATGAAAAGGTTAAAAATCCGGTTGAATTTTTTCTCAGTCATGGGCATTCAGGGTTTGATGGATACGGGCGGCAAGTTTGGGGCCGACCAGGGTTGCAATATCTTCCACGGGCGCCGCAGCGATCCTCGCCACGCTGCCGAAATGCAGCAGCAGCCGCTGCTGGGTCTTTTCTCCCACGCCGGGGATGTCGCACAGGGCGGAATGGATCTGGCCCTTGCTACGGAGGTTCCGGTGGAAGGTGATGCCGAAGCGGTGCGCCTCGTCGCGGATCCGCTGCAGAACTTTGAGCGCGTGAGAATTGCGGTCGATGAAGAGCGGGTAGGGATCGCCAACGCGAATCACCTCCTCAAGCCGCTTGGCGAGGCCAACGACGGTCAGCTTGTCGGTAAGATTCAGCTCCGCAAGTGCCTGATAGGCCGCATCGAGCTGCCCCTTGCCGCCGTCGATGACGACGAGTTGCGGCAAGTCATCCGGGGCCTCTTGGAGCATCCGCGCATAGCGGCGATTGACGACTTCCTTCATTGAAGCGAAGTCATTGGCCCCGATGACCGTCTTGATCTTGAATTTCCGATAGTCCTTCTTAGAGGGCTCCGCATCGCGGAAAACCACGCAGGAAGCCACGGGGTTGGTGCCCTGAATGTTGGAGTTGTCGAAACATTCGATATGCACCGGCGGGACGGTCATTCCGAGGGCCTTCCGGAGTTCCTCGACCACCCCGGCGCGGAATTCGTCCGGGTTGGTGTGCTCCTGCGCCTTGAGGCTGTGGAACTGGTATTCCCGGGCGTTCTTGGCACTGAGTTCCAGCAGCGCAAGCTTATCCCCCTTTTTCGGAATGCGGAAGGAGACGCCCTCGATCTCCACGTCAGGGCGGAAAGGCACGACGACCTCTTTGGAAAGGGCCCCGAACTTGGATTCAATCTCGGCAATAAAGGCGCTCAACACGGCTTCCCGGCTCTCCTCAATGTGCGGTTTGAGGCCCAGATTAAGGCTCTGGACGATAGCCCCGCCCCGGATCCGGAGGAAATTCCCGAAGGCGTCCGTCCCGGCGAAAACAAGCGAGAACACGTCGGCATCCACGTCGGCCGAGGAGGTAATGACAGATTTGGCGTAATGCTTCCGAATCCGCTCCATCCGCTCCTTCTGCACCTGCGCCTCCTCGAAGTCGAGGCGGTCGGCGGCCTCCTGCATCCGTTCCCGGCACTGTTGGACTACCGTCCCGCCCCGGCCGGAAAGGATATGCACGATCTCGGCAATGTTGGCATTATACTCCGCCTTGGAAATGCCCCCTATGCAGCACCCCTTACAACGGCCGATATGGAAGTTGAGGCAGGGGCGGAATTTTTTCTTGAGAATCGCCTCGGAGGTGATTTTGAGCTTGCAGGTGCGCAGGGGATACACGTCCGCAAAGAATTCCAGCAGGGCGCGGGCGTGCAGGACGGAGCTGTAGGGGCCGAAGTAGCGGTTGCCGCCGGTCCGCTCGATGCGCCGCGTAAGGAACACCCGGGGGAATTCCTCCCCGCTGATGCAGATCCAGGGATAGGTCTTGGAATCCTTCAGGAGGATGTTGTAGCGGGGTTTGTACTGCTTAATGAGGTTGTTCTCCAGCAGGAGGGCATCCGCCTCGGAATCGACCACGCTGTACTGCGCATCGGCGATTTTGCTCACGAGGATGCGGGTCTTCGTCGTCAGCCTTTCCGCCGGGACGAAATACTGCGCCACGCGCTTGTGCAGGTCCTTGGCCTTCCCTACATAAATCACCTTTCCCTCGGCGTCATAATAGCGATAGACACCGGGGGAATGGGGAAAGAGAGCTATTTTCTCCCGAAGGGTCACTGGAGGAATTTCGCGAGCGTCTCCTCGATCTGCGCACCGCGGAATCCACGGGCGAGAATGGTGCCGTCGGGGGCGAAAAGGATCAGGTGCGGAATGGCCGTGATGCCATAGAGTTCGCCGGGTTTGGTCCCCGCGCCGACGAGGCTGTTCCAAACGATGCCGAGTTCGAC
>JAFZAI010000163.1 GCA_017557325.1 Bacteroidales bacterium
CGTGCAGCCAGCAGAAGATCGTGCCGAGTGTGACCAGGACCTTGTTGCAGTCCTGCCAGAAGGCGGACGCTTCCTCCAAGGAGTCGTTGGCGTGCGAGAGAAACTCCACCTCCGTCTCCCGGGCGAAGGATGTGTGGTGGCTGAACGAACAGACGAGCCCCGCCCCGGCACCCATCTCCACGCACTCGCTCCCGGTGAAGGGGCGGCCGTCGCAAAGACGGGACAACGCCGCGGCGACGGACAGCGGATTGTAGAGCGTGCCGAAAGGGTTGAGGCAGGCGTCGAATCCGGCATGCTGCATCCGGGCGCCGACCTGGTCGGCGAAGCAGCTGCCGATCACGAGGACCCGGTCGTTCGGAGTGACGGGGATGCGGCTGGGAGCAAAGGAAACGGGGGTTTGCAGTTTCATAGGGACAAAAATAACGATAAGCCGGAAGAAATGATTATCTTTCGTTGCTTTTCTGTACGGAATCTTATGAAACGTTTCTTCACTCTTTTATCCCTGGCCCTTCTGGCGGCCGCCTGCGGCCCGAAAGACGGCGTGCATACCCTGACCATCCTCACCACCAACGACGTCCACGGATCCTATTTCGACTCGACCTATGTGGGCGGAGGTATCCGCAAGTCGCTGTTCGCGCTCAAGTACTATGCGGACAGCGTGCGTACCGCGGCAGGCAAGGACAACGTCCTGCTGCTGGACGCCGGCGATTTCCTGCAGGGAGACAACGCCGCGTACTATTTCAACTATGTGGACACTGTGACGCCCCATGTCTACCCCCGCCTGGCGGAATACCTCGGCTATGACGCCATCATCGGCGGCAACCACGACATCGAGACCGGGCATCCGGTGTACGACCGGGTGGCGGCGGACCTGAAGCGGGAGGGAATTCCTTTCCTGGGGGGAAACGTGATCGACGCGGCTACCGGAGATCCTTATTTCCCTACGTATGCGATCTTCCGCAAGGCTGGCCTGAAAGTCGCCGTTCTGGGCTACAACAACGCCAATATGAAGGGTTGGCTGGATGAGAGCCTGTGGAGCGGTCTGGACTTCCTTTCGCTGATCCCGCTGGTGCAAGAGGACGTGGACGCCGTGACCGCCCGGGAGCATCCCCAGGTCGTGATCGTGGCCGTCCATTCCGGGACCGGCAACGGTGACGGCAAGATGCTGGAAGGCCAGGGGAAGGATCTCTTCCAGTCGCTCCACGGCGTGGATTTCCTCGTCTGCTCCCACGACCACCGGCCGCTGACTCTGGACGGAGAAGGCATCAGCCTGATCAACTCCGGCAGCCATATGCGCTATGTCGGACACGGGGAAATCACCGTCACGGTCAAGGGCCGCAAGGTGGTCTCGAAAGAGCTTTCTTCTTCCCTGATCCCGGTCGACGCGGCCAAGGCGGACCCTACGATGCGCGAGGCGTTCCACTCTGATTTTGAAGCCGTTAAAGCCTTTACGCTCAGGCCGGTAGGAGAGCTGAAGACCGATCTCTGGACCCGCGACGCCTACAAGGGAATGTGCGACTATCTGAACTTGATCCACACCGTCTGCCTGCAGGCGACCGGAGCCCAGATTTCGATGGCTGCGCCCCTTACCTACAACGGGCGCGTCAAGGCGGGGACGCTGGTTTTCAACGACATGTTCACGATCTATCCGTACGAGAACCAGCTCTTCGTCGTCAACCTGACGGGCCGGGAGATCAAGGGATATCTTGAGGCCTCCTACGACAACTGGATCAACACCTGGCCCAACGCCTCCGGCCGCATACTCAAGATCGAGCCTCGCGACGACCCTCGCACCGGCCAGAAGCGCTGGTCTTTCACCGCCCGTTCCTACAATTTCGATTCGGCGGCGGGCCTGGACTACACGGTCGACGTGACCAAGCCACTTGGGGAAAGGATTGCCATCATCGGCCTGGCCGGGGGTGCACCCTTCGACCCGGACTCGACCTACTCCGTGGCGATGACCTCTTACCGGGCCAGCGGAGGCGGCGGCCTGCTGCTGCATGGCGCCGGCCTGAAACCCGACGAAGCACAACTGCGCGTCACGGGCAAATATCCCGAGATCCGCAATCTGATCTATGACTACATCAAGGAAACCGGATGTGTCGATCCGGCGCAGATCAGTGACCCGGCCGTGACCGGCCGATGGTCTTTCATCCCGGAGCGCGTCGCCGACCCTGCCCTAAAGGCTGATCTGGCGCTGTTGTTCGGGCGGTAACCGCCTCCGTAGCACGGAGTCTTTTGGGGAAGGTGTAAGCCCCCAAAAGACACCGTCCCCGAATAAGGCCGTTGAATTTAAAACTGAAGGCTGACGAGAAACTCATCAGCCCAGACTTAATCTTGGACTTCACCGGATCCCCAATTTGATGATTATATTCGCGAAAGAAGGTGCTCCGGAGCAGTTTCCGACATCAGTGAAACAGCGAACCATTTCTTTCCAAGGTCTTTCAGGGAAGCGCCGATGAGATATACCTGATCGTCCAGAATTAGGAAACGATCATGGGATTTCTGGAACTCCTTCACATCGATAGACGGATACTGGGCATTGTGCTTGGTAATATCAAGCTGGAATTGTTGCGATATCTTTTGCGTATAGATAGTTGCCGATACGTCAGCTTCCCGTTTATCCAGCATGGTCAGAACGGTCTCATCCACGTAATTGTCGATGAGGACGATACGGGTTTTTGCGCTCTTGATGAGTCCACAGATAAACTCATAAGCCTCGTAGATCTGGCCGTCGAAGAAGATTCCCTCGACGGGAGGCAATGAAGTCTTAATAAAAAATTCAATTTTCTCTTCAGTTTTAGCTACCCGTCTCTCAAGTTGCTCTATGCGTGGGTTTATTGCAAATCCTTTTATTAGGTATTCTTTTAATACCCTATTAGCCCATTGCCTGAATCGTGTGCCGCGAACTGATTTCACACGATAGCCTACGGATATTATAACGTCCAAGTTATAGAAATCCACCTCTTTGATCTGAGTATAGCCGGCAGCGCGTCCATAGTCCCCGGTATGTGCAATTTTTGCACACACCAAGGACGGATCCAACTCTCCCTCTGAAAAGATATTTTTGATGTGCCTTCCAATAACTGTTCTGTCGCGATTGAATAATAATGCCAACTGCTTGATTGTCAGCCACACTGTTTCTTTTTCCATCCAGACATCGAGTTTAATGGAGTCATGA
>JAFZAI010000164.1 GCA_017557325.1 Bacteroidales bacterium
AAAGCGGCCTTGAAATGCAGCAACAACACCTCCTGCGGCTATACAGACGGCCGTTCCTTCCGCTCCGACCCCTTTGACTCCGGCGTGGCTCCGTGGGATTATCTGTATTTCGACCCGGCGGAGGATCCCTTCTCCGCCATCCGGGTGAACGGTACCGCCAATGCCACCGCCAACGGGACCTCCCGGGTGACCGCCTCGGCGAACCTGTCGGTGACAAAGCGCTCCAGGGCCCACAAGGGGCTGCGGGTGACTTTCGGCCTTGCAAGCCAGTACAGGGGCACTTTCTCCAGCCGCTTCGGCCATTATCAGACACGGTATTACCGGATTTCCTCCAATCCGGACTCCCTTCTGATCCGGTCGAATTTCATCGACGACGACAATGCCTTCTTCCAGGTCACGCCCCAGATCAGCGTCAACGTCCCCATCGCAAAGAAATGGAGCTTCCAGGCTACCCTGAAGACGGAGTTAAGCCATTATATGCAGAAGAAGGATTATTATGACCTGGCGGCCGTCGATCCGCTCTGGGATCTCCCGACGGAGCGGAACCGCATCCGGGCCTGGAAGCAGTCCCTGCCGGAGAATTGGGAGAGCGGCCGGTTCGATCTTTTCAGCGCGGAGGGCTCCTACGACCGTTACACCTTCAACACCATCCTGAATATCGCCCGATATACCAAGAAGTATACGCTCGTGGCAGGCGTCTCTCTGCGTCCCCAGCTGGCGGTACTGCATTACGACGGGACGTCTACGCCGCGATTCACTTTCGACGCCGCACCCAACGTGGTCTTCAAATACCGCTTTACGCCCAAAAAGCAGCTCGAATTCTACTACCGTTCCTGGCTGGGCAGTCCCTCCGTCGCCTCGATGCTCCCCGTCACCAACGGCACCAATCCCCTGTACGTGAGTGTCGGGAACCCGTCGCTGCGTTCGCCGTTCATCCAGCGGATCACCTTGTCCTACAATTCCTCCGACCTCCGGCGGAGGGCCAGTTTCGTGGGGAATATCCAGTTCCAGTACACCTCCAGGCAGGTTTCCACCTCGACGCAGTACGATGAGGATTCCGGCGTCCGGACGTCCACCCCGAAGAATATCAACGGCAACTGGCGGATTTCCGGATCCACTGTCTGCAACAAGACCTTCTCCGACCAGCGGTTCTCCCTGGCCAACCACCTGGGGCTGGAATACCAGCACAATGTCTCATTCCTCTACAACAAGTCCTTGCACCAGGACGAGACCAACGTGATGGGGCGGATGATGTTCAAGGAGCGGATCGAGGGCAGCTTCCGGAGCCGGATGCTGGAAGTCGTGCTGACTTCCGGCGTGGAGGTGACGGATGAGCGGAGCCGCCTCCGCCCTTCGATGAATCAGTGTCCGGTCAACTGGATGGCCGGGATTTCCGCCGAGGTGACCCTTCCGGGGGAATTCCGGCTGGGAAGCGATTTCACCGCCTGTTTCCAGCGGGGATGGGCCTACGAGGACCTCAACCGCAACTACTGGATCTGGAACGCGGAGGTGTCCAAGAGCATCCTCCGGGGAAAGGCATTCCTCCGTCTGGGATGGTACGACATCCTGCGCAGCCAGGACAATCTGGTGCGTTCCTTCAACCAGAGCAGCCGCTCGATCGCCTTCTACAACGGCACCACAAGCTACGTCCTGCTCCGCTTCTTGTATAAATTCTAGAGCGAACCGAGCAATTGGGTGAAACTCCGACGGATATCGCCGAGAATGGAGCGCCAGTCCTTGAGGGAGCCGTCGAGGTTGTCAGAAACGGCCTTGAAGCAGTAGAACGGAAGGCCCTTCGTGCGGCAGAAAAGCGCGGCCGCGTAGGCTTCCATATCGAAGAGGTCATACTGTTTTGAAAGAGACGCCACCTCCTCCGGGCTGAATGTCTGCGTACTCATAAAGAAATCCCCCGAGAACACGGAACATCCCTCCCCCGGGAGGTCGATGCGTTCGCGGACGAGTTCGCAGCCGCCGTTGATGAAACTGCGGCAGTCGAGAATCTCGCCGATGGGATAACGGGCGGATCCGGCGCTGCCGACATTCAGCACGACCGGATTGTCCGGCCTCTCTTCGTACCACTTGACAAGTGCATTGAACATCCGCATCTTCCCCATTCCGGTATACACAATGGGAAACGGGACGTCGCTCTCCCCGAGCTCGTCCCGGTCGGCGACAAACAGGACCACATTCCGGCCCCGCAGCGCTGCAAGAACATTTTCGTCAATCATAACCACCTGCAAATATAATCATCTGCCGGTTTCCGGGAGCGCCAGACGGTCTGTCCCCGGTAAAGCATTTTTCCCCGTGGGAGCAATAATGCCGTGCTCTATGGCACGCATAGCGGCCTTGACAATGCTCTGGTCGCCGGCGATAAGACGTGTAGAGTTCTTTTGAAAGTCCTCCAAAACTTTTTTCAGCCTGTCCTCCAAGTCAGAATTGTATTTGCAGAAGATTCCTACGCGCTTGACCATATCTTCAGCGGCTTTTACAATCTCTTCGATGTTCTCCATCTGTTCCTTCTGCATCCACGCACTATGGATGAGGCGAAGGAAAGGCACCAGCGTCTCCTCCGTGGTGACAAGGACATTGTGCTCGAGTGACCAATTAAAGAGACCGGTGTCCTGCATCTTGGCGAGTTGCCAAGCCCCATAGTTCGGGATGAACATAATGACGAAGTCCAGGGTCTTGCGCCCCACCAAGTACTTCTGATACGCCTTACCGGAGAGTTCCTTGACGTGATTCTTCACCGACTCAAGGTTCCGGGTGGCGGCGTCTTCGCGTTCTTCATCCGTCTCGGCGGCATAGTAGTCCGTCAGGGCGGTCAGTGACATCTTCGAATCCACGAGGATATCTGTCTCGTCCGGAAGGTGCAGGACAAAATCCGGACGCATATGCTTACCGGTTTCCTCATTGCGGATACGGTTGCCATTCTTATCTCGGAGCCAGTACTCGGACTCATAGTCAATGCCTTCGCGGAAACCTTGTTCCTTGAGCATATTCTCCAGAATGGTCTCTCCGAAGTTGCCTTGGACCTTGTTCTTGCCCTTGAGGGCCTTGACCAGATCTTCGGCCTGATTGCCGATGGCTTCGGTCTGCTCTTTCAGGTGCTTGACCGTCTCCGCGAACTGGGTCTTGATAGAGGATGTCTCCGCCGCGTGTGATAATTTCTGGGCTTCAAAGGCATCCTTCATCTCCTTGATGGTCTTGTCCAGGCCACCGGTAATGTTCTTCATCGTCTCTGCCGCCTTATCCCTCAGGTCTTTCTCCCGGGCCTTGAGAAGTTCTTCGTTTTTTAGCGCCAGTGCCGTCTTGGCCGCTTCGATGGCATTGTTCTGTTCATCCTTAAGCTTACGAAGAGCCTCCTCGTGAATGTCCTTTATCTCCTTCAGCGCCTGCTCATATTGCATTTTCTCACTTTCGCGGAGCGCTTCTGCCGTATGGGCCTCCGCTTCCTTGCGGATAAGACTGGCATCGCGCTCGGCTACTTGATTCATAAGCGAGCGCACCTCCTCTTCCTTTCGCCCGAGTTCAGCCTTAAAGGTAGCCTTTGCCTTGGCGGATGTGACAATCCAGGCGATTACGACTGCAATAATGATAATCGCCAGGATGACAATGATTATGGTGGTCATATTATTCAATATTATTGATGGCTTTTTCCTATTGATTCCTCATATCGGAACAAATATAGCGATTTTTTGCGAGAGACCGTTGAGTTACAGAAATATATGCCTATCTTTGTTTATGCTAAAAATAGGAGACAAAATGCCGTCCTTCGAGGTCCAGGACCAGGACGGGAAAATCGTAAAATCCGAGGATTTCATCGGAAAGGGCCGCAAGACCATCGTTTACTTCTACCCGAAAGACAACACCTCCGGCTGCACGGCTGAAGCGTGTTCGTTCCGGGACAATTATGCCGCCCTCACCGAGGCGGGCTACAATGTCGTCGGTGTGAGCAAGGACAGCGCGAAGTCCCATTCCGGGTTCCGGGCGAAGTTTGAACTCCCCTTCCGCCTGCTGGCGGATACCACGACGCAAATGCTGCAGGACTTCGGCGCCTGGGGAGAGAAGAAAATGTACGGAAAGACTGTCCTCGGGACGCTCCGCCGCACCTTCATTTTCGACGAGAACGGCATCCTCGAGCGCATCATCGAGAAGGTCGACACCAAGAATGCAGCCCACCAGATTCTGGAGGGATAACCACTATGAAAGTAACGTACTCCAAGGCGGCCAGTCTGGCCATTATCAGCCTCATTTATGGCATTGCCATCGCAGCGGGGATTCTCGCGTATGGTTGGTTTTCCGGCCTGATGCCGACACTGGTAGTATTCGCCTGTATGCTGCCGGGCTTCGGGCTGTATGAAGAAGGAGAATCCGCTGTCTGGCTCACCTGGCTGGGCTTTGCAGTTTGCCTGTCCTCTGCCACCATCCAGCTCGTCGCGGACACGCAGATGCACCGATTCCGGGCGGCCTATCCCGGGAAGATCTGCATGGCAGGTCTCTGGAAACACGGCCGCCATCCCAATTACTTCGGAGAGATTCAGATGTGGTGGGGCGTATGGATTATGTATGCTTCCCTCCGCGGATTCGACTGGCTCGTCCTGGCCCCCATTGCAATGACAGCGCTCTTCCTATTCATCAGCATTCCCCTGATGGAACGCCGCCAGTTAGACAACAAGCCCGGCTATGCCGAATATCGGAAGAAAACCAGGATTCTGATCTGATATTAATCCAGCACCATGCACCCGAAGTTCATCCTCGTTTCCGAGCCGAAGACTCCCCTTGTGGGCACCTTTGTCTACGGGATGTATGAGTGGTTTTTCCGAAATCTTCCCAATTAGATTTGCAAAATCCAAAGAATGATTCTATCTTTGCATTCCCTTTCGGGACGTTAGCTCAGTCGGTTCAGAGCGCATGCTTCACACGCATGAGGTCGGCAGTTCGAATCTGCCACGTCCCACCAGAAGATAGCAGCCGGAAAGCTGCTATTTTTGGTTTATGGACGCGGTCGATTTGGTATATCCGCCGAGAATCGCTAACTTGCGTCGATTATTCATAGACTCATACGTATGAAAAAGATTTTGTACTTCCTGATGGCTGCCCTGATGGTGCTTTCGGCCATTTCCTGCAAAAAGGAGAAAGAACCTTTATCTTTGTCGCTTTCTGCCAATGAATTTGAGATGTCCGTCGGCGAGATGCGCCAGCTTTATCCTTATTTTTCCTCGGGTGATGCCACGAACCGGGAAGTGCAGTGGTCCTCTGACAATCCGGAGGCCATCAGTGTCTCGGAGTCCGGGTTGATAACCGCTCTCAAAGAGGGAAAAGCCATCGTCAAGGCCAGTTGTGGAAATGCGGTGGCCAGTTGCAATGTTTCGGCTGTGATTCCCGTCCAGGAACTATGGTTCCAATATGGAGACCTGAAGATTTCAATGAATCCCGGGGATATTCTGACTACCGCTGTCCGTTTTACGCCCACAAATGCAACGGATCGTAATAACTTTTTGTTGTGGAACTCCAACCCGGAGGTGGCCACAATGGAAACGAATGTTGACGGAAGCCCCTATAAAATTATAATTGAAGCCAAGAAAGTTGGCCTTACGACCCTGACAGCGGAATGCGGCGGAAAGCAGGCAAACCTGTTTGTGTATGTTGAGGAGGTTCAGGTGTCGAACGTAACGCTGAATCCGGATAACGCCAATCTTACAATTGGAAATACCACGCAATTAACAGCCACCGTCACGCCTACCTATGCGAGCGTCACTGAGGTATCGTGGGCAAGTTCAAATCCGGATGTAGCCACGGTAGAAAACGGTTTGGTGACGGCACGTCGGGCGGGGACGGCAACGATTACCGCCTGCTGCGGTGAGAAGTCCGCAACTTGTGCCGTGAAGGTGATGCTTCCTGACCGTGCGGTCGATCTTGGTCTCAGCGTGCTCTGGTCGAGTGCCAATCTGGGCGCTGCAACTTATTCTGAACCCGGATTCTATGTTGCCTGGGGAGAACTAAGCGCAAAATCCACCTATTCCTGGGAGACTTATACACTCAGGAAAAGCGGGGACAATGATAAGAATATCACTTTCACCCGCTATAACAAAGCGGATGGCAAAACGAAATTCAGTGAATATGACTATGCGGATGATATAGCGCGTCGTACGTTCGGCGGGCAGTGGCGCGTCCCTTCATATGCAGAATTCACTGAATTGATTTCGAATTGTAAGGCCGAATGGACAGACGACACCCATAGGTATATGAAGTTTACCAGTATGGTCCCGGGTTATGAGGACCGTTCCGTTTATTTTTATGCCGACGGCGGATTCAAATTTGACAACCCCGGTGATAATCCCACAAAAAGAGGCGGATATTATTGGACCTGCGCCAGATACAAGTCGGATGAAATTCACGTCCCTCTTTTGTGGATAAGTTATCATAACTATCACGGCGAGGACAGAACATCGATTTCTTTGAGTGGCAGTCTCCCACGTTACGCCGGCTGTCTTATACGTCCTGTTTGGTGGTATAATTAACGGAATCTATTCCTGCGTCTCCTGGATCTGGAGCTCCACGCGGCGGTTGAGCTGACGGCCTTCGTCGGTTTCGTTGGTCGCGATCGGGCGGCTCTCGCCATAGCCCTTGTAGCTGAGGCGGGAAGCTGAGACGCCGTGGCTCACGAAGTAGTCGTAAACGGCCTTGGCGCGGTTCTCGGAAAGCTTCTGGTTGTAGGCGTCGCTGCCGCGGCTGTCGGTATGGCCGCCAATCTCGACATTGAGATCGGGATTCTCCTTGAGCCAGTCAGCCACCTCATTAAGCATCTCCTGCGCTTTCTCGTTGAGGTCGAATTTGTCGAAGGCAAACAGCGTATTGGAAAGCTCCATCATCGTCCGCTGGATCTTCGGCGGCACCACTTCCGGCTTCGGCTTGGGTTGCTTAGGCTCCTTCGGAGGCTTCACCTTCTTGACCGGCTTCTGCACCTTGCCGAACGACACGCGGATCTTCACGCCCGCCTGCATCGCGCTGAGCGTCTTGGCGAACGGGGACCTGTTGTATACAAAATGATCCGGATCCTCATTCCCCTGGGTTCCAGGCATCATTTCGGAATCCCGATAGCAATAGTCCGGCGCATCCGCCGCCAGGACGGAAGTGTATTTGGCTCCTTCAAGGAAAACTTCCCCGTCATCCCCGTAGGACTGATTCTTCTCCGGGTCAAAATTCAGCACCTTGAGGCCTTCCTGATGAACGATGGGACGGATCAGTCCGAAATCGCAGTAAAGGCCCGTGTATATTCCCCAGCCCTTGCCGAGATTCCAGCGGATACCCGTATCAAAAGAAGCGCTCACGTCCACGGGGCAGAACTTCAACTTCATCCAATCCGCATTGAGAGGCTCTTTGTCCTTGTCTGAATAATCGCAGTCCGGATGGATCCAGGTCATCGGCACCCCATCCTTTCCCATATACGTATGGATATCCCCTCTTTCATATTTTTCTCCAAAATAATACTTATAGGCGAACTTGCAGAATTGTCCATCTTCAAAGCTCTGCTTATACTGGGAACTGATGCGAATGCCCAGTTTGAGGCCGGCCGCCACATAGTACTGGTGGCCCTTCAGCGGGGAAATCGGCGTCATATATTTTCCCATCAACGGGATCTGTACGGCAAACATCCGGTGCTGCTCCAGGAAATTGGGGAGATTACTGCCGATCCAGTCCTCGGCACTCGGCACGTCTTCGACCGGGTTCTTCTCTTTTGTCCAGAGGGGAAAGACGTTCAGGAGGTTTTGGGACTTCACGACGGAAGTATAGGCCGCGAACTCAGCACCCGTGATGAGCCCCCAGTGGTCCGTAAAATTGACATCCAGGTACAAGCCGGCGTGGCCGGAAGGCCGCAGGCCCGAGTGAGGCAGGTAGAACTGCATCATATCCGCATCAGCACCCTGCGCGACACGGTTCATCCACGGGGAACCCGGGAAGGTGCCCAGATAACCGCCGACGCCGAATCCACCGCCGACGGAGAATTCGAACTTGGGGATAGTCCGGCCCGGGACGACGATTTCTTCGGTCTCATCCTGGGCGAGAGCGGCAAACGGCGCGATCAGGGCCGCTGCGAGCACGGAAAGCAAGTACTTTTTCATAGGCTATCAGATAAAAATTAACAATGCAAGGAGATAAAGGCCGAAGCCCTGCGCCAGGATACGGCCGCGGTTGAGGTAACTGACCGTTATTTCCAGCGTATCTTTCTGCGCCAGACGACGGAGTTCCTGCACGTCAGGCAGATCCACTGCCGACCATTTGCGGATAATGGTTCCGTCGTCGATCCAGACGGCGCCGCCATTGCTGCGGTTAAGGGTCAGGAGGGTCTTGTAATCGGCCGTGTAGACCTTATCCTCGAAGCCGGCCACATCCGGGGAAACGCCGGCAATCAGCACCAGCGGTGTGAATCCGTTTGCTTCCGCGGCCTCCACCGTCTCCCGGATGCGGGCCGCACGGCGCTCCCCGAGGCCGGAAGGATTGTACACGCTGATGACAAGGACGCGGCCGCGAAGGGCCAGTTCATCCCGATACTCCCCTGCTCTGTCCGTAAAGGAAAGGGAAACGGCAGGCTCGCCCGAGAGGGTTTCGCCCCGGACGGGCGAATCGACACGGACGAAGGTCCAGGTCGAATCGGGCAAGGCATCCAGCGGGAAGGAGGCCGTTTGGCCGTCTTTCTCGTAGATGTAAGATACCTGGGAGCTGTCAAATTCCCGGTCGGAGGCCGGTGAGACGGAGAGTTCCGTATTCGGCGCGAAGGCGGTGAAATCCACCGAGGGGAGGCGGAGGTAGCTCCAGAGGAGGGCCGCCACAAGGGAAACGGCGATGATACCGAAGGTGACGTATTTACGCCGGGGCGTCTCGCCGAGATTCCGGTAAGGAATGAACGCAGCGGCGCAGAGGGCCAGAAGGACGACGTTTTTCAGGAAACTCTGGAGGTGGCTGAGGTGAATGGCCTCGCCGAAGCAGCCGCAGTCCATATCCGGGTTGGAAATGAGGAGGGCCAGGGTCAGGAGGGTGAAGAAGCCCAGGAGAATGCTGGCGATGATGGCCACCGCCCTCCGCCAGACGCCAGTCAGGAGCGCGCCCCCCGTCCCCGCCTCCAAGAGGGCGAAGAAGACGGCAAGCGGCTCAGCGAGACTCCGGAGGAATCCGAGGTGCATCCATTTCAGGTATTCGGCGACGACGAGCCCCGCACCGACGGGGTCGTTCAGTTTCAGGAGCCCCCCTGCGAGGAGGACCAGGCCGACCAGGACGGCAAACACTCTGCGGAGCCCACTCAGTTTCATCAGACTTGGCTCAGATAATGGTCCACCAGCGCTTCGACGCGGGAGGAGATGGTTTCAGGCGGAAGCATCCGGCCGTCGGGACCGGCGCAGTCGACCCGCAGGAAGGAGGGATCGGCCGCCGCCTCGGCGCGATAGATGCTGCAGACGGTCTTCTGGAAGGCAATGTCCGCCTCGTGGATGTCGGAGCTGCCGGCAAGATAATCGCGGTCGTGGCCCTTCCGCTGTGCGGCGAGACGCTCTTCGACGAAGCTGATGGGGACGTCGAGGAATAGGTTCAGATCGGGACGCGGGAGGCCGAAGGGGCCGAATTCGGTCTCGAAGATCCAGTTGCGAAGCCGCTCGCGCTCCGGGCCTTCCGGGAGCTTGGCGCACTGGTAGGCGATGTTGCTGTAGACGAAGCGGTCCAACAGGACGGTCTTGCCCTCGGCGAGGGCCTTCCGGATCTGCGGTGCAGCACCGTGGCGATCTTCCGCGAACAGTAGCGCAACGAGCTGGGGATGGACCGTCTCGTTACTGCCGAATTCGCCCCGGAGGAACCGGCTGATGAGGTCGCCGTACACGGGTGCGTCATAACGCGGGAAATGAATGTATTCCAGACTTCCCGTCCGCTTCTCCAGATATTTCTTCAGGGCCGCCACCTGGGTGGATTTCCCTGCGCCGTCAAGGCCTTCGAGTACGATCAGCATAATCTAAAAACGTCTTTCTATGCCCAGTTCGCGGTGGGTGAGAACCACCTTGAGGTCGAACCGGGAGGTGAGGTGAGCCGCCAGGTGCTCGGCGCTGTAGACCGAGCGGTGCTGGCCGCCGGTGCAGCCGAAGCAGACCTGCATATGGGTGAATTTCCGCTCAATGAAGCGCTGGACGTGGGCGTCCACCAGGGTGTATACGCTGTCGAGGAAGCGGAGGATTTCGCCGTCGTCTTCGAGGAATTTGATGACCTCCGGGTCGGTCCCGTTGAACTGACGGTAGAATTCGTATTTGCCGGGATTGTTGACGCTCCGGCAGTCAAAGACATAGCCGCCCCCGTTGCCCGAGTCGTCCGGCGGAATGCCTTTCTTGTAAGCGAAACTGTAAATGTGGACCTCCAGGCGCTTGTCCTCGGCCGGGGAATAGAACTGCGGCATCTCGGTAAGCTCCCGGAGAAGGGCGTCCAGATACGGATAATCCGCGAACGGGGTCCTCAGCAGGCGGCGGAGATTCTCCAGCGCCGGCGGGACGCTTGCGATGAAGTGCGGCTTCTTCTCGAAATAGCCCCGGAAGCCGTATGCGCCCAGCACCTGCAGGGTGCGGAAGAGGATGAAGAGACGGAGTTTCTCCGAGAATTCGGCCGGATCGATCGCCCGGTAGGGCTTCAGGGCCTCCAGATAGGCGGCGACCATCTTCTCCTTGAGGGCCTCGGGATACCGGCTGCGAGCCTGGGAGATGAAGGACGCGATGTCGTAATAAATCGGGCCTCTCCGGCCGCCCTGGAAGTCGATGAAGTACGGGATTCCCTCCTTGAGCATCACGTTGCGGGCCTGGAAATCGCGGTAGAGGAAGGTGTCGCCGACGTCCTGGAGGAGGTCCTCCCGGAGACGCTCAAAATCATCCTGGAGGTGAACCTCGTTGAATTCGAGGCCGGTGGCCTTGAGGAAACAGTATTTGAAATAATTGAGGTCGAAATCCACCATCCGGCCGTCAAAAGCGGCCTGGGGGTAGCAGATATTCCAGTCCAGTCCCCGGCCCCCTTCGAACTGGATCTTCGGCAGGCAGGCGACCGTCTTCAAAAGCAGGGCTTCCTCCTCCTCGCTGTAGGCTCCCCGCTCGCGGCCGGGCGCTACCGCATTGAAGAGAATTTCGTCTCCGAGGTCTTCCTGAATGTAGCACAGGCCATCTTCACTCACCGCATACACCTCGGGAACGTTGATGCCCCGAACGCGGAAAAGTTTGTCGAGGGTGATGAAGGCACGGTTCTCGTCGAGGTCGGTGCCGATGACGCCGATGACGCTGATGCCGCCGCCCTGCAGGCGGAAATACCGTCGGTGCGAGCCGGACGCGCTGATCTCGGAGCGGCTTTCCAGCTTTTCGCCGGAAAACTGCTCAAACAAATTCTGAAGGGTATCCTGGGCCATTACTCCTCTATGTAGACATCCTCGCCGGGAGCGGCAAAATGGAACTTCTCACGGGCGAATTTCTCCAGGGAGTCCTTGTCGGAGGACAGGAGCTCCACCTCCGTCCCCATCCGCTCGATATCGGCCTGGTAAGTCTCGATGAGCTTCTCCTGGCGCCGGATTTCCATATTGGCGCGGATCCACCGGAGGACGCTGCCGCTGGAAATGAAGCAGATATAGACGAGGAAAACTGCCGTCGCCACGATGGCGAAGGTCACGAAGGATCCGCGGCCCGATTTCCAGAAAGGCTGTCTGTTCTGATTTTTCTCCATAAATGGTTGGTATCTTCCGCGAATTTAGTAAATTTGTACGAATTTGAAAAAATTTAATCACCTATTTATAATGAAACCTACATTATTAGTTCTCGCAGCAGGAATGGGCAGCCGCTACGGCGGGCTCAAGCAGATGGACGGGCTCGGCCCCTCCGGTGAAACCATCATCGACTATTCGATCTACGACGCCGTCCACGCCGGCTTCGGCAAGGTGGTCTACATCGTCCGCGAATACTTCAAGGCCGATATGGAAGCCGCCGTCAAACAGAAATACAGCGGCGTCAAGTGCCCGGACGGCACCCCGCTCGAATTCGTCTTCGTCACCCAGGAACTCGACAAGATTCCCGCCCGCTTCACCCTCAATCCCGAGCGGCAGAAGCCCTGGGGCACCGCCCACGCTGTGCTGATGGCCAAGGACGTCATCCACGAGCCCTTCGCCGTCATCAACGGCGACGACTATTACGGCAAGGATTCCTTCGGCATTCTCGCCGACTGGTGCCGATCCCACGAGGGCAGCACCGGCGCCTACAGCATCGTCGGTTTCGAGCTCGACAACACCCTCTCCGAGTCGGGCGGCGTCTCCCGCGGCATCTGCTCGTATGACGCCGAGGGGCACCTCACCGACATCGCCGAGCACCTCAACATCCTCCGTGAGGAGGACGGCGTCGTCCGCGGCGACCATTCTGTCACCGGCGCCCACGTGGAGCTTGACGCCAAGGCCCTCTGCTCGATGAATATGTGGGGATTCACCCCGGATTACTTCGCCAAGAGCGAGGCCATCTTCGAGGCCTTCCTCGAGAAGAACATCGGCGAGCTGAAGAAGGAATTCTACATCCCGTTCGCCATCGACTGTATGATCAAATCCGGCGAGGCCCGCTGCGACGTGCTCTCCACCCCGTCCCGCTGGTTCGGCGTCACCTACAAGGAGGACCGGCCGGCCGTCGTGGCGAAGTTCCAGGAATTTGCCGACACCGGCGTCTACCCTACTCCGCTTTATAAGTAATGGGCTTTTTCTCGCACAGGAAGGTCAAGAATTACGCCTTCCTCAACCGCTACGATTTCTATCTGCCCGGATGGGGCGGCGTGTTCGCGCTGGCCGGACTGCTCATTCTGGGCGTGCTCATCGGCAGCGGCGTCCTGATCCTCCTCGGGCTCGTGATGTCCAAGGAGGCCGTCGACACGTATGGGCTGCTGATCACCTACCCGATCCAGTTCATCCCGCCGATGATCTTCTGCTCGCTGAAGAGCCGGAGCAATGCCGTCTTTGAGGGGGGCGTCGCCCTCAACAGCGCCCATTTCGGACGCACAGGCGGCTGGATCCTGGCGCTGGCCGTCATCCTGGCGACCTTCTCTGCGGCCTATATGAGCGACGCCATCACCCAATGGCTGCCGGATATGCCGGCCTATCTGGAGGACCTTCTCAAAGGGATGACGGGCGGTCCGCTTTGGGTCTCGCTCCTGAGCGTCTCGGTGATGGCTCCTTTCTTTGAAGAATGGCTTTGCCGTGGAGAAATTATGCGGGGGCTGCTCCAGCGGGTCAAGCCCGCCTGGGCCATCGTCATCTCCGCCACCTTCTTCGCCATCATCCATATGAATCCCTGGCAGGCGATCCCGGCCTTCCTGCTCGGTTGCCTCTTCGGCTACGTGTACTACAAGACCGGTTCCCTGCTCCTGACAATGCTGATGCACTGCGCCAACAACACCTTCTCGGTGATCATCACGCGGATGGACGCATTCAAGGATGCCGACACGTGGCTCGACGTGCTCTCGCCGATGGAATATTTCGCCGGCTTCGTCGCCGCCGGGCTCATCATCATAGGCCTGGTGGTGCTGCTCAAGCGCATCCCGCTGGAGCGCCCCGAAGGCAATCTTGATGTAAGAACGTGAAATGCAACTTAATGATATACAATTCATTACAAAAAACACCTTACTCGTTTTAGAGTAAGGTCTTTTTGATAAATAACTTAAAATCAACGAATTACATTTTGCATAATTCCCTAATGGGCATCCTGAACCTGACGGAGGATTCGTTCTTCGCCGGGAGCCGGATGCTCAGGGCGGATGGTACGCTGGATGAACGGCTGTTCTCCGGCCGGGTGGCGGCAATGCTGTCCGAAGGGGCCGGGATCCTGGATCTCGGTGCCGTTTCCACACGTCCCGGAGCCGCCGAAGTCTCCCTCGAAGAGGAATGGCGGCGGCTGGAGCCGGCCCTCCGCCTGCTCCGCCGGGATTTTCCCGCCGCCCGATTCTCCGTCGACACCACCCGGAGCGGCATCGTGGAGCGCGTCTACGACCTCGCCGGGCCATTCATCGTCAACGATATTTCGGCCGGAGAGGACGACGCGGCGATGCTGTCGACAGCGGCCAGGCTTGGGCTGAGCTATATCGCGATGCACAAGCGGGGCACACCTGCCACGATGCAGTCACTGACGGACTACCCGGCCGGCGTAGTGCCCGCTGTCGTGGAATACTTTCGGGCGTTCTCGTCCCGTGCCGATGAGGCCGGTCTCAAGGACTGGATCCTCGATCCGGGCTTCGGCTTCGCCAAAACCGTATCTCAGAATTATGAACTCCTGGCCGGCCTGTCCGCTTTCAAGGAATTCGGCCGCCCCATCCTGGTCGGAGTCTCGCGCAAAAGTATGATTTACAAGCCGCTCGGCATCACCCCGGAAGAAGCCCTCCCCGCCACGCAGGTAGTCCACTTCAAAGCCCTTGAGGCCGGTGCGGACATCCTCCGCGTCCACGACGTCGCCGCCGCCGCCCAGACGGTGCAACTTTTTCAGTGGCTTCGGTGTCAATAGCGTGACATTTTAACGCCCCCCTACCGACAGTTTGCGTATTATTCGCCGGAATGTAGGATCTCCGAAGCGGAGCGTTCGGCCTCTGCGAGGCTGTCGAACTTGCCGACGTCGACGAGGCGGAGGTGATCCGGAAGGGCGGCGTAGATGGGATGGCGGTCGCAGATGCTCAGGTAGAAGTCGATGATCGGGAAGCGCTCCGGGAAAGAGTCCATCACATCAAAAATCCCGCGGGAAATCTCATGGATGCCGGCGAAGGCCAGCTTGCGGCAGGCATTGACATCCAGGTCCGGATAGGGCGAACGGACTTCGCCGGTGGAGACGTTGGTCCAACCGACGAGGCGGAGATCCTCGTTGAAAAGAAGGTAGCGCGAAGTCTGACGTTCGCTCACGAGGAGTGTCGCAAGGGCATCGGAGTGCCACTGTCCCTCGAACCAACTAAGATCAAGATCGGAAATGATATCGACATTGTGCACCAGGAAGCGGTCGGCCCCCTCGAGCAAAGGACGGGCGTGGCGGATGGCGCCGCCGGTTTCCAGGAGGCATCCGCTCTCGTCGGAGATGTCGATCGGCACGCCGAAGTCATTCTCCGACAGATATTTCCGGATCTGATCCGGGAAGTGATGCACGTTGACGACAAGGTGGTCGCAGCCGGAGCGGACAAGCTTCCGGATCACATGGGCGAGCAGCGGCTCCCCCGCCACCGGCACGAGCGCCTTGGGCATCGTGTCGGTCAGCGGCCGCAGCCTCGTCCCGAGGCCCGCGGCAAATATCATCGCAGTCTTTGCCATCTCGTTTGCAAAGATACGCAGAATTCATTATTTTTGTCTGATTGAACCGAAACAAAATTTAACCAGATATGTTCAAAGGACAACCTAAGGGCTTATTCGCCCTCGCCCTCGCCAACACGGGCGAACGCTTCGGCTACTACACGATGCTGGCCATCTTTATGCTGTTCCTGCAGGCCAAGTTCGGCTTCGAGCAGGCTGCCGCCAGCCAGATTTACGCGATTTTCCTCGCTGCCGTTTACTTTATGCCGGTCGTAGGCGGCTGGCTCGCCGACAAGATCGGATTCGGCAAGTGCGTCGTCACCGGTATCTGCGTGATGTTCGCGGGCTACATCTGCCTGTCGATCCCGACGGCGGCCAACGGCCTCGGCCTCACCCTGATGTTCGGCGCGCTAACGCTGATCGCCATCGGGACAGGCCTGTTCAAGGGCAACCTGCAGGTGCTCGTCGGCAACCTTTACGACGATCCGAAATACGCCGCCAAGCGGGATTCCGCCTTCAGCCTCTTCTATATGGCCATCAACATCGGCGCGATGTTCGCCCCTTCCGCCGCAACGGCCATCACCAACCGCTTCCTCGGCAAGGCCGGTCTCATCTACAAGGCCGACATTCCCGCCCTGGCGCACCAGTTTATGAATTCCACCATCACCCCGGAGAATGCTGAAAAACTCCAGGGCCTGATGGCCCAGATGCCCGGCGAGCAGGTCGCCTCGATGGATCTCGCAACCTTCTGCCCGTACTATATCGAGCATCTGTCTTCTTCTTATAATATGGGCTTCGCCGTGGCCGTCGTCTCGCTCATCGTCTCGATCGCCATCTACCTCGGCTGCCGCAGCTGGTTCAAGCACGCAGACGTCAACGCCAAGCAGGCCAAATCCGCCGAAGGCGCTCCCGCCGTCGAGCTTACCCCGAAGCAGACCAAAGACCGCATCGTGGCCCTCTGCCTGGTGTTCGCCGTGGTAATCTTCTTCTGGATGGCCTTCCACCAGAACGGTTCCTCGCTCACCTGGTTCGCCCGCGACTACACACAGAGCACCGCAACAGGCTGGACCCGAATCGGCTTCAACATCTGGGCGCTGGCGCTGATTGCCGCCTCGATCTACATGCTCTTCGGCATCTTCCAGAGCGAGAAGCCTACCGGAAAGATCGCCTGTGGCATTGTCACTGCCGCCCTCTGGGCCGGTGCCTACGCCATCTTCGCCGGGCTCGACAACCCGCTTGAGATCTTCCCGCAGCTCTTCCAGCAGTTCAATCCGTTCTTCGTGGTCGCGCTCACGCCCGTGAGCATGGCGATTTTCTCCGCCCTGGCCTCCAAGGACAAGGAGCCGTCCGCCCCGAAGAAGATCGGCCTCGGCATGTTCGTCGCCGCCATCGGTTACCTGGTGATGATCTTCGCCTCCCTCGGCCAGCAATCCCCGGCCGAGCTCGCCGGCACCGTTTCGCCTGATCCCGTCGTCCCGACCTACCTGATGGGCACCTACCTCATCCTCACCTTCGCCGAGCTGCTCCTCAGCCCGATGGGCATCTCGTTTGTCTCGAAGGTCGCGCCGCCCAAGTACAAGGGCCTGATGATGGGTCTGTGGTTCGCCGCGACGGCCGTCGGCAATTACCTCAGCAGCATTCCCGGCCTCCTGTGGAAGGCCGTGCCGCTCTGGGCCAACTGGGCCATCCTGATGGCGCTCTGCGTCATCGCCGGCGCCGTAATGTTCGCGATGCTCCGCAAGCTGGAAGCCGCCACCGCCTAGGTTTTTATGCCCAGGATGTTCATACTGTCGGGGTGTAACGGGTCGGGAAAAACCACGGCCTCTTACGCTCTGCTGCCCAAGATCCTGGAATGCAGCGAGTTTGTCAATTCCGACGAATTCGCCAAAGCCCTTTCGCCCTTCAACCCGGATCAGGCGTACATCACGGCGAGCCGCTATATGCTCACCAAGACCAAATACCTCTTCCGGCAAAGGGCCGATTTCTGCATCGAGACCACCCTGGCGACCCGCTCGCTGGGGAAGATGGTCAAGGCGGCGCAGGAGCAGGGCTATTTCGTGACGGTCCTGTACTTCTGGCTATCCTCCCCCGACCTGGCGGTCGAGCGGGTCAAGGCCCGCGTCGCGGCTGGCGGCCACTTCATTCCGGACGATGTCGTCCGGCGGCGTTACATTGTGGGGCTTAATTACTTCCTCAGCGACTACGTCCCGGCGTGCGACCGCTGGATCCTGGCGGATAATTCCGAGCCGCCGTTTACCATAGTCGGCGAAGGATCCCGCCAGCGGACCGTCATCCGCGACCTCGCGCTGTACAACCGCATCCGCGCGACCGCGCTCGACGACAGCGACCTCGAGCGGCTCCAGATCCGGGAGTTGCTCCGCCCGAGGAAGGCTGTATCGCCCGGATCCGTCGCCAAGGACGGTGTGCCGATAGAAATTCTGGAACAATGATTCTGGACAAAAACCGCTATTACGAGATCTTCCAGGTCACGGAGGAAGCGCTGCGCCGTCTGGTTGCCGAAGGCATTCACCGGGGCGGGGATTACGCCGACCTTTTCTTCGAAAACACGACCATCACCAACCTGATGCTCCGGGACGGGACGGTCGCTTCGGGCGGAAGCCTCGTCGATTACGGAGTCGGCGTCCGCGTCCTGTCGGGGAGCAAAACGGGTTATGCCTACTCCGAATCTACGGCCCCCGCGGATATGCTCTCGGCGGTCCGCGCCGCAGCAGCCATCGCCGGGGACAGCACCCCCGCCGGCCCTTTCAACGTCAACGAAACGCTGAAAAAGGCCCACGATCTGGCGGATAGTTTCACGGAGCAGGCAGCCAACGGGCATCGCCTGGTCCGGAAATTCTTCCCGGGCGAACCGAATCCGGCCGCCGACCGCTACCCCGTCGCCATCCCCTGGGAAGAAACCCCGGCGGCGGATCTTGCCCCTTTCCTCACGCGGCTGGATGCAGAAATCCGCCGGCGCGACACCCGGGTCTCGAAAGTCACCGCGATGCTCACCTGGAAAACGAGCGACATCCTGATGTACAATTCGCTCGGCGAGTGCAAGTACGACTCCCGGCCGCTGGGCAGCATTTCCGCCACGGTCGTATTCGTCTCGGGCGGGAAGACCGATACCAAATCCGTCTCGCGGAGTTTCCGCCGCGGCGTGGAGATGCTCTCCGACGCCCTCATCACCGACCTGGCCGACAATGCTCTGAAAGGGCTTGACGAGCGTTTCGAAGCCCGTCGCCCCGCCGGCGGCGAAATGAGCGTCGTGATGGGCGCAGGGGCCTCCGGCATCCTCCTCCACGAAGCGATGGGGCACGCCTTCGAGGCCGATTTCAACCGGAAAGGCCAGTCCGTATTCTCCGAAAGGATGGGACAACGCATCTGCCCCTCCGGCATCCATATCCTCGACGACGCTACCCTCAAAGGCAGCCGCGGCTCCCTGAATTTCGACGACGAAGGCGTCCCGGGGCAAAAGACTTATATGGTAGAGGACGGCATTCTCACCTCCTTCCTGCACGACCGCATCAGCGCCCGGCACTACGGCGTCACTCCCACCGGTAACGGCCGGCGGGAATCCTTCCGCTATCCCCCCATTCCGCGGATGCGGACCACCTATATGGAGAGCGGCAACGCAGACCCGGAGGGAATCATCGCCTCGGTGCGCAACGGCATCTACGTGGACGAATTCTCCAACGGGCAGGTCAAGATCGGAGAGGGCGATTTCACCTTCTTCGTCAAGAGCGGATTCCTCATCGAGGACGGCCGCCTGACGATGCCTGTCAAGGATATCAATATTATCGGGAATGGGCCACGGGCGCTCGCCGACATCGTGGCGGTCGGCAGCGATCTCCGCATCGACGACAGCGCGTGGACCTGCGGCAAGGAGCAGAGCGCACCCGTGTCGTGCGGCATCCCGACCGTACTGGTTTCCCGTTTAACGGTAGGAGGAGAATGATGGAAGGAATGTTGACCCCTCAGGAAATCGCCCTCGCAGAGCGCTGCATCGCATACGCCCGGGAGGCTGGCGCATCCGACGTCAAAATCACCCTCAACAAGAGCCTGATGGACCTTGTGGGGATGCTGGACGGCGAAGTGGACAAGGTCAGCCATTCGCTGGACCGCAGCCTGGGCATCAACCTCTACGTTGACGGACGCTACGGCGGATTCTCCAGCAACCGGCTCGATGACGAGGCGGCCCTGAGGGAATTCATCCTGTCGGCCGTCGAAACCGTCCGGATGATGGAGCCGGACCCCTGCCGCCGCCTGCCGGATCCCGCCCGCAAGGTGAAGGACGCCATCACGGGCACAGAAGCAGGCCTCTTCGATCCCGCATACGGCACGCTGGATGCATCCCATCGCCTCTCATTGGCCCACAACTCCTCCGCCTGGAGCCGAAAGGAGGCCCTTGAGAAAGGATTTACGATCCTTTCCGAAGAGGGAGAATATTCCGACAGCATCTACGATACGGTCCTGCTGGATTCGGACGGCCTGTGCTGCCGCCATACCGAAACCTCCTTTGAGATCGGCTACGAAGTTACCGTCGCCGATCGGGACGGCAACCGTTTCAGCCGTTACTGGTGGGATTCCTCGCCGCGGCTCTCAGACATCCTGCCCTCTCTCAGAGACTGCTCGGAGACAGCCGTAGAGCGGGCCGCCGCGATGATCGGGCCGAAGCCCTTCCCGGGCGGGAAAGTCAACCTCGTCGTCCAGAGCGAATGCGCCTCCAAGCTGCTCAATCCCCTCCTGACGGCCCTAGGCGGGTATTCCCTCCAGCAGTGCAACAGCTTCCTCGTCGACAGCCTGGAGCAGCAAATTTTCTCGGAACGCTTCACGGTCCGCGACTGTCCCCGCAACTCCGGCGAGACGGGGGCGAAATGGTTCGACAGCGAAGGTGTCGCCACCGTCAATACGCCCATCATTGAAAAAGGCGTGGTCAAGCGGTACTACATCAATACATTCATCGCCGGGAAGACCGGTTTCACCCCCACCGTAGAAGACGCCCAGCACCCGGTCGTCGAGAGCACGGGCGACTGCGCCACCGAAACGGACGTCCTCCGTCTCCTCGGCG
>JAFZAI010000018.1 GCA_017557325.1 Bacteroidales bacterium
CGTCCTCGTCGGTATAGGAGACGTGCGTCTTCCAGCGGTCGCGGCTCCAGGCTAAAGGCTTCCGGTGAGACGAAGGCCCCGGAATCAGCGTCATATCCGCAAGATACGGCAGATGCGGACGGGCCTCCTCCCAGGGATAAAGCGTCCCCTCGGCGGCGGTCGTACAGAAAGACACCGTCTTGACGGAGCCCTTCTCCCCCGCAGCCCCGATCCCCCGGGCACACAGCACATAGGTTGTCTGCGGCTGCAGACCTGTCAGATCAAGGACCAGGGACGAGAGCTTCGCCGAAGCGGTCCCGACGGACTGCGGCATCCCAGGGCTTCCTCCTCCGTCCCGCCCACACCATAGGCGACCGAGACGGCATAGATGGAGCGGACCCTGACCGACGCCTGGAAAGGCTTCACGTCCAACAGCTCCAGCTCCAGTACAGGGTCTGCAGACATGGGAGACTCCTTCTCCCGGCACGCGGCCGGAAGAAGGAGCATTCCCAGGAAAAACAGTCCCCTGCAGCGCACGGCTTACTTGGTCATCCGGAACAGCGACAGGCCGACATTCTGCTTGACGACGACAATGTACATATCGCCGTTGATGAGCCGGCAGTCGATATCCATTCCGCTGTGACCGGATTCCCGGGCGGAAGGGTTGTAATCGTCCTGCATCTCAGCCTCCTCCTGGATGGCGGCCTGATAGACGATGTTGGACCGTTTCCCCTGCGGATCCTGATACCCGGTGAGGATTTTCTCCCAGGAATCCGTCAGTTCGCCTTCCAGGATAAAGAGCCTTCCGTCGGCAGCCCCCACCTGACGGGTATAGGCAACGTACCGCTTCCCGCTGTATTCGAAAAACTTGAAGGCCGCATCCTTATAATAGCCGCTGAGCGGGGTAAGGGTCGGCGTGATGCCACCCGTGCCGCTGTCGAACGCCTCTCCCTCAGGCACGGTCACAAGCTGGGACATATAGTCCTCGAACGTTACGGGATTCAGACCGCCACGGATGGAACAGATACCTTTGTACATATTGTCCGGGAACGGGAAATACGCACCTGCCCCCATCACGGTCGGGGCCTCGAGCCTCCGCACGAGGTTGAGGGCCGTCGTCGCTTCCTTGTATTTCAGCGGGAAGGTGACCGTTCCCTGGGCGCTGCTCTGATCCTTGAAGAAGAGAATGCCGTCCTGAAGCGTGCCGGCATAGGTCCACGTATCGCCCAGACGGCGGGACGCCCATGTATTGCACTTCACCGCCTTCGGGTCCTGGTTGATCCCGTTCACATAGAAATACAGGATCGGGTCGCCCGAATTCATGTTGGACACGACCAGCACATCTTTGCCGCCGTTGACCTCGCTGTCGGTATTCGGGATTACCCGCGGGCAGCAGACCGAGAAGGTTCCCGCCCGTTCCACCGTCCCGACCGGCAGTTTCTTCACCTGCGTCGCATCGTAGATGCTGATGGCCCAGATATTCTTGGAGCCGGTGGAAGGATCGGTATCGTTGAGAACCGTTTCCGCGATGTAGATATATTCGTTGTCCATCGCGACGTTGCGGTCGGTATTGGGAGCTCCGCCGTAATACTCGTTCCAGGCCGCGCCGGCCGTGGAATAGCGGCCCCATTCCCGGGTAATGCTGAGGACGCCGGTATGGGAGGCCTTGTAGGTGACGGTAATATAGGCCTCCATATTGCCATAAGAGAGGCCCTGGAGGTTGAAGGACTCACCCTTGCGGGTGGCCGCCATACCGTCCTTGTCGACCCGGACGGGAATCACATAGCTGGGGAATTCCTCCAGCTTGCCGTCCACGAGGAGCTTGGACTTGTCCAGCACGCCGCGGAAGGTCGCATCCCGGAGGCCTTCCCCGATGGAAACCGAGTTCTCCGTAAGGGTAAACAGCCCCTCGGGCGCCGCAACGTAGGTATCCTCCTGCGTCTCATTGAAAGCCGCGATCAGCGAATTGTCGATCACCACGGGAAGGGTGACGCCCACATCCTTGATCTCGTGCGTCATCTTTATGTCGAAGATGAAATTCTCCCTGAGTTCCGGCTGCGTGCCGTCCGCTCCGGCCTCGACCTTGCTCGCCTCGATGATGCGGGAGAAGGATGTTTGCTGGAGCGAGAGCAAAGAACGTGTCAGGTGAATGAGCATCAGGTTCTTCTCCTCATTGACGTCAAGTTCGTCGGAAGCGAGGGCCAGGGCGATGACGCAATTCTCCCGGTCGCCGATGAGTTCGGAAAGGGCGGCCGGATCCCACGAGACCTTCACGTCCCTGACGAAATCCGATTTGTCCCAGGAGAGATTGCCCCCCTCGACGGTAAAAGACGTAGCGGGAAGAGCCTCGTAGCCCTCAAAAGACACATCCAGCTCCTTCTTTTTCGCATTGTACGCCTGGAGGAGTTCCGCCACACCCGACGAACTCACGGTCGCCTTGGCCGTGCTGAAGCCCTTGCCGCTCTTGGAAACGCCGAAAACGTAGGAGCCTGCGTGAACGGAAACCTCCTGTACGTCGGACACCGCCGTCAGCGTGATGGAGTCGGGAGGGATATTGTTGTTCCGGTCATCCTTGATACATCCCGCGAGGAGCAGGAAGGCCGGAAGAAGGGTATATGCAAGTAACTTTTTCATAATCCTACCATCCATAATTCTGGGTAAAATTGGTCATCTCGGCCATCTGCGTATAGCTGAACGGGAACAGGTAGTCCCGCTCGGCGAAGACGGAACGGCCGCCGATGTAGTCGGTGCTGACCCGGGTGTATGAATCCTCGTAATTATCGGCCTTGACATGCAGCGTCCAGTTGGCGGTGTTGTATTCGTCGACAGCGACCATCCAGCGCAGCGCATCGTAATGCCGCTGGCCGCCCTCCATCGCGAACTCGCACATGCGCTCCTGGCGGATCATCCAGCGGAGCCACTCGCGGCCCGTACGGGATACGCCGCCGACGGTGCTTACGCCTTCCGCGCTGTCGAAGTCGATATCGGGATATGCCTGACGGAGGCCGCAGAGACCGGCGCGGTCACGCACCATATCGATGTAGCGGATCGCCTCCGAAGCGTTGCGCGAAGTCTTCTCATTGCAAGCCTCGGCATAGATCAGGTAGATCTCGGCGATACGGAAAGCCGGGAAGACGTAACGCATCGACTGATAGTCGGCGGTAAGGTCCTTGAGCGGGTTGCCGGCCTTATAAAGGCGGCGCCAGACATAGCCGACACGGTTGCAGGCGTCGACTTCCGAATAGCGGGAAGTACACTCCGCATTGTTATAGCAGGTAAAGCGGAGCGGTCCGCCCGAAGCCGTCACCTTGGAAGGCCACCAGAAGCCGTTCGGGACGAAGTTGGCGTAGAAACGCCCGTCGCGGCCGACCGTGGTGGCATGTGCCTTGAACGGCTTGGCCCAGGACGGATCCACGTCGATCTCCTGCTGGTAATTGTTCACCCAGTCGTTGGTCTTGTATCCGATATTCTCGCAGGCGGGATCGACGACAGGGCGGGAATAATCGTACATGCCGCCCGTCTTCTCGTAATCCAGCACCGGATAGCGGCCGTTCTCCCACATCGGGTAGGCATCGACGAGCTTGAGCGAAGGGGATGTCAGCGAATATCCGGCCAGGGCAATTTTGCCGCCGGCGGGCGCGGCGTAAGCCACGTCGCAGCCGTTGCCCAGCGATTCGTCGCCCCAGGAACGGAACCACCAGCCCCAGATGATCTCCCGGTTGGTGTCCCAGGTCCGGAACCAGACCGTCTGGTAGGATGCCGCCGCATTCTGGATGGCGCTCTGGCCGGCCACGTTGACCTTGGTCAGCTCATAGCGCTGCAGGTTGATGACATCCAGGGCCGCGGTGGCCGCCTTGTCCCATTTGGTCGCGTCATAATCGGGGAAGATGCGCTTGCCTTCCCGGTTGGTCATGCCGGAATAGATGCCGGCACCGTTCTGCCCGTTGTACAGCGGGGAGGCGGCGTAGAGCAGGACACGGGCCTTGAGCGCCATTGCGGCGCCCTTGGTGATACGGCCCTTATTGGCGGCGAGCGTCATTCCGAGGCCTTCGTCATCGACCTCATAGCCGAGATCGGGAATGGCCTTGTCGAGCTCTTCCACGATGAAGCCGACGGTTTCGTCCACCGTCGCACGGTCGAGGTCTTCGCTCCTGACATCCTGGTCGGCCGCCTTGTCGCCCCAGACGACCACAGGCCCCCACTGACGGAAGAGAACAAAGTAATAGTAGGCCCGGAGAAAACGGGCTTCCGCCTTCATGTGCGCCACGAGGACCGGAGAATCCTCCTTGTCCTTGTCGACGTTCTCGATAAAGGTGGTACACTCGTTGATGCCCTCGTAAAAACGCTTCCAGGGATTGACATGCTCAGCGCTGATGCCCTCGGCGCTGTATTCGCCGCGGCGGACCTTGTACCAGTAAGTCTCGTACTGCGACTTGGCCACGAGGGACTCGTCGCTGCGGAGCACCACGCCCCCCTCATAGTCGCGGACGTTCTCGTCGCGCGGGATATACGAGTAGCAATGGGCCAGATACCGGATGACGGCGCTGGAGCGCGCCATGGTATCGTCAAGGGTCGCCTGGTCTTCGAGATTGATGTCAAAGAATTTGTCGCAACCGCCCAGCAGGATACCGAGCACCAGGATTCCGATAGAGTATAATGTCTTTTTCATACGCTCGTCCGTTTAGAAGTTCAGGTTGACGCCGAGGCTGATATTCCGCGTAAGCGGATAGACGTTTCCGTAGGAGGATTCGAGCTCGGGATCCCAGAGCTTGAATTTCGAGAAGCAGGCAAGATTGACCCCCTGCAGATAGATGCGGGCCGATGACATCTTGGCCTTCTGCATCCATTTCTTCGGGAACGTGTAACCGATCTCGGCATTCTTGAGGCGGAGGAAACTCATATCCTTCTGCCAGAAGGTGGACTTGACGATGTTGTTGGACGGAACCTCCACCGAGAAGCGGGGATATTCCGCGTTGGGATCGTGCGTCACGGACCAGCTCCGCTGGGCCACGTCGGCGAAGATCTGGCCCTGGACAAGGACGTTGGTGGCCGCGCCGCCGTATAGGTTGTAGCCGCCGATGAAACGGGTGGTATGGGCGACGCCGCTGAAGAAGACGCTCAGGTCGACGCCCTTCCAATTGAGGCTGAGGCCGAAGCCGTAACTGATCTCCGGCACGGTCGTATAACCGATCGGGACCATATCCGCCTCGGTGACCTTTCCGTCGCCGTTGACGTCGCGGTACTTGATGTCACCGGGCTGGAGGGTATAACCGAACTGGCTGGGCCAGGTGTCGATTTCCTCCTGCGTCATGAAGATTCCTTCGGCGATGAGGCCGCGCTGCTGGTTGTTGGCGTAACCGGCCGTATTCTGGTAAGCCCAGACCTGCTCGGGCTGGTCGTCATAGACACGGCGGTTGCGGTTGAAGGTGAAGTTGCCGCGGGCCGATACCGTCAGGCCGTTCGCAAAGGTCCAGTCGAACTGGGCGGATGCGTCGAAACCGGCATTCTGCATCTCGCCGATGTTGACGTACTGGGTCTTGCGCATTCCGACCGCGGAAGGAAGGCTCTTGCGCTCGATGAAAATGCCGCTGCGGTAATCGTTGAAGTAGTCCAGCTGCATCTTGAGATGGTCCTCAAAGAAGTTGAGCTCAACGCCGACATTGCGCTTGAGGGCTTCTTCCCAGACGATGTTGGGGTTGCCGATGTCGCCCACGGCGACGCCGTCGACCCAGCGGCGGCCCTGGCTCTCACCCCAGGTAAAGCCGTTGATTCCGGAAGTATCCATCGTGGTATTGTAGCCGAAACGACGGCCGCCTCCGATCTGGTCGTTGCCGACCTTGCCGATGGAGGCCTTGATCTTGAAGAGGCTCACCCATTTGCGGATGGGTTGCCAGAATTTCTCGTTGGACATGATGTATCCCACGGCGCCCGACGGGAAGAAACCGAAGCGGTGACCCGGCGAGAAGTTTTCGGAGCCGTTGTAGCCGAAGTTGAATTCGGCGAAATAGCGGTCCTTGAACGAATAGGTGGCGCGGCCCGCGATACCGAGGCTCTTGCGGGGGAAGGTCTCCCAGTAGTCATAACCGGGATGGGTATTGCTCCTGTGCCGCAGGTAATAGAGGAACATTCCGCTCACGCGGTGGGCGCTCTTGAAGGTCCGCTCGTAATTGACGGACGCCTCGAAGTTGATGATGGAATATCCGCTCTGGGTGGAGCTGTTGACGTTGATGTATCCGGCCGAATTGTTCTGCTGGATATAATTGACGATGCCGTGCTCCGGATCGTAATTGTCCTTGTCGAGATAATAGACCCTCGGGATGATGCCGTTGGTGACGGACGATGCCGTGCGGGCGTCCCAGGAGAGCTGGACCTTGGCCGTGAGACCCTCCGTGAGGAAGCTGGAGAAGTCCTGCGTCAGCGACACGGTCGACTGGGCGTTCTGCGTATTGATGGTCGCAAAGCCCATGTTGTTGATCATGTTATACGGGTTGGAACCGGTCTCCGGATTGGACAGCGTGCCGTCGGAGAACACCTTCGGGAAGGCGACCGGCGTGATCTGCATCGTGTAGTTGTAGATATCCGAGAGACTCGCACCCGGCTGGTTTTTCTTGGTGAACTGGGTGCTGAGGTCCATGCCGAGGATCGTCGACTTGGTGACGTTGATATCGACGTTTGTGCGGAAGTTGAACCGGCTGTAATTCATCTGGGAATTGTAGCGCTTGTTGTTCTCCACGTTGAAGATACCGTCCTCGAAATAGTAGGAGCCGCCCGCATAGTAGCGGATGTTGCGGGTACCGCCCGATACGCTGATGTTGGCCTTGGTGGTCCAGGACTGGCGCTTGAAGATCTCGCCGATCCAGTCGACGTTGGGATACAGGTCGGGATCGATGCCCGACAGGTAGGCGGCCCGCTTGTATTCCGAGAATTCCCCGCCGGGAAGGCCTTCCTCGGGCTTCATCGCGAGGTAATAATCGATAAACTGTTCGGCGGAAGCCATCTCCGGCAACTGGGTCGGGGACGTGAGGCCGCCCTCGATCTTGACGCTGATCTTGGGTTTGGACTCCGCGCCGCGCTTGGTGGTGATAAGGACGATACCGTTGGCGCCGCGCACGCCGTAGAGGGCCGTCGCCGTCGCATCCTTGAGGATGGAGAAGGTGGCGATGTCCTCCACGTCCACCAG
>JAFZAI010000002.1 GCA_017557325.1 Bacteroidales bacterium
ATCATCACGACATCCTATGAAACGGTTTTTACCCTGCGTTTGCCTGGCGTTTTTGGCCGTGGCTTGCTTTCAGCCGAAAGAGAATTTGTCCGAAGTGGCACTGGGACTTTGCAAGTATATCCCGGACCACGGGCCGGTGGACGGGTCGGAGGCGTATCTGACGCCCGAGTTTTACGATGCGTATGTGGCTGCGTTTGACGCCCCGGTTGCCGATTATGGCGAGATCGGCGAGAATGAGTGGCTGTTTTATTTCGTAACCGGGAATGGAGAGGCCGAACCGGCCTATACGGTCCAATCCGTGAAGAAGGTCGACAAGACTACCGCGACGGCCCATATTTCAGTTCAGCAGGTCTGGGCGGGAGAGATTGATCCCAAGGAGCCTGTTGCAGAATATGACATCCTGATGAAGAAGGTCGACAACAAGTGGCTTCTGGATGATTTCGACGACAAGAAGCAGGCGTGCATCGACTACGTGAAGGCCCTCCGCGAGAAGTACAAATCCGGCGAAATCATCCGGTATATGGAGTCTGACGACTACGCCCGCGAATATATCCCGGACTTCGAGGAAGAACTTCGGGAATACTACAAGAAATACGGCGAATAATCCCCGCGAAACAGCCTACTCCCGACCGCGGTCCTGCCAGTCGAAACGGGCGGGATAGAGCCAGGCGCGGCCGGTGCGTTCCATAATGCCGTAGTCCAGCGAGATGCGGGGGCATTCAGCGTAGGCGCGCTGGATGAAGCCGGGATCGGCGAGGCAGGCCTCCCAGCCATTGAAAAGTTCGGTCACCTCGGGGAGGAAGAATTCCATCTCCTCGCGGATGACCCGGGCTTTCCAGGCAAAGATACCGGAGTTCCAGAAAAATTCTCCCGTGGAGATAAACACTTTCGCCAGTTCCTCCTCGGGCTTCTCAGTGAAGGTCTTGACCTGCAAAGGGCCGCCCTTGGCGATGGCCTTCTTTCCGCCACGAACCTGGATGTAGCCGAAGTTGGCATCCGGCGTGGTCGGAACGATTCCGAGGGTCATCAGAACGTCGTGTTTTTCCACATAATCCGCCACCTGGCCCATTGTCTCGGCAAAGAGGTCCTCGTCCTGAATGAAATGGTCGGACGGAGTGGCGAGGATGACGGCGTCGGGACATCTGCGGAGGATGGTGTACATCGCATACGCCATACACGGGGCCGTTCCGCGGGGGTATGGCTCCAGCAGGAGGTTTTCTTCCGGGAGTTCGGGGATGGCCACCATCGCGGCGGCACGGAATTTCTCCAGCGTCACCACGAGGATGTTCTCCCGGGGGATGATTTTCAGGAATCGTTCGTATGTCGGCCGGAGGAAGGGCCTGTGCCCGCCGGCCATAATCACACAGAAGTGCTTGTGGTTCATTATGGTTATGATAGTGTTACCTTTTTATACGTACATAGGCACCCACGCACGCGGGAAATACTCCACCTCCGTTCCCGCCTCGGAAACCGCCACCGACACAATGTCGAAAAACGCCTCTTTCCCAAAACAATCCTCCCGGTGCAGGTAACGGAGCGCGGCGGCCGTAATCCGCTGCTGCTTCACCCGTCCCACATTCTCCTCCGGAGGAGCCGCACAAGGCAGCGTCCGCGTCTTCACCTCCACAAAGTGGATTCCATCCGCCCCTTCCGCCACAATATCGATCTCAAGATGGCCCGACCGCCAGTTCCGATCCCGGATCTTCAACCCCGCGTCCCGCAAAAACGCACACGCCGCATCTTCCCCTTTCTTCCCTACACTTTGATTACTTGACTTCCGACTATATTGTTTCATTTTCAGGCAATTAATCAAATGTTACCACCGTAACTCCGGAGCCGCCGAACTGGATCTGCTCGTCGGCGACGGAGGCCACGCCGGGGACGGTGCGAATGTATTTCTGAATCTCCTCGCGAAGGGCGCCGGTGCCCTTTCCGTGGAGGATGCGGACCGAATTCATACTGAGCATAATTGCGTCGTCGATGAAGCGCATTACGTTCTCGATGGCTTCCGTCACCCGCTGGCCCCGCACGTCAATCTCCGGGCGGAATTCAAGCCTGCGGCGCTCCAGGGCGGGATCCACCCTCCGCATGGAGGGTTTCTCCACCTGTTTGATAGCGGCCTTATACTCATTGGATGTAACCCGCTCGACACGGTCGTGCGGGAGTTTGGTCGTAATGTTGCCGACGATGACCGTCACGGCCTTTGTCGAGACCTTCGCCACCTCCCCAACCATTCCGCCGTCCTTGAGGCGGACTTTCTCGCCGACGCTGAGCGGGGCGCTGCGGAAGGCCGCAAGAGCAGCATCTTCCGCGGCCGGCTGCACCTTGCGGGTGCGGCTGCGGGCCTGCTGCCGCTCCACCTTGCGGAGTTTCTCTTCCAGGTATTCCTCCCGGGTCTTCTCCTCGGTCTCCTTCTTCTGTTCCAGAGCCCCGAGGAAGCCCTGCAGCTGCTGCCGAGCCGACTGCGTGGCCGTCTTCTCCGCCCCGGACTCCCGGATCGTGCGGATGGTGTGCTCCACCTGACGATTGGCCCCCTTGATGATATCCTCGGCCTGGCGGTGTGCCTCGTCCAGGATATCCTTGCGGGTCTTCTTTATATCCTGCAGTTCGCGTTGATATTTATCCGTAATGCTGTCGAGCGTACCCGACGTCGCCTTGATCTTCTGGAGGCGCTCGTCGATGGCCCGGCGGCTCCGAGCAATCTTGCGGAGATTACGCTCTATATCCACGAATTCCTTCCCGGCACGCTCCTCGGCATCCTTCACCACCGGTTCAGGTAACCCCATCTTGCGGGCCAGCTCGAAGGCAAAGGAATTGCCCGGCAACCCAATCTCCAGCTGGAAGAGCGGTGCAATATTCGCCGCGTCGAAGAGCATCGCCCCGTTGATGACGCCCGTTTCCGCCCCGGCCGCATAGAGTTTCAGGTTGGTATAATGCGTGGTAATGATGCCATAGACGCCCTTCCGGTCGAATTCACTCAAAATAGCCTCGGCGATGGCCCCGCCCGCGGCCGGATCGGTGCCGCTGCCGAATTCGTCAATCAGCACCAGCGTATCGCCGTCCGCCTCCGAAAGCATTTCCTTCATATCGGACAGGAAGGAGCTATAGGTACTGAGATCGTTATCGATGGATTGGTCGTCGCCGATCGAGATCATCAGCCGCTTGAAAATCCGCAGTTCGGAGCTCTCCGAGGTCGGAATCAGCATCCCCCACTGGAACATATACTGCAGCAGGCCCGCCGTCTTGAGGCAAACCGACTTGCCGCCCGCATTGGGGCCGGAAATCAACAGGATATGCTTAGCCGGGGTGAGGGTGACGGTCAGCGGGACGATCTCACGGCCTTCGCGGGAAAGCGCTTTCTCAAGGAGCGGATGGCGTGCCTTGCGGAGCGAGGTTTCGCCCCGGTCGGAAATCACGGGCATTCCCGCCCGGAATTCCAGGGCGACCTGGGCCTTGGCCATCAGGAAATCCAATTCCCCGATAAGGGCCGCGGCCTTCAGCAGGTCCGGAATGTACGGCCGGACGAATTCGGAGAAGGCATACAGGATCCGGGCGATCTCCCGGGTCTCGGCGAAATGCAGTTCGCTGATGGCATTGGTCACCTCGACGATCTCCGCCGGCTCGATGAAAGTGGTCTTGCCCGTGGCGGATTCGTCGTAGACAAAGCCCGGGAAGGCACGCTTGTGGGAGGTTTTGACCGGAATGAGCATCTTACCGTCGCGGACGACTACCGAAGCGTCGCCGTCGGCAAGGCCGTCCTGCTGGGCCTTCCGCAGAATGGACAGCATCCGCTTTGAAACCGAGGCCTCCTTCTCGGCAATTTCCTTCCGGATGGCGTAAAGCTCGTCGGAGGCGGTATCCTTCACGGCGCCATGCCGGTCGAGGATCAGCTCGATGCGCCGCTGCACTTCCGGGAAGGAATTGAACGGGGCGACCATCCGCTTGAGACCCGGATAGACACCGTCTTTGATGCCGCCGAAGAAATGGATGATCCGGCGGAGGGTGACGAGCATCGTGGAGAGCTTGCCGAGCGAGAGGACGTCGATGGTGCCGGATTTTTCCAGCGGGCCCAGGAAGGGGATGCAGTCGATGTAGCCGGAGGTCGGGAAAGTATCCTCGAACATCGCGATGAGGCGCATCTCGTCGGTCAGGGAAAGACGGCGGGCGATTTCCCGGGCCTCACAGGAGAATTGTTCCTCTTCCACACGGGAAGCGGCATACGCGGTGCTGCAGCGGTCCGAAATCATCTTCCGGATCCTGTCAAACCCCAGTTTCGCCTCGATTTTAGGGATATCCACTACGCAGCGCCTCCGTTATCCTTGTTGTCCTCTGCAGCGCCCAGCAGCAGTTTGAGTTCGTTGAGATTGCCGATTTGTTGGAGTTCGCCACGGCGGACAAAAGAGATGCCGCCCGTCTCTTCGGAGACGACAACAACGGCCGCGTCCGTCTCTTCCGTGATGCCGATGGCCGCCTTGTGCCGCATCCCGAAACTGGCGGGAATATCGGTACGGGTCGTCATCGGAAGGGTACAGCGGGCCGCGACAATCTGGTTGCCGGTGATAATCACGGCACCGTCGTGCAAGGGGGAATTCTTGAAAAACAGGTTGCGGAGCAGGCGGCGGGACACGTTGGCGTCGATCCGGTCGCCCGTCTCGATGATGTGCTCGAGCGAATTGGTATGGGAAATGACAATGAGCGCGCCGGTATAGTCGCGCGACATCATCCGCACCGCTTCGGTGATCTCGTTGACGGCGGTCGTATCCATCTTGGAAGACTTCACGCCCAGGATGCGGTTGATAAAATTCACCCCCCGCCGGTAAAGGGCGGAATTGCGGCCGAGCCGGTTGAGCCCGTGCCGGATTTCCGGCTGGAAGATGATCAGCAGTGCCAGTACACCCACATCGAGGAGGGTGTTCATAATGGCCGACATCATCTTCATTCCAAGGGCCGTCACCACTACCTGAATCACCAGGAAGAGGATCAGGGCGACGAAGATATTCATCGCGGACGAACCGCGGATCCACCGGAACACCAGGAAGATGATCACCGCGACCATCACGATGTCCAGGACATCCACGATGCCCAGCTGAAGGAAGGAGAATATGCCCAGAACCGTTGTCATCTTTGCGCAAAAAAGCCTACAAAGTTACGTATTTTTTATAAAAACATCACTTACTCCTTCTGCCACCGGACCTTGACCCAGACTGGACAATGATCGGAGGCGGTCCCGGCCGCGTCAATCAACTGCGGGGTCACGACGCCGGCATCGAGGACCTGAATCTTTTTCTCCGCGCCATTGTTGAAGACGAGGATGAAATCGATGCATTTGGTGAGGTTGGACGTCGGATAGGTGTAGGCATTGCCGGACAACTGCGTCCAGTTTTCGCGGAGACTTGAAAGTGTAGATGAGGCCGGAACGGCATTTAGGTCTCCGACCAGAAAAACGGGTTTTCCGGAGGCTCCGTATTGTTCTTTCACCCACGCCGTAAGAAGATTGACAGCATACAGCCTGTCTTCTTCCGACTTGTGATCGAGATGCGTTACGCAGAAGGTAAAATCCCCGAATTCCACCGCCCCCATAGACCGCTCTTCGGAGCCGCTCTCCCCTTTGGGAAAACGAAGCCGTGGGAATTCCTTCTGAGCCGTTAGCCGGCTGCCATCCCAGACCATACTGTTTCCATACCAAGTGTATCCAGCGTACCAGAACCGGGCGTCCCAGTCCGACCCGAGGACCGTGGCAAGTTCAGTAGCCTGATGCAGATAATCGGTTCGCTTACCCTCCCAGTCCGTTTCGTTGAGACCGACGACCTGGGGGCCGGCATAGCGGATGACGGCCGCCACCTCCGGAAAGGAATAATGTTCGAGGGTCTCCTTATACTTTTTGAACGCCCCTACATTGTACGACATCAGGGTATACGTCACCTCCTCGGGGGCCTCCGGCCCGGGCGGATCTTCGGGCCCGGGCGGCGGAGCGGACGGATCGTATTCCGGCGGGGGGATCTCCACGTAAGACTTCTTCTCACAGCACGGCTGTCCGGTGAGGGCCAGTAAAACGGCGATTATGACATAAACGTACCGAAACATCGTTTTACAATGGTTTTATAGAGTACTCTTTGGCAAGTGGAAAGCCTCACCGAGTTCCTGCATCTGTGCAGACGTCATTCCATCGGGCTCGAAGCCCATTCCGCGGGCGGCAATGTAAATCTGGGCCGCCTTATTGAGGACATCCACCTGATCGAAAGCGGAGATGATATCCTCTTCGACGGCAAAGACCCCGTGCTTTTCCCACATCACCACGTCGTAATCCTCTGCCAGCGTACGGATCGTGGCCTCAGCCAGATCCACGCTGGACGGCAGCAAGTACGGCACCATCCCGAGCCCTCGGGGACAGAATGCCCGGGTCTCCGGAATCATCGACCAGAGCATCCGGGTCGCGGCGTCTTTCTCCATCCACTTCCGACTGTGCGTGAGAGCGACAAGCTCGATGGGATGGGTGTGCAGAGAGGCGCGATACGGGGAGCCCTTAGCCAGAAGGTAATCGTGCACGGCCAGATGGGAAGGAAGCTCCGAGGTGGGCGCGACGGGCTGGTCAGCGACAATTTCGTAATGCGCACAGTCGGGAAGAATCCGGATGACGGAGCCGTTTGCCATCGGGTCGCGGGCGAGGTCCCGCATCCGCTTCCCGGTGCCCTTGCAATAGAACCAGCAGCCCTCCAGATGAGGGAGGCGCTTGCCGATGGGCCTCGGCTCGCTGATGGCGGGAAGGGCGCGAATGGCATCGTCCACCGCGTCCGTCACATTGACGGTAATATTGCCCCCGTTGCGTTCGGCCCATCCCTTCTGCCAGAGATATCCGGCCACTTCGGCCACCTTGCCGATTTCCGCCGCAAGGGTGGGGTTATTTAGAATCGAAATCATAGCAGCTGCGGCAGGAAAGTACTGAAGATGAGAACCGCGAGACCGGCCACGAGCACGGCGACGGTTGCGCGGGAGACTCCCTTCCATTCCTTGAGGATAATGCCCCAGACATTGGAGAACACGACGTTGAGCGCCATCAGGATACACCAGCTGAAAGTGATGAGGACCGGGGATTCCACCAGGAAGCCCTTGCCAAGGCTGAGTCCGAAGAACTGGCTGTACCACAGCAGTCCTGCCAGGATGCAGAACAAAAGGTTATTGCCCCAGAGGGCCTTCTTGCCATAGTCGCTCCACGTCTTGTTCTTCCCGTTCTGAAAGAGGCAGTAGCCCGCATTGGTCAGGAATCCGCCGAAGGTCACCAGCAGGGTGGCCGGAAGGCTCTTGAAGATTTCCGGCGTCTCGACCCAGGTAAGCGGTTCGCCGAAACTGAGGCCGATGTTGAAGCAGGCGCTCATAAAACCGGCCAGCAACGCCACAGCAATACCCTTCGGAAAATTAAAGTCCTTGACGGCCTTCTTTTTCTCCTCCTCCGGGAGGGCGGAGGATTTCATCGCACCGGCGACGCCGATGATGGCAATACCAATGAGCGTGACCACCACGCCGATGATAACGGAGGAGGTCAGGTCATGCGCGTGCCCCGTAAAGACCGGGCCAAGGATGGCGCCGAGGCCCGCACAGGTGCCAAGCGCAAGACTCTGGCCAAGGGCGACGCCGAGGTAGCGCATTGAGAGACCAAAAGTAAGACCGCCTACACCCCAAAGCATTCCGAATAGAATGGTCAGGAGCGAGGCTTTGGGATTCGCCGCGAACATCCCGAAGAGGGATTCCCCGGACGGGACCGCCAGGAGCGCCCCCAGGATGGGGAATACCAGCCAGGCAAAAATTCCCTGCACCAGCCAGTAGCTCTCCCAGCTCCACTGCTTAACCTTGTTGATGGGCACATAGCTCGACGACTGGCAGAATGCGCCGACAGCGATGATCAGTAAACCGAAAATAATCTTCATCATATTCCGTCATTCCGGACTTGTTCCGGAATCTATCTTTTGGAGGTTATTTCCTTTTCATACCGCTCGATCTCGCCGATGAAGGCCTCGCCGACCGGTACGCCGTTCTTGTAATTGAAATAATCGAACACAGCCCCGAAAGGCAGCGTCTTGGCTTCCTCCAGGAGGGCGAGGCGCTGGAAGCCCTGTCCGGCCGCCTCGTATTCGCGCAGCTTTGCGAGCGGCTCCAGCAGGGCGCTCAGGATGCATTTCTGCGTGGCGCGGGTACCGATGATATAGGCACCGATGCGGTTGATGCTGGCATCGAAATAGTCGAGACCCACGTGGGCGCGGCTGAGACCGTCGGAGCGGACGAGTTCCTTGAAAAGATCCAGAGTGGGATCGTTCATCAGGGTGACGTGATCGGAATCCCAGCGGACCGGACGCGATACGTGGAGCATCAGCTCAGGCACAAAGAGCAGCAGCGAGGCTACCTTGTCAGCGACATTCTCAGTCGGCTCATAGTGGCCGGTGTCGAGCGTGTAGATGACTTTTCGGCTGGCGCAATACCCCTCGAAGAAGTCCATCGAGCCCACCGTATAGCTTTCGAGGCCGATGCCGAAGAGCTTGGCCTCGACGCAGGATTTCATCCCGGGAAGTTTCTCGGCGAGGATTTCGTCGAGCGAGGCGGCGAGAAGTTCGCGGTAATACTTGCGGTTGACAGTGAGGTCCTTAGAGCCATCGTGCACCCAGATATTCATAATGCAGGGATCGTTCTGGGCCTTCCCCATCACGTCCGCAATGCGGCGGCAGCGCTTGGTATGCTCGATCCAAAACGCGCGGATGCCCGGGTCGGGATTGGCGAGACTCAGGTCGCCGCTCTTGGGATGCGAGAAGGAGGTGGAATTGAAATCCAACTTGAATCCCTGCTCGCGGGCCCACTGGATCCAGCTCTCGAAGTGCTCGGGGCCAACCTCGTCGCGGTCGACGAATTTGCCGCCGAAATCGCCGTAGATCTCGTGCAGATTGACACGATGGCTGCCGGCGAGGAGGGTCTTGACGAATTCGAGGTCGGCACGCACCTCGTCGATGTTGCGGGCGCGGCCCGGATAATTGCCGGTTGTCTGGATGCCGCCGGAAAGCGCCTGATTGCGTTCGAAGCCCACTACGTCATCGGTCTGCCAGCAATGGAGGGATATCTGTTGCTTTTCGAGCTCGGCAATGGCTTTGTCGGTATCGACGCCGAGAGCCGCATACCGCTCTTTCGCGTAGGCATAAGCCTGGAGAATTTGGTTTTCTGTCATATACGTGTTTTTTGGTTTTTGCGTTAGTTTTCCGGGACAGGAGCGTGGATGACGGTTATAGGGAAGGCGCAGGCGATGAGGCGACGCATTTCCCAGCGATCGGCGACAAGGCCGGCGGATTTAGCCTGAAGCATCACATTGCCGATGGCCGTGGCCTCCGTAGGACCGGCGACGACCGGGATGCCGCAGGCATCGGCCGTCCACTGGTTCAGGAGGCCGTTGGCGCTGCCGCCGCCGATGATGTGGAGCCGCTCGATCGGGAAAGGCGCGAACCTGCACAGGATGCCCAGCACTTCGGCATAGCGGTCAGCAAGGGAGTGATAGATGCAGCTGACGATCTGGGCGGGGGAGATCCTCTCGCATTCGCTCGGGATGACAGGAGGGGTGACCGGGCTCGCAGACAAGGCGGCGGTGATTTCGGCGACCATATCGCCGGGGGCGGCGAAACGGGGATCGTCGGGATTGATGCGGCCCGGGAAGTCCTTCTCCCGAAGGGCCATCTCCTGTAATTCAGCGTAGGAGTAATCCTTCCCCTCCTTCTTCCAGACGGCCCTGCACTGCTCCAGGAGCCACATTCCGGTGATATTCTTGAGGAAACGGGTCGTGCCCTCGATGCCTCCCTCGTTGGTAAAATTCTCCCGGGCGGAATCCTCATTCATAATGGGGGCGGGAACCTCGATGCCCATCAAGCTCCAGGTGCCGCTGGAGAGGTAGGCAAAATGCTCATCCTCTGCCGGCACAGCAGCCACCGCCGAAGCGGTATCGTGCCCAGCCACGGCAATCACGGGCACCGGGCCCAGCCCGGTCTGCTCCGCTAACTCCGGCTTGAGCGGACCCACCATCGTCCCCGAGGGAACAATGGGAAGGAGGATATCGCTCCGGATACCGAGCTCTTCCAGCAGGGCTTTGTCGAACTGGCCGCGGGCCTGGTCCATCATCCCGGAAGTGGAGGCGTCGGTGTATTCACAGACGGCGTGACCGGTGAGGAGGTAGGATACCAGATCCGGCATAAACAGGATATGCTCCGCCGCCGAAAGGTCGGCCTCGGCCGACCGGGTCCGGGCATAAAGCTGGAAGATGGTGTTGAAATCCATAATCTGGATACCCGTGCGGGCATACAGTGCCTCGCGGGGAATCTTTGCAAAAACCTGTTCGGGGATTCCACGAGTGTACGGATCGCGGTAACTGCGGGGCCTGCCTGTCAGGGCTCCGTCCGCGCCGATGCATCCGAAGTCGACGCCCCAGGTATCGATGCCGATGGAGGTCACTTTCACGCCCTCCTTCCCGGCAAGGGAAAGTCCCTCCAGAATGCTGCTGAAAATCTGGTCTATATCCCAGTAGAAGGCTCCTTTATCCTCAACGAGAGGCGTTGGGAAACGGAGCAGAGTCCGAAGGTCGATCCCCTCCTCGCCCAGCGATGCGAGCATCACCCGCCCGCTGGTGGCCCCCAAGTCTATAGCTATGAAATGTTTTGTCATCCCAAAATATCTTAAGCACACAAATATAATAAAAAATGCGTATTTTTGCGTCGGACTTGAATACTATGAAAATTTATAATTATGGAAAAATTGAATCATCCTGCCATCCTGGTCGTTGACATGCTCAACGACTTCGTGACCGGCGCGCTCGGATGCGACCGCGCCCGCGACATCGTCCCCGCCACCGCAGAACTCCTCAAGGCCGCCAGGGCCAAAGACGTACCCGTCATATTCTGCAACGACGCCCACCGTCCGGGCATCGACCGCGAACTCAAGCTCTGGGGCGACCATGCCCTCGTCGGCACCCCCGGCGCCGAGGTCATCCCCGAACTGGACCTCTGCGAGAAAGACTATGTCGTGCCGAAGCGCCGTTACAGCGGCTTCTTCCAGACCGACCTGGACATCCTTCTGAAGGAACTGGGCGTCAAGACCGTGGTCATCACCGGCCTCCACACCCATATGTGCTGCCGTCACACCTCCGCCGATGCCTACTGCCTCGGCTACGACGTGGTCGTCGCCAAGGAAGCAACCAACTCCTTCACGGAAGAGGATTACCTGGGTGGCCTGGCCTACCTGAAGACTTGCTACGGC
>JAFZAI010000019.1 GCA_017557325.1 Bacteroidales bacterium
ATGGCGCGGACCATCTGGTGGGAGAAAGTCATCTTCGAAAGGGAAATTTCCCCGTCGGCACGGGAATGGACCGCATCGGCAAACCCGTATGCCCCGCCGATGATGAAGACCACATCGCCGCGGGAGCGGACCATCCGCTCCTGCAGGAATCCGGCGAATTCGACGGAGGTATACTGCCTTCCGTGCTCGTCGAAGAGAAAGACTTCGTCCGAAGGCTTGAGTTTCCCCAGAATAAGCGCGCCCTCCCTCTCCTTAATCTCACCGCGGCTCAGGGCAGAGACATTCTTGAGCTGGGGGATTTCCACGACCTGGAAACGCGCATAATGCGACAGCCGGGAGGCATAGAGCTCCACGGCTTCCCGGACCCAACCGACATCCGTCTTTCCTACCACGAGCAGCGTAACATTCATATTACAAAAGTAGAAAATTGGCTCGGTATTTGCAAGTTATGTGCCCGGAATGAAACTCAAATCTATCATTATCACACTGCTCCTGGCCCTCGCGGCCGGCTACGGAACCTCCGCCCAGGAGCCCTTGAAGGGCGATGTCTTCGTCCCGATTTCGAAATATATCCGGCAGGGGGACGTCCAGAGCCTCTCGGCCTGGTTCGCCGACAACCTCGAAATCTCCATCATCTCCTCGACCAACGATTCTTCCAAGAAACAGGCCCGGCAGATCCTGAAGAGTTTTTTTGACGAGCACACCCCCCGCGCCTTCGAAATCACCCACCAGGCCAGCAGCGCCAATATGAAATACGCTCTCGGCAGCCTCACCGCCGGCGGCGAGATCTACCAGGTCACCCTTTTCCTCAGTCTCAAGGACGACACCTATCAGATCCAGCAGTTCAAGATTGAGCGCATTACCTACTAATGTGGCACAGCATTTGCAACTACCCTCTTCGGTTAGTTTAGTTAATAATAGGGTTTATGAAAAAGCCGGGCGGTTCGAGATGAACCGTCCGGTCTTTCTGTAGATTCCGGATCAAGTCCGGAATGACGCGTTGATGTGTCCGGAATGACGCGCTAAACGCGCTACACCCGCTGGCCGTAGGTGCGGTCGGTGGTGTTGACCGTGATCACGTCACCCGTGTTGATAAACAGGGGAACCATAATCTTGGCGCCGGTCTCGAGCTCAACCTCCTTGAGGGCCGAAGTCGAGGCGGTGTTGCCCTTGACGGCGGGCTCGCTGTAAGTAACCTCGAGGGTCACATAGGTCGGAAGTTCGCAGGTGAGGCAGCGCTCTTCGGGCTCGGTCACGAACATCATTTCGACGTGCTGGCCAGCCTTCATCAGGTCGGCATTCTCCACCACGTCGTGGGGAAGGGTAATCTGCTCGTAGGTCTCCTCGTGCATAAAGTTGAACGCCTCACCGTCGTCATAGAGGAACTGGTAAGGGCGGCGCTCCACCGTGATGGTGTCGATCTTGACACCGGCGGTGAAGGTATTCTCGAGGATGCGGCCATTCTCCAGGTTGCGGAGTTTGGCTTTTACGAAAGCGGGACCCTTGCCCGGCTTGACGTGCTGGAACCATACGAGAACGCAGGGTTTTCCATTGAAACTCAGATAAAGACCGTTTTTAAAATCAGCTGTTGTTGCCATATAAATTGATTTTTAATAATTTCGCGGCTGCAAAGGTACAAAATCTCCCGCTTACTTGCAAACAGGGCGGATGGTACGGCCATTATAACGGGTTCCTTCCTCAACCTTGGCCGTAACGACGTTAGATGACGACTTGGTGAGAGAAAGGGCCCACGCCTTTTCGGACGATACCCCGGAAGAAGTCCAATAGGCCCCGGAGGAGCCCTCTCCGCTCACATAATAGTATGTATAATATCCGGACGGATAGAAAATTACACTCTTGTCATTACGGGTGGCCTTGTACACCTTTTGGGAATCGTCCCAGGACCAGGCGCAGGAGGTTACAAGTTCCGTCACCTCTGCCTTGGTGGGCATCCGCCACGACCCGCCCCAGTTGACGGCAGCGGCATCCAGATTGGAGGTAAGCGTTGTAAAGTTGGCCGTCATCTTATACGTATCCTGCAGATAATATTCCCCCATCTTCGGCACCGTTTCGCCCCAGGAGAAATACATACCCCATTTTGCCTGATCCACTCCCACATCATACGGTGCCCACTTCACGCTGAGGCCGAGGTCGACCGGGGTTGGATTCTCATTTTTAATCACATAGATGTGGCAGATGTTCGAGTTCGTCATGCCATTGTCCTTCGATTTGACACTTACCTGAGTATACCCGGAGCCGACGGCCGTCACCAGGCCATTCTGATTAATCGTCGCAACCTTGGTGTTGATGATCGACCATTCCACCTGCTTGTTGGGGGCGTTGGAGGGCTCTATATTGGCGGTAAGTTGCAAGGTTTTCCCCTTGATCATCTGAATCATAGACCGCTCAGGGGTTATTGTAATATCGGTCACCGATATCTTCTCGCACGTCACCTCGCAACTCGCCTCCTTCCCGCCATCCTCCGTCTTGACGGTAATGGTCGTCTTGCCTTCTGTAAGGGCCTTTACAAAACCGGTATTGCTGACGCTGGCCACTTCCGGTTTCGAACTCTTCCAAGTGACATTCTGATTCAAGGCATTGGAAGGCGTGAAGACAGGCGTGAGTTGGATGGTCTCATTCTGGCCAAATATAAGTTTGGCACTGGACGGTGATATTGAAATGCCCGTTACCGAAATCGTCGGAGTCTTGAAGGATTTCTTTTTGCCGTAATACTCCTTGCCCTCCACCTTCGCGTAGGCCATATACTCGTAGACCGTGTTCGGGGTCAGGTCGAAGAACGTGACGTAGAACTTACCGTCTTCGCCGGTAACCGAGGATTCACGGGGAGATTTTGTCGCATCGAGTTTCCCTTCCTTGTCGCAAATGATTCCCACATTGTCCCCCTCGATCTTGGTGCCATTGTAGTGGGCGTGAAGCCGGGCGGACGTGGAAGTGATGTTGTCGGATTCGTCCGTGAAAACATAACTGGAGCCGCTGCCTCCCGAGTCGATTTTTTCACCGCAGGAGGAGAAGGCGGCAAGGACCGCCGCCAGCGAAAGTGCAAAAACAAAAAACCTCTTCATATCTGCTTATAAATTAACATAAAGTTTGACGTCGCTTTCGGTAACCGGGTCGCCGCCGAGGATGATGAGACGCTCGACGACGTTGCGGAGCTCACGGATGTTGCCGGACCATTCCTTGTTGACCAGGGCCTTCACCGCCTCCGGCGTGAATTCCTTGTCGGGTTTGCCGGAATCGGAGCAGATTTTCCCGATGAAATAATCTACCAGAAGCGGAATATCATCCTTGCGGTCGTCCAGTTTCGGGACCTTGATGACAATGACGCTGAGCCGGTGGTAGAGGTCTTCACGGAAGTTGCCCTTCGCAATTTCCGCCTGAATATCCTTGTTGGTGGCCGCGATGACGCGGACGTCCACCGCGATATCCTTGTCGCCGCCGACAGGGGTAATTTTCTTTTCCTGGAGGCAGCGGAGCACCTTGGCCTGGGCCGCGAGTGACATATCGCCGATCTCGTCAAGGAAGATGGTGCCGCCGTCGGCCTGTTCGAATTTGCCCTTGTGGTCCTTGATGGCCGAGGTGAAGGAACCCTTCTTGTGGCCGAAGAGCTCGCTGTCGATCAGTTCCGAGGGAATGGCCGCGCAGTTAACCTCCACGTAGGGCATCATCGAACGGCCGCTGAGCTGGTGCAGGCTGCGGGCGACCAGCTCCTTGCCGGAGCCGTTGGGGCCGATGACGAGCACGCTGGCATCCGTCGGGGCCACTTTCCCAATCATTTCCTTGACACGGAGGATGGGTTCGGATTCTCCGATCATCTCCTGCCCGTAAATGCGTTTCTTGAGGACTTTGTTCTCCTTGACGAGCGCCCCTTTCTCGGAGGCATTCTTGACGGTGATGAGGATGCGGTTCAGATCAAGCGGTTTCTCGATAAAATCGAAGGCGCCCCGGCGCATACAGTCCACGGCCGTCTCGATGTCGCCGTGGCCGGAAATCATCACCACCGGCGTCTCTACCCCGTCCGCAATCAGTTGGGTGAGCACCTCCACGCCATCCATCCCAGGCATCTTGATGTCGCAGAAGATGACATCGTACTTCTCGCTTTCCGCCATCTTGATGGCGTCCGGGCCGTTCTCGGCCGCATCGACCGTATGGGATTCCATCTCCAGCAACTCCTTGAGCGAGCTGCGAATGAATCTCTCGTCGTCAACAACCAATATTTTCATAGGCTTTAAAGTTACAAAAAATTCCGCTACTTCAGCGTAAACTTCTCCTCCGCGGCAATGGTCCCGGCACTGAAACCGAGACGGGCCGTGAAGGTACCGGGCTCAGCCACCCAGGCGTGGGCGTCGGCGTCGAAGTACTGCAGGTCTTCTTCCTTGACCGTAAAGGTCAGCGTCCTGGTCTCGCCCGGCTGGAGGAATACTTTCTCGAAGCCCTTCAGCTCTTTCTCCGGACGAAGCACGGAGGCCTCGTCGTCGGAAATGTAGAGCTGGACGACCGTGGCGCCGGCCTTGTCGCCGGTATTCTTCACGGGAACGGTCACTTTCAGAGAGCCTCCCTTCCCCAGGGATTTGGCACTGAGACGTGCCTCGCCGAGTTCGAAGGCCGTATAGCTCAGGC
>JAFZAI010000165.1 GCA_017557325.1 Bacteroidales bacterium
CTGCGCACCGCGGAATCCACGGGCGAGAATGGTGCCGTCGGGGGCGAAAAGGATCAGGTGCGGAATGGCCGTGATGCCATAGAGTTCGCCGGGTTTGGTCCCCGCGCCGACGAGGCTGTTCCAAACGATGCCGAGTTCGACAGCCGCCAAAGCGGAATCATCCGGCTCGTCATTGAGGGCCACGCTCACCACGTCGAAATTATCGCCGATATGTGCCTCGTAGGCCGCCTTGATATAGGGCACCTCTGCCCGGCAGGGGCCGCACCAAGAGGCCCAGAAGTCGAGAAGGATGAATTTGCCCTTGCCCACGTAGTCCGAGAGATGCACCTTGGTACCTTCGAGGTTGTTGCAGTCGAGCGAAGCCTCGAAGTCGAGGAAGCGGCCTCCGGGCGAGGTGGCGCCGACGGAAGACATCTGGTCCAGGAGCAGTTTAACATCCTTCCGGGCCTTGATTTCGGGCGAGAGGCCCTGCAGGAGGGCCGGGAAATCCTCATCCATCTCAGAAGACATCAACGCGTAAACAGAGATGATGTTGTCGGAGTTCTCTCGGATGGCGTTCACATTCAGGTCCTTGATCTTCGGCTCATAGGGCTCCATCAATTCGGCGGCCTTCGCCATGATCTCTTCCTCCGTGAAGTCTTCCGGATCGTACTGTTCCATCTCCGCCATCACAGCCATCTGGATGTCCGTCATCGCCTTCATATAATTGTTCAGACGGCCCGTCAGGCCGGCCTCGGCACCCGGAGCGGCAATCAGCTTCGGATTCTCGTCCTCCTTGAGGGAAAGCGTCAGCGCATTGCCGTCGGAAACGAACGGCGCCTGGAAATACGGCGTCGCCAGAATGCCGAGTTTGGTGACATCCACGGGGATCTCGATCTTGTAGGCGCCACTGACGGTATCGACCAGCGCGTCGACAAGCAGCGAATCCTCAAAATACACCGAAAGGGTGTCGATAAACTGATAATCCAGTGGCAGCGTCCCGGAAATCACGGTCTTCTTCCCGCCCTGATTGCAAGCCACGGCAAGCACTACCGCCGCGGCAGTCAAAATGTTTCTGATTTTCATATTATTCACACACGGCTCTTATACAAAATCCAAGATGGCGATAGTTTTCCTCTTCCGAGGCAGATGTGATGCTGGAGACCTTCATACAAGCGGCCTTTTCTGCGTTCGGAGAGAGGGTAGAAGCCCAAAAATAACCAAATCCTCCGGAAGAAATTTCTTCCCCATCCCAATAACCGGAAAAGGGGAGTCTTATGTAATTTCCCGTAGATACTTGCTTAATCACGAGATAATGGCCCCAGGAACCATCTTCCCGTTTAATTAAGCCGGGGATCCAGGAATACTCCGGATTGGACCTCGTCTTCACCAGCGCCCCCAACTCCTCTTTGGTCGGCATACGCCATTTGCCGCCGAGGATTTTGTGCGCCACATCGTCATCCGGAAGAAGGACGGAAAGATCATCGGGAGTTTCCTCTAATCCGCCCCAATACTCTTTCCCGGAATCATTATTCCAGCAGTACTTGGTAAACTTACCCGCCTCATTCGCAAAAGAATATGTACCGATCGAATAATTCTCCTTCGGCGCCAGCTCGCCCCAGGCATAATAGTTACCAGGCACACCTTCTTCGGACGCACCCAGGTCAAGATTCGCCCACTTGATATTCTTTCCATTCACCACCAACCCGATATCCACCGCCTTCGGCTTCTTGATCCTGCCGGAAGGATGATCCTTATTACAGGAAACAGCCCCCAGTGCAAGCAGCAGCACAAGGATCGGAAATACCTTTTTCATAAAAACAATGGTCTTTTGTTTATAGAAGACAAATTTAGCGGATTTCTCCCGGAAATGCAAAAGAACGTGGGTTTCGGATTGCAGCGACCGTCACTGCGCCCCTGGGTGTCGATAACCCTCCAGGGGCGTGGATGGTTGTCGACGATTTCGGCCTTTTTCGTCGATAACCCTCCAAGCGTTCGGAGGGTTGTCGACAGTAAGGGACTATACTCTGGAGAGTATCGCCGAAACATCGGAGGGTCTGAGTCCCAGAACTCGGGCCAGTTGACCGACATCCGAGCTACTTCGGCGGGATAATTCGTAAACCAGCCTCTGAAGTTCAGCTTCTTCAAGGTCTATTATCTCAGACTTTCTGAACAGGGAGAGGCAAATGTCTTTTGCAAATAAAACGAGGCACTGATCCTTAAATGAGGGGAGCATTGCCCGAGGCTCCTCCAGAAGCCGCCTTGCTTTGGATGAATTGTGTAAAAAGAAAGACATCCGGCTGGGCGTTTTATACAAAACCTCCACTTTTTTCCAGCAAACGTAGGACTCCGGAAGAATATACCCGTCCTCACCCAAGATACAGTTTTCCCCCGCCGGAAGAATACTATGTAATATGCAGGACCGTTTTCGTACGCTCAAATCGCTCACTTTCCGTCCGGTAGTTCTCCTGGAAGAAAAATAACAACATCCCGAGCCCCAAGGGTATCCCGCCACATCCAGACTGATATTGGCGACGACCGGATTCATCAGCACATACGCGATCACACGTTCCAATCCTTCCCTCAAAGAAGAAATCTCCCTGCAATCCAGTGCATTCTCGCGCAGAAAACGGGACGTGCCATACTTCCGACGCATATACTTTGAGTACAAAAGTTTGAATAGAGAATAGAATTCCTTCATTTGACTCTCCTCTCCCATCACTACGAAATGCACGTGATTGGACATCAGGACAAAAGCCAGAACAAACACATTGCATCGCAGCGCCGCGACCGGGACAAAATTCATCCCGGCCTTGAAATCCTCGTCGTCCCGGAACCAGATCCGGTCCTCCAGGTGAGAGGAGCTTAAAAAGAAGTACTTCATCTCGTTTTTTGCGGCAAACCTACAGATTTTAGAGCGGTCTTCCTACAAAAAAGCAAGGGAGTAGAGAAATATTTTGAAGAATCTTTCACTTTTGTGATGTTTTCTTCACTTTTTGCGCGTTTTTTTCAGTCCCAATCACCCACTTCCAAATGGAGCAAAAGAATCGATCGTTCAACGAAAAGACCGTCAATTCGCCTCTAGGCGTCGATAACCCTCCAGAGATGTGGATGGTTGTCGACGATTTCGGCCTTTTTCGTCGATAACCCTCCAGACGGACGGAGGGTTGTCGACAGTGCAAAGGTGCGGCCCCGGAAAGAGGTCGCACCAAATGGTAGATAGCAGACTCGGCAGGGTGGCTGAAGCCGCGGTTAGGCTGACAGCGTGGCAGCTTGAAGGAGGCTCAGGGGAGGCGGCCTAAGCACGGCCTTCGGGGAAGAAGCGGTTTGAGCGGGCCCACCGGGGTCAAGAGCCCGGACGGCGTCGGGAACAGGAGCCCGGACGGCGTCAGGGACAGGAGCCTAGACAGCGTCAGGGACAGGAGCCTCCGCAGAGCCGGGAACCGCGAGGGTGTCGGCAAGCGCGGCTTCAACCAATGTCGAATCCTCGGCCGGCAGCTCAGTCGCGGGCTTCTTGGGCCAGGGGCGGCTGTACTTGCCGAGACGACCGGTCCAGTAGCAGAAGATGCCGGCTCCGAGGGCCAGGAGGAGGATCGCCAGGACGATGCGGCGGATCCAGGCGCGGCGGCGGGCCTTCTTGTCGACAGCCGTGAGCTTCGGGTACTGCGCGAGCGAGGTGAGCGTGCGGCCGAACTTCACGCGGACGAGGGACTTAGCGTTAATCGCCCAGCCGTTGGCGTTCAGGAGCGGGCCCAGGTCACGACGGCGGAGTTTCCGCCAGGCGATGAACATCGCCGGTCCGGAGATCACGAGCATGATCGCCAGAATGACCAGCAGGACCTTCCAGGGGCCGATAGAGACGGCGCCCTTTACGAGGGAAGCAAGGGCTGAACCGAGGAAGCCGAGTGCCATCCCGATAGCGGCGAAGATGCCGGCGAATTTGGCGATGTCGAAGCTCGACTTGACGGCCGCGCCTGCTTCTTTCGGCTGGGCCGCCGCGTTGTCGGCCGTAGCGGTCATATCCGCAAAGGCTTTGTCGTTCTTCTCGGATGCACTCTTGTTGATCTTTTCGTTGATCCACTTGCCAACCTTGCGGTAAGGATCCCAGAAGGCCTGGCGGACGCTGAGCGGATTGTCGATGATATTCACCACGACGGCATCCCAGTCGACACCGTCCCGGTCATAGAACACGGCGTTC
>JAFZAI010000166.1 GCA_017557325.1 Bacteroidales bacterium
AGCGAGAGCATGGGGTAGCGGTGCGGCCGCTGGACGAAGCCCTGGCGGGCCTGCGATTCGGCGTTGGCGCCTACGGGCGCGTCCAGGTCGGAGCCGACGCGGCGGGTGGGGGAGTCGGGGCTGTCGAACTGCGGGAATTCCGCCTCCAGCCGCTCCAGCTCGTGCATGAGCTGGTCGAACTCATAATCGGACATCGTCGGCGCATTATCCACATAATAGCGCCGGCTGTTCTCCCGGAGGATCTCCCGGAGTTCGTCTATCCGTATTTTCGCGGCCTGTTCTTCCATGTCCTACGCGTGCGCGCACTACGCACAACCTACAAAAATACGGAATTCCGCCCGGAAAAGCAAACCTGACGGCAGCAGAGGCAGCCCCGGCAGCGGGCGGATGTTCCCTCGCGGGCGGCCCGGAATTATTTTTCGTGCAGTTGCTCGAAAAACCAATTCCGGCTCCGCCCTCCATAACGCCGACGCACCCCATCCACCCGCTGCCCGCCGGGGTAAGCGATTGCCGGGCACGCTGGGACCCCTCTCGGTGTCCGGGGAGTCAAATAACCGCCTCTCGGGCACGGAAACCCCCTCCAGCGTGCCCGGCAACCACCTACCTCAGCACTTGGCGCGTTATTTCGCCGCGCGCGAATGCGTAATTGCAGCCGTCGTAAATGACGCCGAGCGGGAACTCGGACTGCGGGACGGCTTTGTATTGTTTGCTCTTCAGATTGTAGATGAGCACGGTGCACTCCCCTTCCGACTCGAAAGCGAGATAGAGCCGATTGGCCGTTTTCTGGACATTGGTAAAGTTGGGCTGCCGCTTGCCTAAGTCCCACTGATACGGAACACAGGCGAAATCATTGCCCTCATATTTTTGGATTTCTCCGGACTGGGAGAGGAAACTGTAAACCGAATCCCCGCAGCGGAAAAAGCGGGAGTTCTGCACCTCCGCTGCCGGAGCATACGCGTGTGTCGTTAAATAATCTGAATAATACAGGGCAGAGGAATAGAAGCCGATCCCTCCGACAATATAGCCGCTGCCGTATGCGAATCCGTCTTTGCTGCCCAGCATAAAAAAGGAATCATCATCCACCCGGCCCAGGCACTTCAGGGCCACGCCCTTGTTCTCGAACAGGTATTCCGTCTGGAAGGAGCCGTCGGCCACGGCGTATTCGGTGATGGCATTCTGCGTCAGGACCTCCAGTGTCTCGTCCTGATAGACCGAGAAATCGAGGATGGTTTCCGCGCTCGCGATTGCGGTCACATATTCGCCGTTCCAGTCGAAGACCAGGATCTCGTTCTTTTCCGCATCCAGCAGAAAAAAACGGTCGGCGGCGACGTCCAGCACAATGGGGCCCGCTTGCTCGAGAGTCGTCCCGACCGGACAGAGAAGCGGAATCGCCACGACCTCCGCGTACACGTCCCGGGCGCCGGCCGGATGTTTCAGCGCCCTATCAATATTGACTTTCAGGGCGTCGGAGCCGCCCAGCCCGCAGGAGACGAGCAGCAGGCCGGACAACAGAATGGAAAGAAAGCGTTTTACCATTACAGACGGGGTTTTTGAACCATTCTGATAATCAATGAGATCATATAGATGCACATACCGTAGATAACCGGAATCAGGATCACCTTGATGCCGAAGAACACGCCCGGAGAGATGAGATCGAACAAACCGTTTACTCCCTCACCGATATCAATGGCCACCTGCTGGAGCGTGGACAAGGCCCCGTAAAGCGGGAACAAGGGGGATACGAGACCGAATACGAGGGCGAACTTGCCGATTTCCTTCACCCAGCGGGGTGCTTTCCATGCCGCAAAGAAAAGGGCGACCAGGAGAACCGTAAGGACGGACATGAAGATCGGACCACCATCAACAAACATTTTAAACATAAGGCTATGAGTTTTATGGGTTAATCTGGAAGCAAAAGTAGTTTATGGGCACTTTCCGTCCAAGCCGAAACCCCGGGAAGGGCGGTTAAATCCCCAATATCGGCTTTTGTTATGCCGGAACTACGGTTTATTTACTATTTTTGTGTAGGTAATGAAACGGCTGCTGATCATATCTTACTGGGTTGTTTCCATCCTGCTGGTGGCGCTTGTCCTCATCAGCCTGGGATACCGTTTCCTGGAAGCGCTCTTTATCGGAATCCTGTTCCTGCCCGGCGCCCTGGCGGCAAAGTTCTTTTTCCCGAAGGTGTTTTTCAAGAAACAGCGCTCGGCGGTCAAAGACATCATCTTCGTCGTACTGGGGATCATGGTCGGGGAGATGTTCCTGTTCCTGGTCGCCCACTATTATATCAACCTCCTCCGGGAAGGGCGTATCATCCCGCCTGATCTCATACCGGACATCCCCCACCTCTTGACCAATCCCGTCTTCATCGCCATCATCTTGACCGCGCTTGCCGCAGGTTGCTATTTCTTCGAGGCCTGGCTGGACCGGAAGCGTCCCAGCGCGCCCGGGCCCATCTCGTTCACCTCGGACCGGAAGACGGTCAACCTGCCCCGCGAGGAAATCCTCTATGTCGAATCCAACGATGACGCCACCGTCGTCGTCGCGACGGGCGGTCGGCGTTTCAAGAATTACACGTCGATTTCCCAGTGGGAGGCCAACCTGAGCCCCCAGTTCATCCGCATCCACCGCGCCTTCCTCGTCAACCGCGCCGCCATCACCCGCGTCGACGTTGACCTCCTCTACATCGGCGACATCCAGCTGCCCATCTCCCGGAAGTATAAGGACGCGGTCACCGGGAGCATCTAAAATAATACAATAGTTCCTTTATTTCCGCTGTTTTGTACGATCCGAATCATTGAATTCTGATTGTAACGCTCAGTGTGTCAGCGAGATATTCGATTTTTAATAACTAAACGATTAATCGGATAATTAAACGGCTATCTCTTTCGACCTTTACGACCATGAAAAACACGATATCCAACCGCCCGCTCTCGTTCGGAGAAAGAGAGCAGCAATGCGAGGAGTTGTTTCGCTCCCGCGGCCCTTTCTATCATCTATGCACCCCTGGAGAAAGCACGCTGGTTCTTTTTGAAAACGAAAACGATTATCGTTTCGCGATGAACCTGATTGCATCCAGCTCGTTAGAGAGCATTACCTTCGAGGTGATGCGCACGCACCTGCACGTTATCGGAGAGGGATCGCCAGATTCGGCGCTCGAATCCTTTTCCAAAATACGGAAAAGACTCTACCGCTTTTACCAATCTACCGGAAGGGTCCGTGATCTGGATTCGTTTCAGGCAGAGGTGTTTCCTATAAACGATCTGGCATTCCTCCGGAACTCCATTGCCTATGTCAATCGGAATGGCTACCTGGTCCATCCCGAGCACACGCCTTTTTCCTATCCCTGGGGAGCAAACCGTTATTTCTTTAACCCCGACGCCAAACGACGCTTTGACCGGAAATACGGAGATTTGTCTGTTCGCGAAAAGAGACAGTTATTCAGCAGCCATAATATTGATTATCCGGAAGATGCTCCGATTGTTGACGGCTACATTTCTCCTGCTTTCTTCTGCGACCTGCAGTTGGGAGAAGGCGTGTTTCGGGACGCGAGACACTATTTCAATCTCGTATCGAGGAGCGTTGAATCCTATCGTGACATTGCCAAGATGCTTGGGGACTCGCTACTATATACAGATGATGAGCTCTACTTGGTTGTCCGTCAGATATGTCGTGACAAGTACGGGAATGCCCGTCCGGAGATCCTCTCCCCGGAATTGAAACAGCAGATGGCCAGGACGCTTCATTTCGATTACAAAGCAACCGACAAACAAATCCAGCGGATGCTTCGACTCGACGCGCGGACGCTTTCCGCGCTTCTGGGGAAATAGGATGCCGGGCACGCTGGAGGGGTTTTCCGTGCCCGAGAGGCGGATTATTTACTCCTCGGGCACCGAGAGGGGCCCCAACGTGCCCGGCATCCGCTTTCGCAGTACCTATCGCAGCATCCGCTGCGATAGGTACTGCTCGAAGGCGGGGCGGTAGGCGTCGGAGACGTGGATGAGGGCGCCGCCGATGGAGATGTCGTAGGAGCCGCCGATGGACTCGATCTTATCCAAGGCGATGATGTAGGAGCGGTGCACCCGCATGAAGATGCCTTCCGGAAGCAGCTCCTCGACGGATTTCATCGTGATATGCGTCACGAGCGGGCGCTTCTCGGAGCAGAGGTACAGCAGGACATAGTCCTTCATGCCCTCGACGTAGCGGATGTCGGAGAAGGCGACCTTGCGCAGCTGCCCCTCGGACTTGACGAAAATGGAATCCTGCTGCGCCGTGGCGCTGCCCTGCGGTGCGTCGGCGCCGGCTTCCGCGCTCTCCATGAGCGAGAACCATTGCCGTGCCTTCTCGGCCGCCTCCAGGAATTTCTGGTAGCGGATCGGCTTGAGCAGGAAGTCCAGCGCGGACACCTCGTAGCTGTCGAAGGCGTAGTCCTTGAAGGCCGTGGTGAAGATGACGCGCGTCCCGTCCGGAACCATGCGCGAGAGTTCCATGCCGTTCAGGTCCGGCATCTGGATGTCCAGGAAAACCAATTGGGGCTGCATTTCGCGGATGGCTTCCAGCGCCGCCACCGGATCGGTGAAGGACGCTCCCAGCGTCAGAAAAGAAACTTTGGAGATGTAGTTCTCCAACATCTTGACGGCCAGCGGCTCGTCATCGACGACAATGCAGTTCAATGCTTTCATCCCAGCAGGTTCTTGAGGGTGATGCGGACGGAATAGACGCCGTCCTTTCCGGATTGCTCATAGGTGTACGCCTCGGGGTAGATCAGCTCCAGGCGGCGCTTCAGGTTCTCCACGCCGATGCCGGAGCCGATGTGGTCCTCGCCGGTCTTCTCGAACAGCGAGTTCTCGCAGGTGAACACCAGGTCCTTCCCTTCCGGATGCAGGCCGATATGCACGAACGATGCCATCCGGGCGTTGACGCCGTGCTTGAAGGCGTTCTCGATCGGAGAGATGAACAGCAGCGGAGCGATCCGCACGTCGCCGGACGGCTGCTC
>JAFZAI010000167.1 GCA_017557325.1 Bacteroidales bacterium
CAGATACTTCCGCTCCACCACGAAGGAAATGTTGCTTTCCGAGGCCCCCTGCGCACAGGCGATAATGCTGATGCCGTTCTTCCCCAGAATGCTGAACAATTTCCCGGCGACGCCGCAGTTGTGCCGCATATTCTCGCCGACAATGGCGATCGCGGCCAATTCATCCTCCCGCCTCACCGACTGCACCCCGCCACCGGCAATCTCCACCGCAAAAGTCCTGTCCAGCACCGCACAGGCCTTCCCGGCATCCTCCATCCGTACCCCGATCGACAACCCCGTCTCCGAGGCCGACTGGCTGACGAGGAAAACATTGATGCCCTCCCCCGCCAAGGCGCTGAAGATGCGCTGGTCCACGCCGATGATGCCCATCAGGGAAGTGGCGGAAATGGTGATCAGGGAAATGTTGTCGATGGAAGAAATGCCCTTGATGACCCGGTCTGACTGCCGGTCCGGCCGCGCGTCCCGGATCAGCGTGCCCGGTGCCGAAGGGTTGAATGTATTTTTGACCCGAATGGGAATGCGCTTCCGGCAGACGGGATACAGCGTCGGCGGATACACCACCTTGGCGCCGAAATTACACAGCTCCGTGGCCTCCTCATAGGTCAGCTCGTCGATGACGTAGGCGGTCTTGATGATGCGCGGATCGGCCGACATAAACCCGTCCACATCCGTCCAGATCTCCAGCACGGAGGCATCGAGCGCTTCCGCGAGAATACTGGCGGAATAATCCGACCCGCCCCGTCCCAGCGTGACGATGTCTCCGCCCTTGTCCCGGGCGATGAAGCCCGGGCAAATGGCCACCGGACTCGCCGGGCCATATCCGGCGAAATGCTTCCGGGCCAATTCGCCCGTCGCGGCGAAATCCACCCGCCCGTCATCCACCCGGATGAAGTCCAGCGCGTCGTAGAGCTCCGCATTTCCCACCGCAGCCGTCACAATGCGTGAGGAAAGCCGCTCCCCGAAACTCAGGATCTGGTTGCGGGTCTTCTCCGGCAGGACTTTCAGGAGGAATACGCCCCGGCAGATGCCTTCCAGTTCATCCAGGAGGGCCTCGACGGACGTCCTGAGGGACGCCGCCTGGGCCGGGCCCAGCAACTCCTCGCACATCGCGATATGGCGCTCCCGCAACGCCGCCAGGCCGTCCAGATAGGCCGGGTCCGCCGCCTCCGCGAGCGCGGCAATCCGCACCAATTCATCCGTCACTCCCCCGAGCGCGGAAACCACCACGACGACCGGCTCCTGCTGAGATTCCACGATCGCCTTAACCTTCCGAATGCTGCCCGGCGTGGCAACCGACGTGCCACCGAATTTCAATACTTTCATAAACTACATATTCAATTTGGAGGTCCCGTTCTCCGCCAATGTCTGATAGGCGTCGGGGACATTCGCGAAGAAATTGAAGCCCGTACGGGTCTCGATGGCGTCGATCGTCGTCACAAATTCCGAATCATTGTAGTCGGCGTAAGGATGCGCTTTATTCTCAAAGAGGTAAGCCACGCCCTCCGCGCCTGTTATATTTCCGTAGGAATTGAACGAACACTTCATCATCAGCCGGTAGAAATGGCTGGGGCGGGCGACCTGGCCCCAGTCATTGCTGGAGCCATAGTTCCCATCCTCGAAGAGGGTCCCGACGACGACATAGAGCGTATCCCGGCCGCTCGGCGCCGCACTGCGGGTGGCCGCTTCCAGATCGACCCAGACTCCGCCGTTGAAGTCATTCTGTATCTGGGGGGATTGGTTGGTATAATAGAACGTCTGCCAGTTGGCATCATCACAGACCTGTCGGTCCTCGGATGCGCAATGATGGCCTCGGGCATAGCCAAGTCCGCCGTTGTAATCGCTTGTCGAGCCGCTGGACTGCCAATCCTCGGGGATGGCCGGGTCGTAACTGGTATCTACGCTGAATGATCCAACCCGCCCGATATAATTGTCCGGATAAGCGTCCTTGTGCAGCGGGAACGCCGTCCAGAGCGGGCAACGCTTATTTCCGTCCATGAGGGTTGTAAAATTGCGGTACACCGCACCGCCGTAGCTATATGTATGTGTTACAACCTTCTGCATCGAGTTCGTCGTCAGATAATTGAACCAGTTGGTCGTGCCGAAGGTCTCCGGCCCGGTGCCGCTGTAGTTGTTCTCATTCTGCAGATTGATCGAGGGAATCTCATAGCATCCCAGCCACTGCAACCCGGCATTCCCGCCCGTGGAGCTGGCGTGCGTCTCGAAAGACGCCTCCGCGCCGGAGAGCAGCACATAATTCGTCCCGTCCGTGCAGTATTGGAGGAAGGCCTGATAATAAATTGTCGTATTCTCATCCAGGCCCGACAGCGTCGCGTGGAAAGCGCCCGAACTCACGTCAAAGTCTTCGGCATACAGCGTCCGGTCCAGATTGCCCGGGGTCCGGCCCCACCGGAAATGCGCATCCTGCACGCTCGTCGTCCCCAGATGCGAGAACGTGGCGTTCAGCACTGCGGAAGATACGGTGACATTCGTGGCGGGAGCCGTAGTGATTTTCGGATCGGGCGTTACCAGTTGATAGATACTGGGATCAACCCTGTTGGCGGCCGTGCTGGGATAAGAGCCATAACTGGAATAGCGCGTATCATACTGTAAAAACTTATTCCGCTTCACATTCAGGATGGTAAACACCCCGCCGGACGCCGTAAAGGAATAAGTATAGGCCTCCGTGGGATCCTCTGCCGCGCTGACCGTATTAAAACCATCCTGCTGCCACCAATATCTCCCATCCGACTGCCGGATCCGATAATACGGCCCACCGTTATACAGCGAAATGGTATAGGCATCATTCAGGTCATCCAGCACGATATCGCCATCCTCCACTTTCGAGGAAAGCTCATCGTATTTCAGATAGCCATACTGGTTGCCCGACGGAATCGGTTTGGCGGCATAAAGAAGACCGTTCGTCTCGGCGACGATCAGGTAAGTCCCCTCTCCCGGGAACGTGGTCACCTTCCGGAAATAATACCGCGGACTCTCCCAGGCCAGATTTCTCACCGTCCCGAGATTCTTGATGGTGCCCGCCGTAAAAGCGGAAGAAAGTGTCGCCTTCCGGGTGGCCGTATACCCGTCTGTCGCCGTGAAGGTAAGGGTGATCTCCCCGCCAGCATTCGGAAGAAGGGTCAGATAATAGGTGCCGTCAGAGAGCGCGGTGCCGTCTGCGTTGGACAGGGACACGGAATTCACCGTTTGGCTGCCGGCCGCGAGGGTGCACTCAGTGCCATAGGTCACCACCACGTCGCCCGCCAGGGGATAAGCGCCGGAAAGCGTGACGGAAGCGATGGAGTGGCCGTCCAGATTCGTGGTCGACAGGGTGAATTTCGCCACGGCGAGCAGATTCTGCAGGGAGAAGGCGTCATCGGCGTCGTACATCGCGGCGGAGAGGTTGGCGCCGGAGGCGAATGAACCCGGTGTCGCAGCCTGACTGGCCGGAACCGTCGTTGCAGCCGTCACCGTCGATCCGCTCTTCGAGAATACGGTCGAAGCGGAATAAGGGGAAAGGACATAATACGACGTCGCCGCCGCGCTGACATTACCAGTGAAGGTGACATTCGCACCGGATTCCTTGGCGGTGAATTCCCGGTTTCCGGAGCCGTCGTAAATACTGACAGCCTCCCCTTCCGCGAAGAGGACGTTCACGCCATCGAGGGTCGTCTTCGTCTCGTCGGATTCGCCATAGAAGGTCTTGTGGATGAGGAATTCTTCCTTGGAAGGAATCCGCGGATTATCGATCTCTGTGCGGGCGCAACCCGCCGCAAAGAGAACGACGGCAAGGGGGATAAGCCTTAAAGCAATTCTTTTCATACTCCGTCCTCCCATTAATTGCCGAAAATATCATCCTCGCCCTCTTCAAAAGGCAAGTTCCCTCCCTGCGGACTGGCCTGCAGGAATTTGAATTCAATCAAAACGCCGTGGATCATCACCTCGGGCTTAATATACTGAATCTTCATTGTAACGTCGTTTTATAATAGAAATCTAAATCAACGGCATTCCGTGCGCCTTGCACGCCGCCCGCATATCGTCGGGCCAGATGCTGCTCTGGATCTCGCCGATATGCCCCTTCCGCAGGAAGAACATACACAGACGGCTCTGTCCGATACCGCCGCCGATGCTTTGGGGAAGTTCCCCTGCAAGCAGCCGCCGGTGAAAATAAAGCCCGGCCCGCTGCTCCTGGCCGCGAATTTCCAATTGGCGCTTCAGCGCCTCCGCATCCACCCGAATGCCCATCGAGGATATCTCAAAGGCACATTCCAGGACCGGATTCCAGAGGAGGATATCGCCGTTCAGGCCCTTGAGGCCGTTCTCCGCCACCGTGCTCCAATCGTCGTAGTCGGCAGCGCGGCCGTCGTGCGGAATTCCGTCGGACAACGCACCTCCGATCCCCATCACAAACACCGCCCCGCATTCCCGGCAAATCGCCTTCTCCCGCTCCTTCGGCGTCATCCCCGGATAGCGCTGCAGCAATTCTTCCGCGTGGATATACGTAATCTTCTCCGGCAGGATCGGCCGGATCGCCGGATACTTCTCATACACCATATACTCCGTCTGCAGCAGCACATTGTAGATCCCGTCCACATAGCGCCGGAGGTAAGCGGCCGTCCGGTCCCCGGGCGTCATCACCGCTTCCCAGTCCCACTGGTCCACATAGAGCGAATGGATATTGTCCAGCTCCTCATCGGGCCGGATCGCATTCATATCCGTGTAGATCCCATACCCCGGCGGAATGCGGTACTCCGCGAGCGTCAGCCGCTTCCACTTCGCCAGCGACTGCACGATCTCCGCCTGCGCATCCCCCAGGTCGCCGATCGCAAACCGCACCGGCCGCTCCACCCCGTTGAGATCGTCATTGATCCCCAGCCCGCTCCGCACAAACAGCGGCGCCGTCACCCGCCGCAGCCGCAGCTGCGCCGCCAGCCCCGCCTGGAAAAAATCCTTGATCGCCTTGATCCCCTGCTCCGTCTCCTGCAGGGAGAGGAGGGAATGGTAGGATGTGGGTAGTTGGAGTTTACTCATGGATTTGTAGCCTCTCTCACTTTTTCATTACGACTTTTTTCGTAACGACTTTTTGCGTAATGAAAATCTAACGATTAATTTTCGTACTCGTGAACATCAGATATACGACCACAAGTTGTAAGACCCGATTACTTGTACTGCCGCTTATACTATTACTTATACTGGGTTCCAGCATCATTTCTTCAGTATAGCTTCCTCCTCCAAAGCTGAGAAGCAATCGCTTTACATTGCCCGACACATTGCCCGTTTCATTGCCTGAAAGGAGGCATTCTTTGGAATATCCGGCAGAGAAAAAGCTTTCGACTACCCGATACTGGCAGAGCTCAAATACTTTATCAGCTCATCTGCCGTACGGAATGACCGAACCGGCGTATGAGCCGGGATGGTCTTAGCTCGTGTCTGTGTATGACTTACAGACTCAAGAATCATGTTGATATCCTCCGGCACATTCGTAATCTCGACCTTAAACGGCAACGAGCCGGAGTTCTTCATAAAAACATTGTAGAACTCATCAATAAAGCTCCTTGTCGCGAACTTGACATTGCTAAAGTCAAGTACAACGACATCCTCCTGACTGTTCTCAATGAACAACCGAAGGTCATTCACCCGTAATCTTGACTTAAGGTCAGGGGAAAGAATCTGCGTAATATCTATAGTCCTCATTTTATTTTCATATTCTATCTGCAAAAATAGACATTTTTTGTCCAGCTATGCAATTGTTATAACAAAAAATGTCCATTTCGGGCAAACTGAATTTCCACATCGAATGATTCAGGGCGCGGGACTAATCATTGAAGGTTCATCCGGAGGCAAGGCCAGACCTGAGCGACAACTTTTTCGTAAAACCAGCACATCTTCCTCCCCTAGCGGCTCATACTTCCCGTCCTTGCACTCCAAAATCACCGTGCCGCTCTCCAGGACCTCGACGCTGTGCCACTGCCCGAGCGGGATGTTGACCGCGACGCAGTCCCCGCCCGGAACCAGGTCAATCACCTCCGTCACTTCCCCGGCATCGTTATAGAACACCTCCCGCAGATGCCCGCGGAGAATCGCCACCGTCTCCGAGGATTTCGCATGCCGGTGAATCGGCAGCGGACTCCCCGGCTCGATCGCATTCAGCATCCGCTGCGACCCATCCTCCGGAAAATTGCGGAGGTCGAGGTTCATCCGGAGGCGCGGCGAGGCCTTGGCCTGGGCGGTGAGGGTATCGAGGAGGGATTGGGTGATTGTCATTTTATTGATTACGACTTTTTTCGTAATACAAAGATCACGATAATATGGCGCTCGTACTCATCGAAGCTGCTAA
>JAFZAI010000168.1 GCA_017557325.1 Bacteroidales bacterium
AAAAGCGTCGGTCCGAACGTCCCGCCGACACCGCCGCCCGCATTGGTAAAGGTCATCGAGAAGACCTTCAGCAGCAGCACGAGCGCAAAGAAACCGATCAGCCGGAGCCCGGCCTCTTCCCCGTTGAGAAGCGGAGCCAGGGAGGAATACCCCTCCCCGTAGAGCGGAGGCAGCAGAAACACCATTCCACCGAGCAAGACCGAACAGACCGCCCATTTGATCCAGGGATTCTTCAGACGGCCCAGCACATCCTCCAGAAAGAGGGTCATCCGCATAAAATACAGGGAACACAGGCCGCAGAACACCCCCAGAATCAGATAGAACGGGATATTCCGCATCGCGAACGGCGCCAGGTTGCAGGTAAACTGCGTCGCCTGACCCAGGCAGAGATAAGACACCACCGTCGCCGACACCGTCGAGACCAGCAGCGGCAGAATCGACGACATCGAGATATTGAACAGCAGGATCTCCAGGGTAAACAGCACGCCGGCCAGCGGGGCATTGAAAATGCCCGCCACGGCGCCGGCCGCCCCACAGCCCAGCAGGACCGTCATATTGCGGTACGACAGGCCCATATACCGGGCCAGGTTGGACCCGAAGGCGGCGCCCGTATAGACGATAGGCGCCTCGGCACCCACACTTCCACCGAAGCCGATGGTCAGGGCGGAGGTTATCAGCGACGACCACATATTGTGCTTCCGGATCCGGGAGTCGTTCTTGGAGACGGCCACCAGCACCTTCGTCACCCCGTGACCGATATCGTCCTTGATGACATAGCGCACGATCAGGAGCGACAGGAGCATTCCGATGCCCGGCAGCGCGATGACCAGATAGCGAAGCCAGCCGCCACCCGAGGTAATGCCGGAGAAGAGATGATGCAGGCCGCCGATGGCCAGCTTGAGGGCCACGGCGGAGAGTCCGCAGCAGATGCCGACGACAAGCGACAGGACCAGAAGGATATTCCGCTCCGGGAACCGGGAAACCAGTTTCCGCAGCGGACTCCACACCATTTTCGCGCCCCTGCCGTGCGGCATTTTACTTGGCCTCCAGGATGTTCCAGATTTCAGCCGGATCGGACAGGCCCTTCAGGGACTTGTCACGCTCGGCGACATCGGGCCGCTCCATCACCGCGGCGATCCTCCGGGTGAGCCCCAGCGCTTCCCGAACATTGGCGCTGCAGCGTCCGGCTGGGAGGTTGCTGTCCCACTGAAGGTCGAATTCCTTGGTAAGATTACGGTAGAACTTCGAAATATGATTCGTCTTGGACTTCGAAAGCACGTCTCGCAGCGCCCCGCTCTCTTCCTGATACTGCTTGTTGACGACGATATAATCCCGGGCATCCATAATGAACGCCAGGCAGTTCTCCAGGGACGACTTGGCCAGGCCGTACTCGGCCACGTCGCGGAAGGACGGCTGCAGATTGTACTCCGTAAGTTTCTGATTGATCGAGGCCGCCATCGACTTGTAGGTCCGTGCCTCGGAGAGTTCCGTATCGAGCTGGGCCTTCTGGGAGCGGATCTCGGCGACGAGGGAATCGAACTCCAGCAGACTGCGCTGGAAGCCGGCATATTCCTGGCTTTTCTCCACGAATTCATCCACGCCGGTCCGGTTGCGGAAGGCGACGGCCGGGGTGGTGGGATAGACGGAGACAAAATGGGAATAGCTCTTGTCCGTGAGCGCCACCCGCATCTCATCCTTGGTCGCAACCTTGCCGAGCACGTCGGGCGTGACGACCTTCTCGGCGAAATAGGCGGCTTCGGAGGTCGCTCCGATCACTTCCTCGTAGGTACCGGTGGCAATCTTCCCGCAAAGATCCTTGTAGGAAGCCGCCACATCGGGCCTCGAGGCCACGTATGACGAGCCGAGGTCATACAGGCGGGCCGCGTCCTTGCAGCCGGAGATGATGCGGTCGGCGTCGGCAATCATCAGGTTAAGGTCCCAGCCGGGATTCTGGTAATAGACGCCGTCCTTGATGAAATACTGCCCGTCGGTGGTCTTCTGGAGCGAATTGAGCGAATTCCGCACGGAGACGAGATAATTCCGGATCTCCGTACAGGAAGCGGCAATCTGCTCGGCCCCGCGGAGACCGGTAATCAAGTCGGAGGGCATCTTCTGGGTCGTCAGGAGCACTTTGTAAGGGGAATTCCCTTCGAGCAGCACTTCGCCGGAGCGGGCGAAATGGCGCCGGACGGCATCGATAGCCTCTTCATCGGCAAGCTCCTCCGCCTGAAAGGACGCCAGACCGATCCGGGAAGGGACGCCGTATGCACCCTTCACCATATTCCGGATATCCGAAAGCCAGGGGCCTTCGTAACCGTGCTGGATCTCGACGTAGGCTGACTTTCCCTCTGTCTTCAGGGCCATTCCCTCCAGCGGCTTTCCGCCGCATATCGATTCGAAATAGCGCTTCTTGAACCTTTCAAAACCGGCATTGGTAAACGACGGCAGTCCCAGGTAGCGGATGACCGTCATCTGATGCAGGGGCTGCACTTCCTGGACCATGTCTCCGGACCAGGTCTTCACGCCGAATTCGTAAGGAATGACCGTACGGTATCCTTTGAGCCACGTCCCCGTAATGTAGTCGAAATACTCCGCCGCCAGGGTGAAGGAGACTGTCTCTTCGCGGGCGACATAGCCATAATCCTCAAACAGTTTGCGTTCGGTAATCTTTCCCTCGATGCAATTGCGGACCGAGCTGGTCAGATCGGTCAGTTCCGAGCCCTTCTCGTAAGGAAGGGCCAGCAGTTCGTCCACCTGCGGATAGTAAATCTGCCATTCCCCGGTCGGGAGTCCGTCGGTATCCGTCGTACCGTTGACGACGACCTTCTGGGGGTAGCCATAGCTCAGGTAGGAATACTTGCCGCTGATATGGCCGTTGGCATAATTGGCGCTGAATGATTGTTTGTTCATATCCGCAAGCCCGGCTTTGGGGCTTCCGGAAGGGGTGTAATTGCAGGTCAGGAGACCGGAGAGTTCCCCTTCGTAGAAACGTGCCGTGAGCGTCACGTCCACGGCGGCCTTCCAGACATGGAGGGCCCCGGCCTCATAGCCGGAAGCCGTATAGCCCCGGTGGAAACGGGCCGATGCCGCCCCGTCCAGCAGACCATTTTTGTAATTCGCCTCCAACTGATAAGTATCTTCCCCCGATTTGGCGGTAAAGGTCTTCTTGCCTTCCAGAATCTCTCTGGCACCATCCTGGCGATAGGAATAGGTCATCGTACCCGTAAAATCGCCGACCGTAGTCTGATAGGAGCGGCTCTGAATCTGCGCCTGCGCGGAAGACAGCAGCGCGGAAGCGGCAAGGATGGATAGGAACAGTCGTTTCATTGCACTCGTTTTTTTATATTCTTACAAATATACGAAGTTTTCTTTGAATAAAAAAAGCGCTCCGGGAGGGAGCGCCTAAGGGATTATGACCGGGGACGAATTACTCCGCATCGGCATCGGAGCCGTCGGAATACTGGGCGATGTTGTCATCCGGGAGGGTGTTGCCCTCGGAGTCGCCGCCGCCGGCGCCTTCGGAGTCGTCATCCTCGTCGCCTTCGAGCCAGCGGGTCAGATCCGCGAGGTCGTCGGTCGGGAGCTGGACCTTCACCAGATAGATCGCATCGGGAATCTCGACGACGACCGCATCGAAGAAAGTGCCGTCCGGCTTGGGAAATTTGACAATGTCAGGCAGATAGTCGCTGAAACCCTTGGGGTATTTCTCCGCGAAGGCAGCCGCAAGCTCCGGCGACATTTTCTCGTAACTCACCACGTGTCTTTTCTTGTTGTCTGAATTCGTTGTCATAATGGCTTCCTTATTTTTTCTTAAAATGTTTTCGCGGTGCAATATTAGGACTTTTTTGGGGATTCCGCACAATATTTTGCGATTTTTTGAAGAAAAAAGATTTCTGCACCCGCTTCCGCTCGATGTCCCGTTCCACGAAAACAGGCTCTAAAGTCCTGGGATCCAAGCCCGTATAGTACATGACGGAGGAAGAAGTCATCGGTGTGGGCGTGAAGTCCTGCACCTGGTCCATATACAGTCCGCGAAGGGCCGGATTCCGGGACAGGGCCTCCATATCCGCCTTCGTGCATCCCGGATGCCCCGAAATAAAATATGGTACGAGACCGACATGCGTCCCCGCCTCGCGGTTGATGCCGTCGAATTCCTCCCTCAGGCGCGTAAAAATCCGGAAGGAGGGCTTGCCGAGATACTTCAGGACGCTATCCTCGGTGTGCTCCGGCGCCACCTTGAGCCGGCCGGAAGTATGGCGGAGAACCAGTTCCTTCAGATATTCCTCCCCCGATTCATCCCGATAGCCCTTTTCATCGAGGAAAAGATCATAGCGCACCCCGCTGCCGACATACGAATGCCGCACCCCCTTTACCGCGTCGATCTTGCGGTAGAGGGCCGTCAGGCGACTGTGATCGGTCGACATATTCCTGCATAGGGAGGGGAAGAGACACGACTGCCGGCGGCATTTCTCGCAAAGGGAAGGATCCTTCCCCCGCAGGCCGTACATATTCGCCGAAGGCGCCCCCACATCGGAAATGTTGCCGGCGAACTCGGGATGCTTCACAAGGCGCTTCACCTCCGAGAGAATGGACGCTTCCGAGCGGGAGGATATGAATTTCCCCTGCTGGAGCGCCAGTGTGCAGAAATTGCAGCCGCCGAAGCACCCCCGGTGGATACAGATCGAGAATTTGATCATATCGTAGGCCGGAATGCGCTTCCCTTTGTAACGGGGATGGGGCAGTTTGGTGTACGGCAAATCACTGTAGCTATCCATCTCCTCGGTCGTGGGTGGAGGGAAGGGCGGATTAATCTGCACGTAGCCGTCGCCGCAGGGCTCGATGAGGGTCTCAGCGTGCAGGAGGTTGGCCTGGATTTCAATCTCGTGGTAATTTTCCGCCACCTTGCGTTTATCCTCCAGACACGCTTCATAGGAATGCAGGAGAATCCGTCCCTCCCCCGCCTTGGGCGTTCCTTTGGCGAAAAAGCCGATCTGGGGAATCTTCTGCATATCGCGGGGATTGCGGCGCGCCTCGATGGCGCGGGTCAGCTCCAGCATCACTTTCTCCCCCATCCCGTAGGCCAGGTAATCGGCCCCGCTCGTAACGAGGATGGAAGGTAGCAGAGCGTCCTTCCAATAGTCGTAATGCGCGAGCCGCCGCATCGAAGCCTCGATGCCGCCGATCACCACGGGGACGTCCGGGTACAATTCCTTCAGGATACGGGTATAGACATTGACCGCGTAATCGGGACGGGCGCCGGCTTTGCCGTCGGGGGTGTAAGCGTCGTCGTGCCGGAGCCGTTTCGAGGCCGTGTAATGGTTAACCATCGAGTCCATCGCGCCCGAATTGAGGGCGAAATAG
>JAFZAI010000169.1 GCA_017557325.1 Bacteroidales bacterium
AGATGTTTCGCACGGCGCACAATGTCCTCATTGAGGATGCCTATAATGCCAATCCGTCCAGTATGGCCGCGGCTCTGGCGAATTTCTCGAATATGGAGGATCCCCGCAAGGTCGCCCTTCTCGGGGATATGCGCGAACTTGGCGCCGACTCGCTCAAAGAGCACATCGCAGTCCTGGACCACCTCCGCCGCCTCGGCCTCTGGAAGGTCTGCCTGGTCGGCGAGGAGTTCCGCGGGGCGCTGGACGCTGCCGGCCTGTTGCCGGAAGCCCTCGCCACGGCCGGCTCCGAAAGTGCCTCCCCGGCCACGGATGCCCATCCTGGCGCTATCGCCTGGTACCCGGACTCCGACGCCCTCGCGGCTGCCCTCCGCGAGCATCCGCTCTCCGGCTGCATCATCCTCGTCAAAGGCTCCCGCGGCATCCGGATGGAGAAGGTCATCCCCGCGCTGTAAGTGCCCCGGGTGCGCCTAATCATGCGCCGCCTTGCACGATTAGGCGCGAAAACACCCCATTTCCGTACCCAATCATACATCTCCTTGCACGATTAGGCGCAGTAATCCCGTTATAGCGCAGCGCCTTTGGCGCGGAGCTTGGCTCCGCAAATGAAAATAGCAGCCGACTGGGTGTGTGCGTTGGGCTTCCGAAGGCCTTCAGGCCGCCAGAGGGGGTGTCGGGGGATACTTCCCCCGTTATAGCGGAGCGCCTTTGGCGCGTAGCTTGGCTCCGCAAATGAAAATAGCAGCCGACTGGCTGCTATTTTCATTTGTGGAGCTGGGCGGACTCGAACCGCCGTCCAAACACCGCATCAAACGGCTTTCTACACGCTTATTCTTCCTTTGATTGTCGGGGTGGAAGTGCCGGAAGACGGGCTCGACGCACCCTTAGCCTTTGGGTCTTGGCGGAGTTTAAAGGCGTCCCTCCGTGCAGCCTGCTTGGATGATACCCCTTGACCGGAACATAGCGGGCGTAAAGTCCGAGGGATACTCGTCGGCGTCGCAGCCTGGGCGACGCGGATTAAGCCTTTCTGCTTGGCAGATTAGGCAGCGAGTGCATAGTTGCGATTGGCAACTGATTGTTCGATGTCTGAGATTAACGGGCAAGGCATCGACGCCCGGCGTGCTTACCGCTCAATATCAGTGCTGTCAAAACCAAAACAGCCCCGTTTCTTCGTAGTTTTGGTAAATTTTTCCTTTCGCCTCAGTCACATAGGCCCGCTATGTGCTCCTTCGGTTCAAGAAAAAATTTCCTCAAAACTACTGTGAAAAAACCGGTCGCTAAACCGGTCTCTTCGGTGGGCGCAGACGGATTTGAACCGCCGACCCCCTGCTTGTAAGGCAGGTGCTCTGAACCAACTGAGCTATGCGCCCTAACAAAAGGACTGCAAAGGTAACAATTATTTTGATAACTCCAACGTCCCGTCCAAGAAAATGGCTAAAAACTTGGATGAAAAGGGTAAAAACACCTCGCTGTCCAAGAAAAAGGCCGAAAACTTGGATAGACGACGGGAGACATTGAAAAATTATGTAATTTTGTACAATGAACCGCAGATCGATGCCGCAGGAAACCGTATATGATCCGCTCCGCCGCAGGGAGGTGGCGCTGACGCCCGAGGAAAGGGTGCGTCAGTGGTTTATCGGTGTGCTTTCGGAAGAGATGGGCGTGCCGATGCATCTGATGATGAGCGAGGTGGCGCTGACCTTGCCTTCCGGGAAGCCGCAGCGGGCGGATATCGTGGTGTGGGGAAGGAATGCAGAGCCGCTCGTCATCGTGGAATGCAAGCGGCCGGACGTGACGCTGGATGCCGCGGTAGCGGACCAGGCGCTGCGCTATAATAATATATTGAATGTACGATATATCATCGTCACGAGCGGCGTGGCGACGTATGCATTCGGGAAAAAGGAGGACCGGTTCGAGCCGCTCGCGCGTCTTCCGTTATGGACGGAAATGTAATGTCAACGATAACCGAGGGATACCTGAACCATAAGATTTTCGGAATCGTCTCCGAAACGGCGGCAGAGATGGGCGTAAGGGCGTTCGTCATCGGCGGCTATGTCCGCGACTGCTTCCTCGGCCGCTCCAACGACGACATTGATATCGTCGTCGAGGGCCGGGGCATCGAACTCGCCGAGGCCGTCGGGCAGAAAGTCCGGAGCAAAGTCTCCGTCTTCCGCAATTTCGGGACGGCGATGCTCCGCTTCGAGGGAATGGAAATCGAATTCGTCGGCGCCCGGAAGGAATCCTATCACCGCGAATCCCGCAATCCCATCGTGGAGGACGGCACCCTCGAGGAGGACCAGCTCCGGCGCGATTTCACCATCAACGCAATGGCTTTCAGCCTGCAGAAAGAGGACTTCGGCGCCCTCGTGGACCCCTTCGGCGGCATCCGCGACCTCGCGGCCGGAGTAATCCGCACCCCGCGCGACCCGGATGAGACCTATAGCGACGATCCGCTCCGGATGCTCCGCGCCGTACGGTTCGCGACGAAGCTTTCCACTCCGGAGCATCCTTTCGCGATTGTGCCCGAATCGATGGATTCCATCCGGCGGATGGCCCCCCGGATGGAGATTCTCTCCCGGGAGCGCATCGCGGAGGAACTCAACAAGATCCTGCTTTGCCCCCGTCCCTCGATGGGCTTCCGCCTGATGGACGAGGCGGGAATGTTGCCCTACGTCCTGCCGGATCTCCAGGCCCTCAAGGGCGTTGAGACGATGGACGGCAAGGGACACAAAGAGAATTTCTCCCACACGCTGCAGGTGCTGGATAATGTGGCAGAGGTCGACGGCGGCAAGCTTTGGCTTCGCTGGGCGGCCCTCCTGCACGACATCGGCAAGCCGCGCAGCAAACGCTTCGCCCCGGGCCTGGGGTGGACATTCCACGGCCACAACGTCATCGGTGCCAAGATGGTCCCGGGTATCTTCAAGTCCCTCAAAATGACCCAGGGGGACGAGATGAAGTATGTCCAGAAGCTGGTCGATCTGCACCTGCGGCCGATCGCCCTGGTGGATGAAGAAGTGACGGATTCCGCCGTCAGGCGCCTCCTGTTCGACGCCGGGAACGACATTGGCGACCTGATGATCCTCTGCAACGCCGACATTACCTCGAAGAATCCCGCCAAGGTCGCGCGCATCCGGGCCAATTTCGAGCTGGTGAAGCAGAAGATGTCTGAGGTCGAGCAGAAGGACGAGATCCGCAATTTCAAGAATCCCATCGACGGCGCTTACGTGATGGAGGTGTTCGGCATTCCGCCGTGCCAGGAGATCGGCATCCTCAAGGAGGCCGTCAAGAACGCCATCCTGGACGGAGAGATCGGCAATAATTTCGCCGAGGCCGACGCTCTGATGCGCCAGAAGGCGGCCGAGATCGGACTGCATCCCGTCAAATGATCATCGACGATTACATCCGGTACATCGGGACGGCCCGGCGGTATTCGCCCCGGACGGTCGCCCTCTATCGTGATATCCTCCGGCGTTTTTCGGAATTCGCCGGAGAGGGGAGTGAGGCCTCGGACGAGCAGTTGCTTGACAGCCTGAAAGCCCCGTTGCTGCGCGCCTACGAAGTTCGCCTGCTGGACGGAGGCCTGTCTGCCCGCACGGTCAATCTTCACCTGTCGGTGCTGAGCGGGATGTGCCGCCACCTGATTGCCGCCGGCCGCCTCAAGGCCAATCCGGTGGGCCTGGTGTCACGGCCGAAGATGGAAAAGCGCCTGCCCGAAGTGTTTCGGAAGGAGGCTCTGGATGCGTATCTGGCCGATACGGAATATCTGATTCGGGAATATGAGGCGCTCCACGAGGCAAAGGATTATCAGAAACGCCTGACGGAGCGGTTGATTATCAATATCTTATATTGCGCGGGCCTTCGTCGGGCGGAATTGATTTCCCTCACGGTCGGCTCGGTCGACAGGACCCGTCTCGTCCTCTCCGTCCGCGGGAAAGGCGATAAAATGCGAGAAATTCCACTTGTTCCTTCACTTTGTGAAGAAATTTCATTATATTTGAATTCAGTTGAGTCGACACTCGGCTGCAGCAGGACGGCGACCGACCCGCTGCTGCTTACGGAGACAGGCAAACCCCTGTATCCGATGTATGTGGACAGGGTCGTCAAGCGCGTTTTCGCAGCGGGAACGGGCATCGCAGGGAGGCGTTCTCCCCACGTATTGAGGCACACCATCGCAACGGAACTGTTGGATGAGGGAGCCGACCTCAATGCCATCAAGGAAATGCTCGGACACGCTTCGCTCGCGGCAACGCAGGTCTACACCCACAACAGCGTCGAGCGGCTCAAAAATGTTTATGTGAATGCCCATCCCCGGGCCAAAAACGGAGGTAAAAATGGAGATTAGAGTACAATCCCTGAAGTTTGATGCAGACCAGAAGCTCCTGGCCTATGTAGACAAGAAAGTTTCGAAACTTGCCAAATTCTTCGACGGTGTCGATGTGACCGATGTTACCCTCTCGCTCCTCCAGGAGCCTGACAACAAAGCCGTCAAGATCCTTACCCATATTCCCGGCGAGGAACTCGTCATCGAGCGTAACGCCAAGACCTTCGAAGAGGCCGTCACCGACGCCGTCGACGCGATGAAGGAAAAGATTGTCCGGATCAAGGAAAAGAAATTTGAGAAATAGCCGCTAAATCCTACATAGAGACCGACCGGCAGTGCCGGGATATTCTTGAAGATGTCAAAAACGGCATCTTCAAGAATGTTTATCTCCTGATGGGGGAGGAGCCGTACTATCCGGACCTTGTCTGCAATGCCATTATGGACAATTGCCTGCAGGACTGGGAGAAGGACTTCAACGAGACCATCTGCTACGGCGCCGACGTGGATGCCGATGCCGTCGCCACGGCTGCCATGCGCTACCCGATGATGGCGGACCGCCAGCTTGTCGTGGTACGCGAGGCCCAGGCGATGAAGGACATCGAAGCGCTGGAGCCCTATTGTAGCCGTCCGCTGGAGTCGACGGTGCTGGTGCTCTGCCTGCACGGAGCCTCGCTGGATAAGCGCAAAGCCCTTTACAAGACCATTCTCAAGAAGGGGGTTGTGGTGGAATCGCTTGCCCTGCGCGACTATGAGGTGCCCCGGTGGATTCCGGAGTATTATGCCGGACGCGGCCTCCAGATCGAGCCGGAAGCCGCCGCCCTCCTGGCGGAATTCGCGGGCACCGACCTCAGCCGGATTGCCGTCGAGACCGACAAAATGGTCAAGAATCTTCCGGAAGGAGCAACCCTGGTGACCGTCAAGGACGTCGAGACCAATGTCGGCATCAGCCGCGAATTCAGCATCTTCGAGCTCACCCGGCAACTTTCCTTCCGCAATGCTCCCGCTGCACTCCGCACCGCCGCGTTCATCGGCCAGGGCGCGAAATTCGCCCTCCCGATGGCGACGAGCGCTCTCTTCACCCACTTCAACCGCATCCTCCGCTACGAGGCCATTCTCCAGAAGAATCCGAACCCGCCCCAGGACCTCAAGGTCAAGGCCCTCGGCGTCTCTCCGTTTTTCTTCAAGGAATATGACGCCGCCGTGCGGAATTACCCCCTCCCGAAGTGCATGACGGCTATCTCCCTCCTCACGGAATACGATTTCAAAGGCAAGGGCGGCGACGCCGGCGAGGCCACTCCCGCCGAACTCTTAATAGAATTGACGACGAAACTGTTAAATATTTAAAATGATAAATTGAAAGCAAGACATTTATGGAACCATTAATTAGATGTGAGAACGTCAGCAAGTCTTTTGGCGAGAAGGTCGCCCTGGACGGCGTGTCACTCGACATTCCCGAGGGGAAGATTTTCGGCCTGCTGGGTCCGAACGGCGCCGGCAAGACCACGCTGATCCGCATCATCAACCGCATCACCATCCCCACATCCGGTGCGGTCTACTTCAAGGGCGAACCCATCACCGACGAAGTCGTCGCCCGCATCGGCTACTTGCCCGAAGAGCGCGGCCTGTACCGCAAGATGAAAGTTGGCGACCAGGCGATGTACCTTGCCCAGCTCAAGGGAATGAGCGCTCGGGAGGCCCAGGAGGCCCTCAAGGAGTGGTTCATCCGCTTCGACATCAAGGACTGGTGGGGCAAGAAAGTCGAGGAGCTCTCCAAAGGAATGGCCCAGAAGCTCCAATTCATCACCACCGTCGTCCACAAGCCCTCGCTGATGATTCTCGACGAGCCCTTCTCCGGTTTCGATCCCGTCAATGCCGACCTTATCCGCAAGGAAATCCTCCGGCTCAAGGAAGAGGGCGCGACCATCATCCTCTCTACCCACAATATGGAATCGGTCGAGGAACTCTGCGATGAGATCGCCCTCATCAACAAGTCGCATCTGGTGATCACCGGCGGCGTGGAGGAAATCCGCCGCAAATACGGCAACAACAACGTCGAGGTGGAATATACCGACACGGAAGGCCGCCACAGCGAGGTCCTGCCCGTCCCGGAAGGCGGCACGACCAATGATGTGCTGACCACTCTGATCGGGGATGGCAAGGTCGTCAATTCCTTCCGGGAACTGATGCCCCGGATGAACGATATATTCATTAAACTGGTGACGGAGGAATAGGCTATGAATCTGCACAAACTCGGCATCATCATCGGAAGGGAATACCTCAACAAGGTCAAGAAGAAATCCTTCCTCATCATCACCTTCGTCGCGCCGGTCGTCTTCGCGGCCCTCTGCATTCTCCCGTCCCTCATTATGATGGGCGCCAAGGAAGAGACCAAGAAAGTAGCGGTCGTGGATGCCTCCGGCCTGGTGCTCCCGACGCTGGAGAATACGGACGTCGTCGCCTACTATGATTTCACGGGCCGCGACGTCGACAGCCTCAAGACGGCCCTGGATGCCGTCGGAATGGACGTCGTGCTGGATATTTCCCCGCTCGACAGCGTCCAGCGGACCGTGACGGCCCATACCTATTCCGCCAAGCCGCTGGGAATGGAAACATCCCAGATCATCGAAAACCGCATCAACGACGCCATTGAGACCTACCGGATTGAATCCTATAAAATCAAAGATCTCGACAAGATTATGTCGGAGGTCAAATCCAATATCCATCTGGTGTCCTATACCGTGGATGATTCCGGCAAGGAATCCATCTCCGAGTCGAGCGTCTATATGGTTATCTCGATGCTGCTCGGGATGGCTCTCTATATGTTCATCGCCCTCTTCTGCGGAATGGTGATGTCCTCGGTGATCGAGGAGAAGTCGAGCCGCGTGGTGGAAGTGCTGGTATCGTCGGTGAAGGCGACCGAGCTGATGTTCGGCAAGATCATCGGTGTCGCTCTGGTGGCCCTGACGCAGTTCCTGTTGTGGATTCTGCTGACCGGCGCCATCCTGGCCGTTGCGGCAGGCATCGTCGGCAAGGATAAGATCGCGGCCCTGACGGGCGGCGGAAATCCGACCGAAATGGTCCAGCAGATGGCTCCCGGAGTCAATGTGCCGGGGATGGATGTGGCTGACCTGGGCACCCTTCTTCCGGCTGCCGACACGACCGCCGTCGCTGCTGACAGCACCGCCGTTGCCGAGCCTACGGGAATGGAGGCCATCTTCTCCACCCTCGGTAATCTGGATTACGGCACGATTCTCCTGGCCTTCCTGCTTTACTTCATCTTTGGCTATCTGCTCTACGCCTCGATGTTCGCGGCCATTGGCTCCGCGGTCGAGAACGAGGCGGATACGCAGCAGCTCCAGATCCCGGTGACGATTCCGCTGCTGCTGGGCTTCTTCATCGCAATTTATGCCTTCAAGGCACCGGAGAGCCAGATCGTGTTCTGGGGCTCGATGATCCCGTTCACCTCTCCAATCGTGATGCTGGCCCGCCTTCCGTTCGGCGTGCCGACCTGGGAGTTGATCCTCTCGGTCGCCATCCTCATCGGAACCTTCGCGCTGTTCGCCTGGATGAGTGCCAAGATCTACAAGGTCGGCATCCTGATGTACGGCAAGAAATCTACTTTCAAAGACCTTTGGAAATGGTTAAAACAAAAATAATTCTATGCGTATGAACCTCAAAAAAATCATCATCTGCGGTATAGCAGCCTGCTCCCTCGCGGTGGCGGGTGTGCTTCTCGCGCAGGAGACGGGGGAAGGCGGACTGACCTTCTCCTGGAAGAAGATTCCGATGGACGGCCACCGCGCTGGTATCGGCATCGTCACTACCGACAACGCCGACAGTCTCGACCAGATTTTCGGTGTCTTTAAGGGCAATACCTACATTGCTCCGAACGGCAAGAAGTTCAAAAAGGGTGTAACCCCTGCCGTTGCCAAACTTCTCATCGATGCCCAGCCGGCGATGGCGGAACTCCGCAGCCCGCTCGGCTATGCGCCCGAGACGATGGTCCGCGAAAAACCGGAATGCGGCCTGTACAATATGTACGTCGACCGCCTGATGGCCAGCGTGGAGCAGTCCTGCGGCCAGAAAATTGACGTGGGCTTCACCAATACGGGCGGCGTCCGCTGCGACCTCACCAAGGGCAAACAGGCGATGGGCGACGTCCTGTCGATGTTCCCGTTCAAGAGCAACAAGACCGCCTTCGTCCAGCTCGCCGGCAAGGATCTGCTCGTTATCTACCAGCAGATGGCCGCCAACCCGGGGACGATGATCCAGGGCGGCGCCAAGCTCGTTTACACGGCGGACCACAAGCTCAAATCCGCCACCATCGACGGCAAGCCGGTCGACAAAAAGAAGATCTACAATGTCGCGACTATCAACTTCGTGCTGAACGGCGGAGACGGTTTCAATATCG
>JAFZAI010000170.1 GCA_017557325.1 Bacteroidales bacterium
GCAACAACTTCGGCCTCCCGGAGTATGTGAATACGATGAATACGTATTTCGGGACTTATGAGTTCCCCATGTTCCATACGATGGGCAACCACGACAACGAGATGGAATGCGCCGGCGACATCGACAAGGCCCGGCGCTACATCCACACTGTCGCCCCTACCTACTATTCCTTCAACCTTGGCCAGGTCCACGTCATCGTCCTCGACGATATGGACTTCACCGGGGTGCCGTCCGGGCAGAGCCACCGCAGCGAATATCACAAGAATCTCACGCCCGACGAAATCGAGTGGCTCCGCAAGGACCTTTCCTATGTGGATCCGTCCCAGCCTATCATCGTGACGGCCCACGAATCGCTGGCCGTGCCTGACGGACTCGGCTGGAAGGAAGAGCTCAACGGCGCCGATATCGACAAATCGACGTTCCTGGAGATGTTCAGCGGCTATAATGTCCGTATGATCACGGGTCACACCCACAGCATCTTTAACCGCAGGCACAACGATACTTTCATCGAGCACAACTACGGCGCCGTCTGCGGCACGTGGTGGTAGTCGGGCTATCTTACGCCGGGCATCCATATCGGCCAAGAGGGCTCTCCGGGCGGATTCGGCGTATTTGAAATCGACGGGACCGAGATTACCCACTATTACCAGGCGGCCGGCCAGAGCCGTGACTACCAGTTCCGCGCCTACGATATGAACAAGGTCAAGGAGTTCCTGACCGAGGATTACGCCGGAGACCATCCGGACTGGACGAAATACTATAATTATATCCAGAATTTCGACGACAACGTAATCTTCGTCAATGTCTGGGACTGGGACGAGGATTGGAACGTGGAAATCGAGGAGAATGGAACGCCCCTTACGGTGACCCGGGTTGGCGGAGCATATGACCCGCTCCATATTGCTGCATTTACCGGTCCCCGTCTTAAGATATCTTCCGCCAGCGATTCACCGTCCTTCCAGACCCGCAAGTGGAACCACTTCTTCAAGGCGACGGCATCGAGCGCTACCTCCACCGTTACGGTCAAGGTTACCGACCGTTACGGGAATGTCTTCACCGAGGAAATGACGCGTCCGAAGGTGTTCTCGATTGATGACTACAAGAATGAGGTGAATTATACGAGGCCGGAGGCTGAATTTGTGGCTGGCACGTCTTCATCCGTAATATTTGGATGGACAGTCGGCGGGACGGCCGCCGAGGACGCGGCTATGCCGTACAAGCTGGAACTTTTCAGGGATTCCGCCTGCTCCGACCTTGTGGTATCCTATGATGTTCCCTCGGGCAGCTCATGCTGGGACGGCCAGCGGCTCAGGTTCGTATTCGGCGGTCTTCAGCCTGCGACCACTTATTATTTCAAGGTTACAAACACCCAGAAGGGAGAGTCCTCTGATGTGGTTGCCGGTCAGACCGAAGATTTCACCATCGTTGATCCTGCCAGCGTCACAAATGCCGCTGCAGGTGACGTGATTCTCGCGGAGGACTTCAGCGAGATTGCCTGGATGTCTGATATCAATTACACCGCGGCCGGTTTCGTTCCTTCGGATAAGGTACTGGAACCTGTAACCGGCAGCGGCGAGCACTCCGGCAGTTTCGTCGAGTACGATTCCACCGGACGGCGTCTATACGGTGACACCAAGGTCACAAGCGACAAACGTCTCTATAACTGGGGATTCTTCGGCAACAGCTCAGTCTATGCACAGAATGGATTCCTGAGGGTAGGAACTACCCAGACCGAGACCGCTCGCACCCACATCGTTACTCCCGCACTTTCCGGCATTCCGGCAGGATATTCCGCCACGGTGGACGTGACCGTTACATCCTGTGCGATGGATTCGGGCAACGACGTCGCCGTGTTCGTTCAGGACAGGTCTGCCCTGACCCTTGTCCTCGCCCCGGATCAGAAGGAAAGCACCAGCCCGTCCTTCTCCAGCAGCGGAGGTAAGTACACCGGTGCTTCACTCTCCAATGGTGTCGCCATGGATACTCCCTACAGGAAGCTCACAACCAAGACCGTACGCCTTGAAGGCATTACTGCAAGCGACTGCCTGCTCATAGGCTCCATAGAACACGTCTCGAAGAAGAACCGCTTCTGGCTCAGCGACGTCAAGGTCCAGATCGTTTCCCTTGAGGCGCTGCCGTCAGTGGCGGCCACGATGGATAAATCCACTTCCTGCTCCCTGACGTTCACCTGGACGGAAGGCGCAGGAGCGGCGACGGATGTCTCAAAACCCTGGACCATTGCCCTTTACAGGGATGCTGCCTGCACCGATCTGGTGGTTTCCCATGACATAGACGCCGGCAGCTCGAAATGGAGCGACAGGCAACCCCGCTTTATCTTCGGCGGCCTGGATCCTGACACGGATTACTGGTTCAAGGCCACGGACACTACGGAGGGCGACGTGAAAGTTTCCAATGTCGTCAAGGCGACAACACAGCCCTTCACCCGGGTTGATGCAACGAAGGTGTCCAATGCCGGAATCGGCGACATCATCCTGGCCGAGGACTTTTCCGAGACCTATGGCCCGGATGAATGGGATGGCGCGGCAGGCTTTATGCCTTCTCAGAGTATCCGGTCGCTTGACCCTCCTTCCGGTGTGGATCCGCACGGCTCAATTGAGGCGTACAACAGTACGGGGACCCGTTTCTGGGGCAACTATGTCGAGATGACCGAGGGACGGCGCCTGGCAAATGGCTGGGGATTCTTCGGAAACAGCGCCGTCTATTCCAGGAGCGGGTATTTCCGGGTGGCTACCACCAGTGGACGTACCCATATCGTGACGCCCAGACTGGCCGGAATTCCCGACGGTTATAAGGCCACCGTCAGTGTGACGGTCACAGCTTTGCTGCACGAGAAGGCGAGCAATGTGGATGTAGCGGTCTTCTTCAGCGACGATTGTACGATGTACACGGGAGTCGGTGTCGAGAGTTCATCTTACTGCAAGTATAAGATTGCCGGCTCCAATACTGCATTGCCTGAGAATGGGCACGCCATTGGGATTGCCAATACTACGCAGAAGAAGTGGTACACCAAGACCGTCGAGATAGAGGGAGTTTCCAACCAGTCACACCTGATCATCGGCTCGCTGAACAATGTCAGCGGCAAGAACCGCTTCAACCTGGCCGATGTGGTGGTCAAGATTGTGGACCTTAATGATCCCAACAGAACCACCAAAGTCAGCATCCTGGGAGATTCCATCTCGACTTTCAGCGGCTGGTGCGACAAGAGCAACATTCCGTCCGGGAAGAGTACGACGACGTACTATCCCAAGTCGGACGGGGATGTCCTCGAAGTGGGTGATACCTGGTGGTATAAGGTAATCTACAACAAGATGGTGCACGGCACCTTCGAGAAGAACATTTCGGCTGGCAACACCACTGTCGTGCAGAATACCACAGGGGATTCCTCAGCCTACTGGTATGGCTGGGATTTTGGCACCAGACTCCAGGCGCAGGGCCTCGGCGATCCGAACGTCGTCTTCATCTACGGCGGTACCAATGATCTCGGCCATCTGGAATACAACAACACTTCGGAGGAACTCATCGAAGGCGTGGAAATGAATGCAAGCTCCTTCCCGGAGGCTTCCCAGTCCCGCCTGGAGGAACTCTACGAGACCGCCAGCGCCGCGACGACGGTCGCTGCGGCTGACGCCCTCGACGGTACGACATTCTGCTCGGCCTATATCCGCCTGCTGCAGATGATCAAGGTACGGCATCCTGCCGCCAAAGTGGTCTGCATCATCGGCGATTACCTCTATTTCGGGCAGGGACAGGCCATCAGCCGGATCGCCGACCTCTTCGGAGACGATTACGTGCGGGTGGTGGACATCCTGTCCAAGTATGGTTACAAGGCCAATTCGGCCATCCCCAAGTATTCCTACGCCCATCCCACCAAGGCCGGGATGAGCAAAATTGCCGACGAGATCGCCCTTGAGGTCCTCGACTGGATTGACGAATAAAAAATATGAGTATGATCAAGAATATGCAATCAACGGATCATAGCTATGAGGCTCCTTCCTGCCGCGTGTATATTTCGCAGATGCAGCGTGGGCTTTGTGTCAGTATCGGTGCCATTCCCCCGGTAGAAGAAGAAGATGCCGGCATTGATGGGTGGGATTAAATGAATCGTTGCATGGCACCGACAAAACATTCCTTTAAGTACTGGCAGTGGCGCGTGATCATCTGCTCGATGATCGGGTACTCCATTTTCTACTTTGTCCGGAAGAATTTCTCCTTTGCGATGCCGGCCCTCTCGGCCGAATATGGCATCGGAGACCTTCAGCTGGGCACCATCCTGACGGCAGTGGGCGTCATCTATGGCATTTCCAAATTCATCAACGGCTTCATCGCCGACCGCGCCAACGCCAGGTGGCACCTGGTGATCGGCCTCGGGGTGTGCGTCCTGCTGAATTTCGCCTTCGGCTGGACGGCGAAGCTCAGCGCCTGGATGACCGGCACCGAATCCGGCCCGGACTTCGTCAATGCGATGGTTTGGTCCATCGGGATCCTGCTGGTGCTCAATAACCTTTTCCAGGGATGCGGATTCGCCCCCTGCAACCGGCTGATGGTGCACTGGGTGCCGCCGAAGGAACTGGCGACCAAGATGAGTATCTGGAATACTTCCCACAGCATCGGAGCCGGTATCGTCTCGGTGCTCTGCGGCGCCATCATCGGCGGAATGGGCATGAATATGGCCAGATCGCCGGCGAAGGTGTCGGAAATCGCGGCCAACCTCGGCCGCACGGTGGATGACCCGGTCGTGCTGCAGGCGGCCTCCCACGTGGGAGCCTGGCAGTGGTGCTTCTGGATTCCGGCCCTGATCGGTGCCTTCGGCGTATTCTTTATCCTGATTACCCTCCGCGATACGCCCAAGTCGGTGGGCCTTCCGGAACTGGAAGGGACCAAGACGACCCTGGACGACAACGACACCTCGGCGGAGTACCGGAAATTTGTCCGCAAGCGCGTTCTCGGGAGTCCCGTGGTATGGGCTTTGGCGATCTGCGACCTGTTCGTCTATATCGTCCGCTTTGCAGTGCTCGACTGGGGGCCGAAATTCCTCCAGCAGGGAGAAAGCGCCCTTTCGCCGCAGCTTGCAGGCTGGACAATCGCCATTTTCGAGGTGGCCGGCTGCGCCGGAATGATCTTCGCCGGCTGGGCGACCGATAAATGGATGGGCAGCAAAGGCCAGCGGATGTGCGTCATCGAGATGATCATCACCGCCATCTGCCTGGTCGGCCTCTGGCTCCTGCCGAAGGGCCATCCCGTGGCGATGCTGGTGCTGCTGGCCGTATCCGGTTTCTTCCTCTACGGTCCCCAGGCACTCCTCGGGGTCATTGCCTCCAATCACGTCACCAAGAAGGCCGCTTCCTCTGCAGTGGGCCTGATCGGCTTGATGAGCTATGTCAGTACGATCTTTACGGGCTTCGGCGTGGGACTGCTCTCCAAGCATTTCGGGACCGCTTTCTGGAACAATCTCTTCCTCATCATGGCGGGCGTCGCCGTCATCGGCGGCCTCATCGTCGTCCCGCTGTGGAAAATGAAGAATGACGGCTACATCCACGAGGCGTAGCCGTCATTTTCCCCTCCCCACGTCGGGGTGATGTGACTCGAACACACGACCCTCTGGTCCCAAACCAGATGCGCTAGCCAACTGCGCCACACCCCGAATGCCGATGCAAAAATAGTAATTTTTTTGCAAATGGTCTCGGTTTGTCATACCGAGGCCAGTGGCGGTTTTGTCATACCGAGGCCAGGATGGCCGAGAGTATCTCCGTCATAGCCGACCATCGGCCATCTCTACAGCAGCAGCCAGAGGCCGGCGGCGACGGCGGCACCGACGAGCGGGCCGGCGATGGGGACCCAGCTGTAGGCCCAGCCGCTGTCGCGGCGGAGGGTGAGCTGGTGGACGAGTCTCGGGCCGAGGTCACGGGCCGGGTTGAGGGCGTAACCGGTGGTGCCGCCGAGCGACATACCGATGGCCATAATGAGTCCCGTGATCGGGAATACGCTGTTCTGAGCGCCCATTGCGAGGATCACAAACACCAGCACGAAGGTCGCGATCAGTTCGCACAGGAAATTCTGGCTCTTGTGATCGATGGCCGGCATCGTGCAGAAGATGCCGAGCACGTCGCCCTCATGGGCCTTGAAGTGGTCACGGTAGTAAATGTAGACCAGCAGGGCGCCGAGGAAGCCGCCTGCCATCTGGGCGAGAATGTAGCCGAAGACCTCGTTCCAGGCGAAGCTGCCCGCGATGGCGAGGCCGAGCGTGACGGCCGGATTGAGATGGGCGCCGCTGACGGGCCCGGCGATCAGTACGCCGGTCATCACGGCGAGACCCCACGCGAGGGTGATGACCACCCATCCGCCGTTCTGCCCCTTGGCGAACTTCAGGGTATTGCCGGCGCATACGCCGTCGCCCAGCAGGATCATAATCATCGTAGCGATGAATTCATAGATGCATTTGACTGTAAATACCATAGTGTATAAATATTAATTGTTGTTTTTCGTTCTGCCGTCCAAGTTTTTGGGCCTTTTCTTGGACAAATTGTGGTTTTTGTGCCGCTCATCCAAGTTTTGCCTCGATTTCTTGGACGAAATCTACTCCTTAGGGGTGAGCGTGCGTCGGACGGCGTCGGCCCAGCCGGCCTTCAGCGCCTCGACGGTCTCCGGGGCGGCGGATGGGGCAAAAGCGCGC
>JAFZAI010000171.1 GCA_017557325.1 Bacteroidales bacterium
AGGGCGCCTTCCTCCGCGACGACAAGATCGTCATCCGTTACCAGGAAGAAGAGACCGACGTTTACCTGAAGGAACTGGCCCTCGGCGGGAAACACAACATTTACAATTCGATGGCGGCAGCCCTCGCGGCCAAGGCCTGTGACATCGACAACGAGGTCATCCGCAATTCACTGGCGACCTTCCAGCCCGTAGAGCACCGCCTGGAGCCCGTCCTGAGCATCAAGGATGTGCTATATATCAACGACTCCAAGGCGACCAACGTCGACTCGGCGTGGTATGCGCTCGAGTGCCAGAAGAAGCCGGTAGTGTGGATCGTAGGAGGCACCGACAAGGGCAATGACTACAGCGTCCTCAATGATCTGGTCCGCGAGAAAGTCAAGGCCATCGTCTGCCTCGGCGTCGACAACGCCAAGATCCACGGTGCCTTCGAGGGAATCGTCGGTGCCGACAAGATGGTGGATACCCTCTCGGCAAAAGATGCCGTCAAGGCAGCGGCCGCCTTCGCGGAAAGCGGAGACGTCGTGCTGCTGAGCCCCTGCTGCGCAAGCTTTGACCTTTTCCAGAACTACGAAGACCGCGGCAAACAGTTCAAAGAAGCAGTAAGGAGCCTGTAAAATGGAAAACGAGACGACAAAACGGTTCCGGAATCCGCTCGAGGGGCTCCAGGGGGACAAGGTTATCTGGATGATCGCGCTGCTGCTGATGCTCATCTCGATCGTCACGGTGTTCACTTCCACGCCCCTTCTGGCCCTGCAGCAGAACACGACCCGGTTCGAAATCATCAGGGAGCACCTGTTGATCGTGGGACTGGGCCTTCTGGTGATTATTCTTTTGTACAATATCAAGAACATCAAGTTCTTCAAGTTCGTCTCAAAATACGGTTTTGCCCTTTCGCTCCTGCTGCTGCTTTTCGTCGTCTTCCGGATCGGGGGCAATTCGACAATGCCCATCCGCGCCGCGGAGGTCAACAATTCCTGGCGAATCATCGTCCTATTCGGCATCCAGATTCACGTGTACGAAATCGTCAAGGTGGCTATGGTGATGTACCTTGCCTGGGCAGTCAATGCAATGAAAGACGACGACTTTCACCTGTTGCCCTGGCTGCATAAGCTCATTCCGTCCTGGAACTGGCTCGACAAAACGCTGACGAAAAAGTGCTTCTATATTTACCTACCGATCCTCATCACCTCGGCGCTGATGCTCGACGGCGGCACCTCCGCCACGGCGCTCTTTATGATGATGATGTTCCTCATCCTATTCGTCGGCGGCGTGGACTTGAAAGAAATCTTCGGCCTCATCGCCATTATGGCGCTCTATGTGGGATTGACCCTGCTCATTTACAAGACGACAGGCTTCAGTATCCACGAGCGGATGCACCACGTCAATATAGAGAGCCGTACCGGCAGCACTTCGGCCAAACTGGCGAAAGTAATGGAGGCCAATCCGCAGGACCGCCGGGCCGTCATCGACGATATGAAACTGGAGCAGCCGGTCGGCGCGCTCCTGGCCATCAAGGAAGGAGGATTCTTCGGGAAAGGCATTGGCCGGAGCAACCAAAAATACAAGGTCGCCGTCATTTTCGAGGACTACATCTTCAGTTTCATCGTGGAAGAAACCGGCTGGTGGGGTGCGCTCATCATAATCATCCTTTACCTGAGCCTGCTCGGGCGGGGAGCGATGGTCGCCCTCCGCTGCGACGACTATTATGCAAAATTCACGATGGCCGGACTCATCCTCCTCATCAGTATGCAGGCCTTTATGCATATGGCCATCAACGTGCATCTGCTGCCGCAGACCGGCCAGACGCTGCCGATGATCAGCCACGGAGCCTCGAGCTTCCTTTGCTTCTGCGGCGCGTTCGGCGTCATCCTTTCCATCAGCCGGCAGGCACAAAGCAAGATGCTGCAGGACGCCCAACAGGCGGCACCCCTGATCGAGCGGGATGACGAAGTGAAGGAGCGGATGGGAGACTTGGATCAATTGGAAAGCCTATAAATATGGAATACAGGAAGATTCGGATCATTATCAGCGGCGGCGGCACGGGAGGGCATATTTTCCCGGCCGTCTCGATTGCCAACAAGATGCGGGAACTCAACCCGGAGAGCGAAATCCTTTTCGTCGGTGCCGAAGGCAAGATGGAAATGGAGAAAGTGCCTGCTGCCGGCTATAAAATCGTCGGACTCCCCATTGTGGGACTCCAGCGACAGCTGAACTGGAAGAATATCGTCAATGACATCCAGGCACCCTTCAAGGTGCTCGCTAGCGTGCGCAAGGCGCGCAGGATTATCCGCGAATTCAAGCCGGACATCGCCATCGGCGTGGGCGGCTATGCCAGCGCTCCCCTGCTCTGGGCGGCCACCCGGATGGGAATTCCGTCGCTGATCCAGGAGCAGAACGGATTTGCCGGACTCACCAACAAGATCCTCGGAAAGAAGGCCGGGAGCATCTGCGTGGCCTACGAGGGAATGGAGCGATTCTTCCCGAAGGAGAAAATCGTCCTCAGCGGCAATCCCATCCGCAAGGAAATGACCATTCCGGCAACGCCGGAAATGAAGGCGGAAGCCCTCACCTTCTACGGACTGGATCCGGCGAAGAAACACCTTTTCATCGTCGGCGGCAGCCTCGGCAGCGGCACCCTCAACCGGGCGATGAAAGCCTGGATCACAGCTGGATGCCCGGGCGGAGAAAACCTGGAAGTGATCTGGCAGTGCGGTAAATATTATAAGGAAGGTGTGGATGCCTTCCTCGCGGAGCATCCCGCCCCAGCGGTGAAGCATTTCGACTTCATCCAGCGGATGGACCTCGCCTACGCGGCGGCGGATGTCGTGATCTCCCGGAGCGGGGCCTCGACCGTCTCGGAACTCTGCGCCCTCGGAAAAGCCGTCATCTTCGTCCCGTCTCCCAACGTGGCCGAAGACCACCAAACGCACAACGCGATGGCGCTCGTCCGCAAAGACGCAGCCCTCATCGTAAAGGATGCCGAGGCGGCGGAAAAACTCCTCCCGACGGCCCTCGAACTGCTCGGGAATCCGGAGAAAATCGCCGCAATGGAGAAAAACAGCCTGGCAATGGCCCTCACCGACGCCGCACAGGTCATCTGCGACGAGGCGTACAAATTAGTGTCCTCCGGAGATACACTCGGTTCTACGAACCTCGGTATGACAGAGGAGGCGAACCTCGGTATGACAGAGAAAACCGTCTACTTCATCGGCATCGGGGGCATCGGAATGAGCGCCATCGCGCGGTATTACCACTTCAAGGGATTCCGCGTAAGCGGATACGACAAGACCCCGTCGGAGCTCACCGCGAAACTCATCGAAGAAGGCATCGGAGTCCATTACACCGATGACGTGAACTTCATTCCGAAGGATGTGGAAAACACCCTGGTCGTCTATACGCCGGCCATTCCCGCCGAACTCGGCGAACTGGTCTACGTGCGGGAGAAGGGATACCGCGTCATCAAGCGGTCGCAGATTCTCGGCGAAATCGCCAAAGGACAGCGCTGTCTCGCCGTTTCCGGCACGCACGGCAAAACGACCACCTCGACCCTCACGGCCCATATTCTCACCGAAAGCGGAGAGGGCTGCACGGCTTTCCTCGGCGGCATTTCCCGGAATTACAACACCAACACCCTCATCAGCCACACCCCTACCGTCGTGGCCGAGGCAGACGAATTCGATCGTTCCTTCCTGCAGCTCTTCCCGGAGATTGCCGTCATCACAGCAATGGACGCCGACCACCTCGACATCTACGGCGACCTGGCCCACGTGCAGGAGGCTTTCAAGGCCTTCGCATCTCAGGTCAGCGGTACCGTCATCATCAAGAGCGGGCTCCCGATCACGGAATCCGATACCAAAGCCCGCATTCTCACCTACCATCCCGAAGACACAAGCGCGGACTTCCATCCGGAAAACGTCCGCGTCGAGGCAGGGCATTTCATCTACGACCTTGTATATCCAGACGGCAAGTTGGAAGGCATCAGGGTCGGTACGCCCGGGCGGGTCAACATGGAGAACAGCATCGCGGCGGCAGCCATCGCCCTTCTCTACGGCATCAAGCCCGAAGCCGTCCGGCACGCCATCGGCACATTTGAAGGCGTCAAACGCCGCCTGGAAATGCATCTCAACACCCCCACGAAGGCTTACATCGATGATTACGCCCATCATCCGGAAGAGCTATCCAAGGCCATCGCCTCCATCCGGGACATCTTCCCGGGAAGGAAGTTGACCGCCGTCTTCCAGCCGCATCTCTACACGCGGACCCGGGATTTCGCGGACGGATTCGCCGCCGCGCTCAGCGCCGTCGATTCCCTGATCCTCCTCGACATTTATCCCGCACGCGAACTGCCCATTCCGGGGGTCACCTCGGAAATTATCTTCGACAAGGCCACCGCTCCCGAGAAAAAACTCATTCCCCGCAGCGACCTGATGGAAACCCTGCAGAAAGAGGATATTGACGTCCTCGTAACCTTCGGTGCCGGCGACATCGACCGCTTTACCGGCGCCATCACCGAACTCCTCGCCGCCCAGTCATGAAACAGTCCGTCCGAAATATCCTCACCGTAAGCATCGGCATCCTTCTCGCCGCACTCTATATCCTGACGCTGACCGCGGAAAGGAGCCATACCCGTGCACAATCCTGCCAGGGGCTGAAGGTCAGCATTACCGACAGCGCCGCCCTGAGGTTTGTTTCGGAGGAAGACATTGCCCGCTATATGGACGAATACGGTCCGTATGTGGGAAAACTCGTCGAAGACGTCGACCTTGGGAAAATCGAGGAAATTCTCTCCGCCAAGAGTGCCATCCGCAGCTGCGAGGCTTATATCGACCGGGACGGATACATCCATACCGAGATCGTCCAGCGGGAGCCGATCATCCGTTTCCAGAAAGGGGACATCGGCTTCTATGCCGATGAAATGGGCTACCTGTTCCCCCTCCAGAAGAGCTATACATCCCGTGTTCCCATCATCGACGGCGCCATTCCGCTCAATGTCGACGGGAATTTCAAAGGGAAGCCCGCCTCCGAGGAGGAGAATCTCTGGCTCACCCGCATCATCGGCCTTACGACCCATCTGCAGCGGACCGGATGGTCGAAGCGGATCTCCCAGATTTCCGTGCTTCCGGACGGTAACCTCGTGCTGATCCCTACCGAAGGAAAGGAACGTTTTCTCTTCGGTACGCCCACCCGAATCGGAGAGAAACTGCTCCGCATTGCATCCTACTACGAAGCCGTAGAGCCCGCGCACGACAAAGGATATTATTCCTCCGTGGATGTCCGCTTCGACAAACAGATCATCTGCAAAAAATAATAACACGATAAGATGGAACAGAAACACATTGCCGCCCTTGACCTGGGGACCTCGAAAATCGCGCTTGCCGTCGCTGAGGTAAGCGGACAGAACGTCCAGGTCATCTATTACAGCGAAACGCCTTCGGACGGTATCCGCAACAGCACCGTCTTCAATCCGCAGAAGGCCTCCGTTCCGATCCGGAAAGCCATCCGCGAAGCCGAGCAGGAACTGATGATCCGCATCCGCCAAGTCATCGTGGGACTTCCCCGCTACAGTGTCGAGCAGGAGGTCGCCAAAGGAGAATTCCCGCGGACCAACCCCAACGAATACATCAGCCGGGAGGAAATCGAACTGCTGAAGGACATCGCCCTGCAGCAGTATCCGCTGGACAACGAGGAGACGCAGTTCATCTACGGAGCGGTCGCCCAGTCGTTCTCGACAGATACGGAGATCCAGTTGTCCGAGGACGATGTCGTCGGCACCCTCAGTTCGAATGTGGCCGGTAATTTCAAGATTTTCATCGGCCAGCGCAGCAGCGTGAGTGCCATCGACAAGATGTTCAACGATATGGGTATCGCCATCGCGAAGAAGTACTTCCTCCCGGACGTGACCGCCAAGGCCGTCCTCAGCGAAGAAGAGAAGGAAAACGGCGTGGCGCTGGTGGACTTCGGCGAGGGGGTCACTTCGCTGACCATCTACCAGAAAGGGATTATGCGGCACTATTATGCCATTCCGTTCGGCGGCGGCAACGTCACGCGCGACATCCGGATCGAATGCTCGATTTCCCCGAGGCTGGCTGAGAATATCAAACTGGCTTATGGCGCGTGCCAGCCCAACAAACTCGCCAATCTGAGCGAGAAGATCCTGCAGATCCGTTATGAAGACGGCCCCTTCAAGGAGATTCCGGTCAAATACATCTCCAGTATCATCGATGCGCGCGAGCGGGAGATTGTCGATGCCATCCTGTTTTCCATCCAGGAGAGCAACCTGAAAGACGAACTCCGCAGCGGCGTTGTCATTACGGGAGGAGGCGCCAATATGGCGAATCTCTGCAACCTGATCCAGGATATGTCCGGCTATCACGTCCGGGTCGGTCACCCAAAGCACCGTTTTTCGTCCGACGTGATCGGGACTTCGGAAACCAGTGCCGTCTCCGTCATCGGGATGCTCCTGGCCGCCCGCGACGATCGGCTGCCGGGCTGCCTGATGGCACCGCCGACCATCCCCACCTACTGGGGGGCAGAACCCGCTACCGAGCCGGTAGAAGCACCCGTAGAAGAAGAGCCTATCGCAGCGACGGAGCCCAGTTTCTCCATTCCGGTTCCCGACAATACTTCCATCGTGGAGCCCAACGCCCCCTTCACGCCGGAGATGGAAACGAAGAGTCCGAATCCCGCACCGGTTGCTGAACCTGTCGAAGCAGCCCAGCCCACTCAATCCGCCGCCCCGGTCAACAAAAAGCCCGCGAAGAAACCTTTCGGCTCCGGCATGTGGACCAAAATCAAGAAAGCCATTGGCGACGGCGTTGACAGATTTTATACAAACATAACCGAAGAAGTTAAAGAATAAGCTATGTCAGACGATCTTACCACCCCGGTAACCCCCAACGACTGGGTACCCGATTCCGCCATCATCAAAGTCATCGGTGTGGGCGGTGGCGGCTGCAATGCCGTCAACTACATGTACAAGCAGGATATCAAGGGATGCAGTTTCATCGTCTGCAATACGGATGAACAGGCGCTGATGCGCAGTCCCGTTCCCGTCAAGATCCAGATGGGAGCCGGCCTCGGCGCCGGTACGGACCCTGTCGCCGGCCGGAATGCCGCGATGGGATCCGCGGCCGAAATTGCCGAGAAGGCCCTCGACAACGGGACCAAGATGCTCTTCATCACGGCCGGAATGGGCGGTGGCACCGGTACCGGAGCCGCTCCGGTCATCGCGCATATGGCCAAGGAGCGCGGCATCCTGACCGTCGCCGTCGTGACCATCCCCTACCAGAGCGAAGGCACCGAAGCGATGGGAAAAGCCATCGACGGTATCCACGAACTGGAGCGGAATGTCGACAGCCTACTGATCATCAACAACCAGAAAATCTTCGAGTGCTTCGGCGACAAGCTCCTCCACGAAGCCTTCCCGAAATCGGATGAGGTGCTTTCCACCGCCGTCAAGGGCATCATCGAGATTATCAAGCGGCCCGGTTACATCAACGTTGACTTCCGGGACGTCACCAATATGATGCGCGGCAGCGGAATGGCCCTGATGGGACACGGCGAAGGCCGGGGCGAAAACCGGCTCGAAGATGCTGTCAGGGGCGCATTCGAGTCTCCCCTCCTGAACGATTTCGACCTCTCGACCTCCAAGAATTTCCTGATCAACATCACGGAGGCCAACACGGATGAGGGCATCCTGACCTCGGATCTGGAGAAGATCAACGCAATGATCCAGAAATATACGGGGGATGCCAACAAATTCAAAACCGGCATTATCTACGACGATTCCATCGGGGATGCCGTGATGATCACAGCCATCGCCACCGGTTTCGATATGGGCAAACTGGGCGACATCGCCGACCTCAACCTGGGCAACCTGATTATTCTGACTCCGGACTTCACTTATACTCCCCTCGCACATACACCGGATGAAGCCCCGGATCCGTATGAGGGCCGCAGCGTTGTCAAGATCGGATTCGACCGGGTCGAACTCCGCAGCCGTTTCGACTATGATCCGCTGAACAAGCCCGTCCTGGTCGTCACGCCCGGACAGGACAGAAGCGCCCTGGAGAGCGTTCCCGCCATCCGACGAGTCAGTGCAGACAAGATACAGTAAAATGGAAAGAAGAACCCGCGTAAGATTTGCCCCGTCCCCGACCGGTCCCCTGCATATGGGCGGCGTCCGGACGGCCCTGTACAACTACCTGTTCGCCAAACAAAGAGGCGGAGACTTCATTCTCCGCATCGAGGATACCGACTCCCACCGGTTCGTCCCGGGCGCGGAGCAGTACATCATCGAAGCCCTCTCCTGGTGCGGGATCATTCCCGACGAAGGCGTGGATATGGCCACCGGAAAGGTAGTGGAAGCTCCCTCCGAGCGGCACCCGCACGCGCCCTACAGGCAGTCGCAGCGGACGCCCATCTACCGCAAATATGCCGAGCAGCTTGTCGCGGCCGGGAAGGCTTACTACGCCTTCGACAGCGCCGCCGATCTGGAAGAGCGCCGCGCTGCGGCGGAAGCCTCCGGCGAGACTTTCATCTACAACCAGAAGACCCGCCTCCAGCTACGCAATTCCCTGACACTTCCCCCGGAGGAAACAGCGCGTCTGCTGAGAGAGACCACCGACTGGACCATCCGCTTCAAGATGCCCGAGAACACGGTCGTGCAGATGGACGACCTTATCCGCGGCCATATCGAGATGAATACCGACACCCTCGACGACAAGGTGCTCTGGAAACGGGCTGACGAACTCCCGACCTACCACCTCGCCAACATCGTCGACGACCACCTGATGGAGATCACCGAGGTCATCCGCGGCGAGGAGTGGCTTCCGTCGCTGCCGCTTCATTATCAATTGTACGAAGCTTTTGGCTGGACCGACACAATGCCCCGGTTTGCGCACCTTTCGCTCCTGCTGAAGCCGGTCGGAAACGGCAAACTGAGCAAGAGGGACGGGGACAAGATGGGATTCCCGGTGTTCCCGCTTCAGTGGATCAGCGCAGACGGGACCGCCTCTCACGGATACCGCGAGGACGGCTATTTCCCCGAGGCGTTCGTGAATATGCTGGCCCTGCTGGGCTGGAATCCGGGCGATGACCGCGAACTCTTCACGCTGGACGAGTTGGTGCAGGCTTTCTCTATGGAGAAAGTGCAGAAGGCCGGCGCAAAGTTCAATCCGGAAAAGGCCAAATGGTTCAACAAGGAATACCTGCGCCAGAAGAGTGAGGAAGAACTGACCGATCTGTTTATGCCAGTACTCTCCGCCCATAACCTGGCAGATGTCGACCGCGAATATGCCCTGAAGGTCGTCACGCTCGTGAAGGAGCGCGCCACCTTCGTGGAAGATTTCTGGACGATCGCATCCTACCTGTTCATCGCCCCGTCGCAGTTTGAGGCATTCGGCGTCAAGGCCGGTGCCGCCATCGCCCAGAAGCCGGTGGATCCGCGTGCCAAGGTCTACGACGACACGCTCACCGCGCCTTTCCTGGCCAAGGATGTGGAGAAATTCTGGAATGCAGAGAATTCCGCGATGGCCCTGGAGACGGTCCAAAGCCTCTCCGGCAAATCCTTCGCCTCGGCCCAGGAGATGTCGGAAGCCATCGAAAGCTATATCAAAGGGAATGAATGGCCGATGGGCAAAGTGATGAACACGCTCCGCCTCGCCCTCACGGGCAGCGCCAGCGGCCTCGGCATCGCCGACATCATCCATCTCGTCGGCATCCCCGAAGCCCTTTCCCGCCTCGCTTTCGCCGCAGAGCGGCTTACCGCGTGACGAAGAGTCCCGTGCGCTGATTGAGATAGTCGCGGACAGCGGGCCAGCGGTAGTACGGCCCCTGCTCCGCCGGCAGGGCGCCGAGACGGGCCTCTTCGCCATTGAGAAGTACCTTCACCAGCACATCTTTACCGGCCTTTTTCGGGGCGTAGAAAACCAGCTGGATGTTGGCGGCCATCGGGCTCCGGAAAGTCTGGAACCAGTAGACCAGTTCGTCCGGATCCTCGGGGACGCGGGCGAAGTCATCCAGATCGAGGATCATCAGGAGGGCCATCACGACGTGGTCGTGGCCGAAGCGGAGATCCGCACCCCGCTCCAGGGTCGCCAGACGGGCATCGGCCTTGGCGACGACATCGTCGATAATCGACGAGCAAGACGTACGGTATTTGAGGTATTCGCGGAAGCGCTCGTAATTATCCACCTCCCACATCGTAGCGAATTCCTCCACCGAGAAGATACCCTTCACGTCGAACCGGACTTCCTCCGGGAGGCTGTTCATCCCGCCCACAAGCATATAGAGGTTGAAGAACACATCGTAGGGATTGCGTGCAACAAGGGCGGCGTCCGGATCCTTGAACAGACGGGCAAGCACATCCTTGTAGTGCGGCATTCTCCGCAGGAAGAAGTTCGCGGAGGATTCCCCGTACGGGAATGCAAGCGTGGGGCCCTTGTAGCGGAAGGGATTCGGCCCGAGATTCGGCCGCGTGGCCTGGATGTCGAGGACGCCCTGGTGGGCGAATATCTGAGCCTTGGGGGCGATCCGGGAGAAAGCCGATACCTCGGAAGCCATACTCATAATGGAACGGACGGCGGCGGAAGAACAGGCGTCAATGCGGCTTCCCTTGCCGAAAACCTTCGGGAAAGCCTTCACCATCTGTTCGGGAATCCGCTGATGCTGCTCCCATCCGAGCGGAGTCAGGTCACCCACCTCGTGTTCGTGCGCCTTCCAGAACGCTTCCAGATTGGCGAAGAGTTCCTCACCATAGGGCGTCAGGTTGCCCTTCGCGGCGCCTTCCTTCATCATCTCGAGCGGAACGGTGTACGCCTTGGCCGTATAGGCATAGCGGGAGCCGTGCCGGCCGTAATGGCTGATGTAAAACGCCTCATACCCCTTCGGGGCCGGCGTCGCCGCCTTCTCCGAGAAATCGTAGACACAGTCGAGACCGGAACTCTTGTTCCAGTCGCCCCGGACTTCATCGCGCACGCCGGTCCGCTGCGCCCCCGCGCCGAGCCCACACAGCAGGAGCACCGGCAGTAAAATCAATATAGTAATCTGTTTCATAGTATAATTTATTTCCGTCCACATTTTGGGGCCATTTTTGTGGATGGGACAACATTTTTCTGCCGTCTGTCCACATTTTGGGGCCATTTTTGTGGATGGGACAACATTTTTC
>JAFZAI010000020.1 GCA_017557325.1 Bacteroidales bacterium
CGAATACGAAACGTCCGTTGGGAGTGATGTTGAAGTTGCGGGGATGCTTGCCCGTTGTCTGATAACCGACATCGGTGAGCGTGCCGTCGCCCGCGACCCTGAAGACGGCTATGCCGTCGTTCTGCAGCCTCAGGCTTGCGTAAAGGAATCGCCCGTCGGGGGAAAGGTGGATGTCGGCGGCCCCGCGCGCATCCACGCGGTCGGCACGGACCGTCTGCTTCTCCGTGAGAATGCCGTCGGAATAATCGAAGACAGTAACGTCTCCCGAAAGCTCTCCGATGACATAAAGGTGACTGCCGGAAGCATCGAACAACAGGTGTCTCGGACCGTAGTCGGAGTGAAGCCGGGCCGCGCAGCGATAGCCGGAGGCGTTCTGGCCGTCGATATCGAGGATACCGATGCGGTCGGCACTGAACTCTGTGAACAATAGATACTTACCGTCAGGCGAGAAGACCGCGCAATGAACATGCGGGTCGGCCTGGCGGGAAAGATCGGGACCGCCGGCGCAGGAGTGCAGGAGCGAATCGAGGGGAGCGATGCCGCCGCGCGGAAGCAGGCGGTAGAGCGCCAGCGTGCCGCCGCTGTAGTTGGCTACGGCCAGCAGCCCGTCACCGACTGCGACGTAGCACGGATCCTCGCCGCCCGATGGCATGCCGGTAGGCTGTGAACCAAGCTTAAAGAAAACACGCGTGTTAAGGTGCCAGGCATAAACCGCTGCGGTGGAGTCGGGCATTTCGCTCACGGCATAAACCCTGTCGCCGTCGACTGCAAGATAAGAAGGATTGGGCATCGGGGCCTTGGCAAAAGGGATATCGCCGGACCAGCCGGTGCGCTGATTGAGCAGGTAGGCGTAAAATCCGTCGGAGTATGTGCCGACATACATCGTCAACCAGTCCGAGTCACTTCCGCAGGAGGACAGGATCAGCGGCAGCAGGACCGCGAGGAGTGAAAACATCCTTCTCATGAAAGCAAAGTTAGCAAAAAATGAGTATATTTGTACGATAATGCGATTATAAAACAAAAACAGAGATAATGGAATTACCGGCAAAGTACAACGCCTCCGAAGTGGAGGACAAGTGGTATGCCTATTGGCTTGAGAATAAGTTCTTCCACTCCGAACCCGACGGAAGGGAACCCTATACCATCGTGATACCCCCGCCCAACGTAACGGGCATCCTGCACATGGGCCACGTGCTCAACAATACCCTGAACGACGTGCTGATCCGCAAGGCCCGCATGGACGGAAAGAACGCCTGCTGGGTCCCCGGCACCGACCACGCCTCCATAGCGACTGAGAATAAGGTGGTTGCCAAGCTCAAGGGTATGGGCATCGCCAAGGAAGACCTCACCCGCGAGGAGTTCCTCAAGTACGCCTGGGAATGGAAGGAGGAGCACGGCGGCATCATCCTCAAGCAGCTCCGCAAGCTCGGAGCCTCCTGTGACTGGGACCGCACGCGCTTTACCATGGAGCCGGCGCTCTCCGAGGCCGTCATCAATACCTTCGTCTATTTCTATAAGAAGGGTTGGATCTACAGGGGAGTGAGGATGGTCAACTGGGATCCTGAGGGCCATACCGCCGTCAGCGACGACGAGGTCATCCACAAGGACACCAAGAGCCACTTCTACCACATGCGCTACTTCATCTCCGACGGGCACGGAAACCCTACGGACAAGTACATCGTGGTGGCCACCACACGTCCCGAGACCATCATGGCCGATGCCGCCATCTGCGTCAACCCCAACGACGAGAGGCATTTCTGGATGAAGGGCAAAAAAGTACTCATCCCTCTGATCAACAAGGAGATACCCATCATCGAGGACGACTATGTAGAGATGGATTTCGGTACGGGATGCCTCAAGGTCACGCCTGCGCACGACGCGCACGACTATGAGATCGGCCTCCGCCACAACCTCCCCATCCTCGACATCATAGACGACCACGGCCGCCTGACCGAGGAGGCTCAGATCCTGGTCGGCGAGGACCGCTTCGCCGCCCGCGAGAAGATAGTGAAGATGCTCGTCGACGCCGGCAACATGGAGAAAATCGAGGACTACACCTCGCCGGTGGGCTACAGCGAGCGTACCAACGCCGTCATAGAGCCACGCCTCAGCGCCCAGTGGTTCCTCAAGATGGAGGAGCTTGCTCCCCGCGCGCTCGCTTCGGTAGAAGACGGATTCATCAAATTCATCCCCGACAAATACCGCAATTCCTACCGCCACTGGATGGAGAACGCCCGTGACTGGTGTATCAGCCGCCAGCTGTGGTGGGGACAGCGTATCCCGGCATATTACCTTCCTGACGGACAGGTTGTTGTAGAGAATAGCTTCGAGAAAGCCTTCAAGGCAGCCCAGGCCCTCGATCCGTCCATCAAGCCCGAGGATCTCAGGCAGGACGAGGACGTCCTGGACACCTGGTTCTCCAGCTGGTTATGGCCCGTTTCGGTGTTCGATCCCGAGATGCCCGGCAATCCCGGCCACAAGCCCAACGCCGACCTCGCATACTATTATCCTACCAACGACCTGGTGACCGCCCCGGACATC
>JAFZAI010000021.1 GCA_017557325.1 Bacteroidales bacterium
CCGGGCCCCAGTCGCAGGCGGCGCGGAGGAGGAAGGTTTGCCTGGAGCTACAGGGAGGAGATACGCTCGCCCCTACGGGGCTCGGTATGACAGCACTGTCATTTCGCCCATATGGTACTTTGTCATTTCGATCAAGCGAAGCGCGTGGAGAAATCTGATCAACAGTTGTACGACTATAGCGCTGAGCAAGATAGCGAGCTACCGGTATTTCCGCTTCCGGATCCTCGGTCAGGGAGACACGGACGGTGTCGCCGATGCCGGCGGAAAGCACTGAGGCGATGCCGACGCAGGACTTGATGCGGCCGCTGTCGCCATTGCCGGCCTCCGTGACGCCGACGTGAAGCGGGAAGACGTGCCCATAGTCCTCCATCGCCTTCTGGAGCAATCGGTAAGCTTCCACCATCACGACGGTATTGGATGCCTTCAAGGAGACAACGACATTGTAGAAATCGTGTTCCACGGCCATCCGGATCCACTCCATCGCCGCCTCGGCCATCGCCCGGGGCGTGTTGCCGAACTTTTCGGTGATAAAAGCACCCAGCGAGCCGTGATTAAGCCCGATGCGCACCGCTGTACCGTGCTCCTTGCAGACGGATAGGAACTCCGTAAATTTGGCCCTGGCCTTGTCGTGATCATTGTGGAAGTTACCCGGATTGATCCGGACCTTCTCCACGACAGAAGCGCAGGCAATCGCCGTCTCGGCCGAGAAGTGAATGTCCGCCACGAGGGGCACGTCGCAACCGGCCTCCCGGACCCGCCGGCGGATTTCCGCAATATGCGGCACATCCGCGAGCCCCGGCACGGTAATCCGCACCAGCTCCGCCCCGGCCTCAGCCAGCCGCAGTGTCTGCGCCACCGTGCCTTCAATATCATCCGTATGCGTATTACACATCGTCTGCACGACGATCCTGCCGCTACCGATAACTACATTGCCAACTTTGACTAGATGTTTCATAGTATGCCTTGGTTTATAGATTCCGGATCAAGTCCGGAATGACGGAAAGGGAAAAGCCCTGGAATGACGGAAGGTTATTCATCTCCATAAACCACCCGTTTTGCGGTGTCGCGGAGCTGCTTTCGGGTGCGGCCGACGCGCTTGGTGAGCTGATAGTGGACACCCACCGAGATCTCGAAATTAAGCGGATAGGCGTAGCGGTAGTAGTAGGGGCTGTACCAGTCGGCGTGGTAGAGGGAATTCCAGGACCACTGCACAAGGCCCATAATGTGGATTTCAACCGGGTCGAACATCAGGCCGAAGCCGACGCCACCCTTGAGGCCGTAGTCAAAGCGGTATTCGAAGGGATAATACTTCTTCGCATAGTTGTCCGCGAGGAAATCCCGGCCGCGCGAGGCATCTTCCGGCGTCTCCGGCTTATAGGCGTCATTCACATTGAACGAAACTCCTTCGTAAGGCAGCGTCCGGTTGATCCGCCATCGGTAAGCCCCGAAAACGCCAAGATTGGCAAAGATCTTCATCACCCCGATATCCACGTGCATATGCGCCATAAACGGCAGCTCCAGCACCTCCATCACCGCCTTCGTCGCCCCGCAGAGCGTCCGCGTATAATCCTTTTCCTTGTCGTACTTGAACTTATACCCGTTGTAGGTATGCAGAAGCCCAATCTGGAAACCGAAATACGGCATATAGCCGAACATCTTCCCATAGCGGGTATAGGTAATGCCGAAGGTATTCGGCATAAAAGCCAGATCCGTCTCCCAGGTAGGATTAAAAGAGGTCAGCATCAGCGACACGCCATAATGCGCCCCGATCATCGAATAATCGTTGATGAGGAACTTCTTGCGGACCTTCACCGTATCGAGATACTCGTCGGTGAGACTGTCCGGCAGGGTAAAGAACAGCGTGTCGGGCGGCGCCTCCACCTTCACCGCAGGCTTCAGGTCCCGCAGGCGCTTCCGCGGCTTCTTGGCGAGCACAACGGAGGGTATCACCAGCACACAGAGCAATATGCACAGGGTCCTTCTCATCGGAACATTTCCTCCATATTGATGTCCTGCTGGAGCTCCGTCCGCTCCGGGATGTCGATGAGGAACGAATCGTCCTTCAGTTTGTAGAACTTAACCTTCTCCGGCTGCCGATGCTCCAGGAGAGAGCCCGTATCCACGATGCCATTGCGGTTCAGATCCTCCGTCATACGGAGACAGTACTTGCCCGCCTTCACGTAGGGGAAAACCAGTTTCTGGTCGTAATCCACGATGAAACTCCGGATCACCCGGTCGCGCTTCTCGGTCAGCAGATCCACGATGTAGCGCTTGCCGCCGACACCGGTCATATTGAGCTCCACGGTACTGAGCTTCTCGTCGGTCGGGAGCGTCACCTTCACCTCGGTGCTGTCGTTGAAATAGCCATTGACGTCACGGAACTTCCGGTGCGGAATCTTGAGGAAATACTCATAGCCGACCATCAGCTCCTCCTTGGGCATAATGGTATAGCGGCGGAGGTTGGTGCTGTCGCGGGTTACGGTGTATTTCCCGATCTTCTCCTGCTGACGCGGATTGACGCTGCGGAAAATCAGCGAATCCCAGGCATCCCGGATCAACGGATACTTGAATTCAATCGTAAACCCGTACTGCTCAACCGTTTCCGCTTCCACTTTGGCCGTGTAGACGGCAATGGTATCCTCGTGCTTGATGTCGCGCCGGGAACTCTTGGCGGCCGCCGCTGCCGCCCGAGCCTTCTTGTCCAGAGCCAGGTTGACCGTCTCGGTGGTCGGACGCAGGTTGCCAAGGGTATCGGTCTTGTCGTAGCGGAGCTGGAATTTGAGCGTATCCGGCATCTTCCGCTGGTCATTCACCCAGATCTCCAGCGAATCCTTCTCGATGTTGAACTGGGTGATCAGTTTTTCCCGCGGAAGGCCCTTGATCCGCATTTTGTAGATATGCGCACCGGGAGCCATAAACGTCACGTACGCCGTGCGGTCGCCCACACGTTCCTTCTTCACGATCATCTGCTTGGAAGGCTTCTCGCGGAAAAGGTTCAGCTCCACTTCTTGCTTGCGGGCCAGGCACAGGGCCGTATCCTTCATGTCGTATTTCGCCAGCTCTGGCAGAGAATCATTCACCTGCACCCTCGGCTGGAAAAGCGAATCCAGGAAGGCGACCCGCTCGTTGTCGGGATCGTACTTATTATTGTTGTTCTCATCCTTGATAGCATACACGCGGTACAGGGTATCCTGGATGTTGCGGATGCAGAAGAAGCCCCAGTCGTCGGTCTTGGACGAGGCCACGGGCCGCTGCAGGAAGATCGCCGAATCCGCCTGGTCCTTGTAGAGCATCACCGTCGCTCCTTTCACAGGCTTGAGGGTGTTGCAATCCTGCACGATGCCCGTCATCATCATGGAATCGATCTGCGGGCCCGTCGAGAAGACCAGCGTATAGCCCGGGAACATATTCCCTTCGTTGTTGTCGGCCACGGCCCCCGTCAGGTCAAGCGTGTAGGTCGTATTGGGCTCCAGGTCGGATTCGAAGTATACCACCAGCGTCTTGCCCTTCATCCGGTATTTCGGCGCCTTCTCCAGGGGAGGGGAAAGGTAGATGCTGTTCATGTCCTTGACCACAACATATTCGTTGAACTTGAATTCCAGCTTTGTCTTGTGCACGGGTACGTTGACCGCTCCGGGAAGGGGATTGATTCCCTTCAGGACGGGCGGAATGGTATCTTTCGGGCCGCCGGTCGGAGGGGTCGTCGTGTTGGCGCACGAGCTGGGGAGCATCATCGGAATGAGCACCCCCGCGATGGCCGCGAGCAGCGGGATCAGGCTGAATATCTTTCGTTTTGTCATTGTATGTCGCTCCTGACGACTCGCTGGATGCCTTCGATGCCCTCCAGCTTGCCGATGATGGTTTCGAGTATCTTCTTGTCCTTCACTTCCATATCGATGAATCCGCGGAAAATGCCCTCTTCGCTCGCTAGCGAGAGCCGCCGCATATTGACCCCCATCACGAAGGAGATGTACTGCGTAATCTCGCCGAGAAGGCCGACGCGGTCGATGCCCTGCAGAGTAATCCGGACGGGGAAGGAAGTATCGGTGTGCTTCATTTTCGCGCTCCAGCGCGGGGAGACGATCCGGTCGGAGAATTTGGCCGCAAGCTCCTCTGCGACGGGGCAGGATTTCTTGTGGATGATCACTGTGCCGTCATCCTCGCGCAGGCCGATGACGGGATCGCCCGGAATCGGCTTGCAGCAGTCCGCCGTCACGTAATGGACGTTGCCCTTGTGGTGAACGGGCGTCGAACTGTGGCGGATGGCATCCGAGACCTGGTTGCGCGCCCGGCGCGTCTTGAGGAAATCCAGCCATTCCGCCTTGGGGGCACCTTCCTCCGCCGTGATGATTTCCACGCGGTCGCCGGTCTTGAGCACGGTGGAAAGAGGCACCAGCCGCATATTGACCTTTGCCGCAAGGGCCCGGTCGCCGATCTCGGTGTGGATGAGGTAGGCAAAGTCGAGGGCCGTGGCGCCCTTCTCAATCTGCCGCTGGTCGCCCTTCGGGGTGAATACGGTGATCTGGGTGCTGGTGAGGTCGTTGTGGATGATGTCTAGCAGCTCGAGGGCGTTCACGTCCGGGTTGACAAGAATTTCCTGCACCTTCTGCAGCCAGTGCTCCATCTCGCTGTCATTCTCGCTGAGATAACCGCTTCGCTTGTAGGCCCAATGGGCCGCGATGCCCCGCTCGGCGATGTCGTCCATCCGCTTTGTGCGGATCTGGACCTCGACCTTGAGGCCTTTCTTGCCGATGAGCGTCGTGTGCAGGGCCTCATAGCCGTTGGGCTTGGGCTGGCGGATCCAGTCCCGATAGCGCCCTTCCACCGAGGCGTAAAGGCTCGTCAGGGCACCCAGGATGTCGAAACAGCACTTCCGCTCGGTCTCCTTGTCCGCCCCTTCCGGCGGGGAGAATACGATGCGGATGGCGATCAGGTCGTAGACTTCCTCGAAGGGGATATTCTTCTTCTGCATCTTCAGCCACACCGAGTAGGGCGTCTTGATGCGGCGGCGGATTTCGTAATCCAGCCCTTCCTTGCGGAGCACCTCGTCGATCGGGGCGATGAATTCCTCCATTTCCCCGCGTTTGCCGCTCACTTCCTCGTCGATCCGCTGCTTGATGTAGGCGTAGGCCTCCGGCTCCTTGTAGCGCAGCCAGATGTTCTCCATCTCCGATTTGATCTTGTACAGACCGAGCCGGTGGGCCAGGGGAATGAAGATGAACATCGTCTCGCTGAGGATCTTGTCCCGCTTGTACTCCGGCATGAACTCGATGGTGCGGCAGTTGTGCAGGCGGTCGGCAAGCTTGATGAGGACGACGCGGACGTCGTCGTTGAGGGTGAGGAGAATGCGTTTGAAATTCTCGGCCTGGATGCTGCGGTTGTAGACCTCGTCCTGATGATCCTTCTCCTCGTTATCGAGCATCGTCTTGATTTTGGTGAGGCCGTCCACCAGGGAGCCGATTTTATCGCCAAAGCGCTTCCGGATATCCTTGACGGTGTATTCCGTATCCTCGACCACGTCGTGCAGAAGGGCGGCGGAGATGGACTTGTAGCCGAGGCCGATGTCGTTCACCACGATCAGGGCCACCTCGATCGGATGCAGGATGTAGGGATCGCCGGAACGCCGCCGCACGTTGCGGTGGGCGTCGTTGGCGAATTCAAACGCCTTCTCGACGACCGCGATCTCCCGGGGGCCGCGGCAACGCCGGGCCGCCGCCTCCTTCAGGAGGGCGAACCCGCGCTCGATCTTGGCGTAATCATCCCGTGTGAACTCCGCGTAACTCATTTCTTGAATATCTCCTGACGACGGTTCTTGCGCTGCCGTTTGCTCTCCCGGATCTCGACGTCAAGGTCTTCGACCGTCTTGCCTTCTGACTCGACCGTCTGGAACCCGTAGGCAAGTTCCGCGCCATAAATAATGATCGTCCATCCCCAGCTCAGCCACACCATAAAGAGCGGAACGGCCGCCAGGACACCGTAGACGGCACTGGACTTGGCCACCATCACGGTCGTTTCCAGATAGAGGTACTGGAGAGCCGTAAAAATGATGCCGGCATAGACGGCCGCCTTGAGGGCGTAACGATACTTGACCTTGCAGGCCGGAATATACTTGTACATCAGCGAGATGATCAGCACCGCCACAGCGGCGAAGATGACCCAGCTGAGGAAACTCTTGAGGTGATCCGCGAATTCAAAATTGGGAATCAGGTCCAGGACGTTCGAGTAGACGATGGAGCCCGTGAAGAACAGCAGGATCACGAAGGGGGAAAGCATCAGGATGACGAAGATCACCCCCAACTGCCGCCACCATTTCCGAGGCTTCTGCACCTTCCAGGCATTGTTGAACACCATCTCCACCCGCATCATCAGCCAGATGACGATCCAGACGAAGGTGAGCATACTGACGAATCCGAACAGGCCGGACTGGGCCGTATGGATGATGTTGTTGGCGGCGTTCATCACCGTGTCGATCAGTTCCTTATCGTCACTGTAGGTATAGAGGAACTGCTCCAGCATATCCGAAATCCCCACGCCGCTGGCGAAGAAGAAGGCGATGGCAATCAACGGGACAATGGCCATCGTGCTCTGGAAGCAGAGGGCCGAGATCTGGAAGCCCATCTTCTGCTCGCGGAAGGTGTTCATCATCACCTGCACGGTCTTGATATCCTTCACCAGGCGGGCCTTCCACTTGGAAAGGTCATTGATGTTCAGGGTCCAGATGTCGACGGTCAGGAAATGGATGAGTCCTTTAACCTTGATTCTGACTAACCTGAAAAACGCGCCGATTTTCCCTCCGGCTTTCTTGAAAAATTCCGACATACCTAAAAGAGCGTCAATTGGATGGGTTCATCCTCCTTTTGCGCACGCTCTGAAGGAATCATCGCATAAAATTCTTCTTCTGAAATAACCTGCACCCCCAGCTGAGCGGCCTTCTTGAGCTTCTCCGGACCGGCCTTCTCGCCGGCGAGGAGATAGTCGGTCTTGCCGCTGACCGAGCCGCTGGGGTGCCCGCCGTTGCGCTCGATGAGCGCCTTCATCGCCTCGCGGGATATCGTAAAATTGCCGCTGACGACAATCGTCTTTCCCTGGAGAGCGTCCGAATCGGGCTCCGCCGCCGCAGCCATCTCGAGTTGCACACCGGCAGTCCTGAGCCGCTCCACATCCCGCAGATGCGCCTCGTCACGGAAATACTGATATACGCTTTCCGCGATAACGTCGCCCACGTCGCTCACTTCCAGGAGTTGCTCCTTCGAAGCGGCGGCAATGGCGTCGATCGTCCCGAAATGCCGGGCGATTTCCCGGGCTGTCGTCTCGCCGACATACCGGATGCCAAGGGCGAAGAGGACGTGGTCGAAAGAAACCTTTTTAGAGGCCTCCAGCGATTCCAGGAAGCGCTCCGCGGCCCGGTCCTTCCACCCCTCCAGCGACACGAGCTGGATTTTCTTGAGGTCGTAGAAGTCCGCCGCCGTACGCACGAGACCCAGGTTGAAAAGCTGGTCTATCGTCGCGTCGCCCGCCAGGATATCCATCGCCTTACGGCCACAGAAGTGGATGAGCTTGCCCTTGATCTGGGACGGGCAGCCGTCCTGATTCGGGCAGAACCAGCGGGCCTCTCCTTCAGGCTTCACCAGGGGAGTGCCGCAATCCGGGCAGACCGTCGGGAACGGCGGAACTTCCACTCCGGCCTCCCGGGCGGATTCCTCCACGCCGGTGATCTTCGGGATGATCTCGCCGCCCTTCTCCACATACAGCATATCGCCGATGCGGATATCGAGCTCGCGGATAAAGTCTTCGTTGTTGAGCGTGGCGCGCATCACGGTGGTCCCGGCAAGCTGCACGGGATCGAGGTTGGCGACCGGGGTGACGGCACCGGTACGGCCGACTTGGTAGGATATGCTCAGGAGCCGGGTGAGGGCCTGTTCGGCCTTGAATTTATAGGCAACCGCCCAGCGCGGGAACTTGGAAGTGTATCCAAGGGCGAGCTGGGAGGCAATTTCGTTGATCTTGATGACGATGCCGTCGGTGGCAAAGGGAAGGGCGTGACGGGCCTCGTCCCACTCGGAGATGAAGGCTTCGATCCCGTCGATGTCCTTGCACAGACGTCGCTTATCGGAGACGGGAAGCCCCCAGGAAGCGGCCCTCTGGAGGGCTTCGTCGTGGGTCGCGGCGCCGAGTCCGTCGCCGGGGATATGGTACAGTGTGCAGATCAGTCCGCGGTGCGAGACCTCCTGCGGATCCTGGAGTTTGAGGGAGCCGGAAGCCGCGTTGCGCGGATTGGCAAACGGCATCTCGCCGGCATCCTCCCGCTCGGCGTTGAGCCGGTCGAACGCCTCGTAGGGCATCAGGATCTCGCCGCGGATCTCGAATTCCTCCGGCCATCCCTCTCCGGAAAGCTTCTGGGGAATGCTGGGGATGTGCCGTGCATTGACCGTCACGTCATCGCCGACGACGCCGTCTCCGCGCGTCAGCGCACGGTACAGCAGGCCGTGCCGGTAGGTAAGGCAGATGGCAGTGCCGTCGAACTTGAGTTCGCAGCAATACGTGAATCCGCCGCCCAGCGCCTTGGAGGCCCGGTCGGCGAATTCTTCAATCTCTGCAATATTGTACGTATTGCCGAGCGACAGCATCGGATACTTATGCGGGAACTGCGCAAAACCCTTGGTAATATCGCTCCCAACCCGCTGGGTAGGGGAGTCAGGGGTCTGGAATTCAGGCCATTCCGCCTCCAGCGCCTCCAGTTCCTTCATCAGGTGGTCATACTCAAAGTCGCTGATTACCGGCGCATTCTCCACATAGTACCGCCGGCTGTTCTCCCAAAGAACCGCCTTCAGTTCCATAATCCGTTTCTCTGCCTGAATCTTCTCCATTGCGCGCGCGTTACATATAGTCGACAAAAATACGAAAATTAGATGAAATAAAAAAATTCGGGGTGTCGTTTCTTCCACCCCGGATTTTTTTACAACCTGACAAAAAATTTTCTATATTTGTAAATTGAATTTTTACCAGGAAGAGTGGAATAAACTGATAAACAATATTTTAGCTATGGATTCTATTATTATTTTGTGTGGCGGGGGCCCGGCCCCCGGAATGAATACCGTCGTGATGTCGGTAGCGAAGACTTTTCTGTCCAATGGGTATCGTGTAATCGGACTGCACGGCGGGTACAGCGGGCTTTTCAGCAAGACGCCCCGGACCGAGGACATCGATTTCTTCAAGGCCGACGCCTATTTCAACAGGGGAGGCTCCTACCTGCAGATGAGCCGGTTCAAACCCACCGATAAGGATTTCGAGGAGAACTTCAACCTCGGTCTGTTCCAGGACAACGCCATCAAGCTCCTCGTGACCGTCGGCGGCGACGACACCGCCTCCACGGCCAACCGGATCGCCAAATTCCTCGAGGCCAAGCATTACCCCATCCGCAACATCCACGTCCCCAAGACCATCGACAACGACCTGCCGCTCCCCAACAACACCCCGACCTTCGGCTTCAACAGCGCCAAGGACGAGGGCGCGCATCTCGCCCGCACCGTCTATGAGGACGCCCGTACCAGCGGCAACTGGCTGATCATCAGCGCGATGGGTCGTTCCGCAGGGCACCTTGCCCTCGGCATCGGCGAAGCCACGCACTGCCCGATGACCATCATCCCCGAGATGTTCAACAAGACCGGCATCTCGCTCGACAAGATCGTCAAACTCGCGCTCTCCGCCATTATCAAGCGGAAGATTCTCGGCATCCCTTACGGCACCATCGTCGTCGCTGAAGGCGTCTTCCACGACCTCGACCCGGAGGAGATCAAGGCGGCCGGCGTCTCGATGACCTACGACGAGCACGGACATCCCGAGCTCGGCAAGATCTCCAAGGCCGTCCTGTTCAACGACATCCTCGAGAAAGAATTCAAGAAGATCGGCATGAGGGTCAAGACCCGCCCGGTGGAAATCGGCTACGACGTCCGCTGCCAGGATCCGATCGCCTACGATCTCACGTATTGCTCTGAGCTCGCAATGGGCGTCTACGAGCTGTTCAAGGCAGGGGAGACCGGCTGTATGGTCTTCATCGATGCCGACGGCACCGCCCATCCGCTCTATCTGAAGGATCTCCAGAACGCAGAAGGCAAGATTCCGCCGAGGCGCGTCAATATCGACGGCGGCACTTCGCAGAATTACTTCAGCCACATCTGCCACTATATCACCCCCGCCGACTATGAGGCCGCCGGGAAGATCGTGGCCGATCCCGCGCTCTACGACTTCAAGAAAATCCTGGGTTGGTAAGGCAGACCTTCACATCCATTCTGACAGCGTTGCTCACACTCTGGCTGCCGCTTGCGGCCCAGACAAGGGCAACGTTGTCGGGCTATGTGAAGGACGCATCGAGCGGCGATCCGCTCATCGGCGCAGTCATTTTCACCGCCGACAAAAAGATTGGCGTCAGCGCCAACGAATACGGCTGGTACACCCTGCAGGCCCCGGCGGGGGAGTATACCATACTCTGCTCATACGCAGGATATAATACCGATTCACTGCAAGTATCGCTTCAAGGCAACATCAAGCGGGATTTCATCTTGTCCGAAGCCCGCAGCCAGCTGCAGGCATCCAAGATTTTCTCGCGCAGCAAGCAGGAAGTCATCGCCCTTCCCCAGCTGGGCAAAGCGACGGTCGACGCCGGCCTTGTAAAGCGGATGCCGGTGCTGATGGGGGAGCCGGATGTCATCCGCGTCATCCAGATGATGCCCGGGGTGCAGACCCCGAGTGAGGCGTCCACCGGATTCAGCGTCCGCGGCGGCGGCATCGACCAGAATCTCGTCCTCCTGGACGGCGCCCCGCTCTACAACACGGGCCATTTCCTCGGCTTCTTCTCAATGTTCAACGGCGACGCCGTCAAGAGCGCCGACCTCTACAAGGGCGATTTCCCGGCCCAGTTCGGCGGACGGCTCGCCTCGGTGCTGGACGTGAGCACTCGCGACGGCAACTCCAAAGAGCTTCACGGCAACCTCTCCATCGGCCTGATCACCTCCAAGATTATGCTGGAGGGGCCTATTCCGCATACGCGGCTCTCGTGGATGGTCAGCGCGCGGCGCACCTATATGGACCTCTTCTTCCCGCTTTTCAAGCGGATTCCGAAGAATACCCAGATGTACTTCTACGACATCAACGGCAAACTCAGCTGGGTCGCGGGGGAGAAGGACCGGGTGTATCTGAGCGTCTTCAGCGGCCGGGACGTCTTCGGGATGGCCATGCCCGAATTCGACCTCGACGAGATGAAGATGGGATACCGCAACAACCTCGTATCCCTGCGCCATCACCACGTCTTCTCGCCGAAGCTGTCCACGAACCTGATTCTCTATTCGACCCGCTACGACAGCAATTTCGGCGCGGAAATCAACAACGCCGCCTTCGACTACAACATCAAACTCTTCGAAAGGGGAGGCAAGGCTTACCTGACCTGGACGCCCGGAGCCCGCAACAAGCTCCAGTTCGGCCTGCAGGTCTCCCACGTCACCCTCTTTCCCGGCAACATGACCCCGCGGGAGTCCAACTCCATCATCACCGCCCTCCGGCTGGGAGAGACGTATGGCCTCCAGAGCGCGGTCTACGTGCAAAACGAGCAGAAGATCGGCCCCGTCACGGCCCGGTACGGGATGCGGATGTCGAATTTCACCACCTTCGGGCAAGCCGAGCAGCGGTATTATGACCCGATGACGCACGAGCTCACCGAAAAAAAGATGTTCGCTTCGGGACGGAAGATCAAGAGCCACTGGGGATGGGAGCCCCGCATCTCGCTTTCCGTTCCGGCCGGGACGCCGGATGTGACGATCAAGGCCTCCTACGCCCGCACGTACCAGTATATCCAGCAGGTGCCGACTTCGATTTCCGGCAACCCGATCGATACCTGGTTTACCGTATCCCCGAATGTGGATCCGCAGATTTCCAACCAGGTCGCGACCGGAGTCAACGCCCTCTTCCTTTCCCAGGCGCTCGAGCTGTCCGTCGAGGCGTTCGCCCGCTTCAACCAGAACACGATGGACTACAAGGACGATCCCGGCTTCATCATCGACAGCGCCGACCGCGAGGGAGCTCTCCGCTTCGGAAAATCCATCTCGTACGGGGCTGAGGTGATGCTCAAGTACGAATTCGACAAGTGGAACGGCTGGGTGGCCTACACCTGGTCGCAGTCGTGGTATGACATCCCCGAAATCAACGGCGGAAAGCGCTACCGGTCACCCCTGAACCACGAGCACGCCGTCAATATCCTGTTCAACTACGACATCATCCCTAGGCTCACTGCATCGGCCACCTGGGTCTTCTATAGCGGGGCACCGACCACCTTCCCGGTAGGAAGATATTACTATGAAGGGGAGTATCACAGCATCTATTCGACCCGTAACGAGGACACGATGCCGCACTACCACAGGATGGATCTCTCACTGACCTACAGGGGCAAGAAACGGGTCGAAGGCAAGCGCTGGGGAGGGGAGTGGAACCTGTCGCTCTACAACGTCTACGGACGGCACAATGCGTGGGCAATTGCCTTCAGCACAGACACTTCCGAGCAAACGCCCGAAACGCGGAAGGTTTATTTGTTCAGCGTCGTGCCTTCTGTGGCATACAGCCTTAAATTTTAGCAGATATGAGAAGGGAAGTACTTGGTTTTGAATGCGTTATACTGATGCTCGGAGCGATTTTATCCTGCTCGGAGCCCATCAAGGTGCATACGCAGGAGATGGACAGGACGTACCTTGTCGTCGAAGGCCTGATTACCGACCAGCCGGAATTGGAGCAATTTGTAAAGCTCTCAGTATCAGTTCCTTATCTCACTCCCGAAACCGGAATCCCGTTTGTGAGCGGAGCCGAGGTCGTCGTCAGCGACGGGACAACCGATTATCTGTTTGAAGAACAGGAAGTTACACCGGATCCGGGAAAGCCGGAAGAGACGGAAAAAACCGGCGTCTACAAGGCTCCTGAGGGCTTCAGGGCCGAATCCGGCCGGAAATACAGCCTGAATGTGAAAGCGACCGTGGAAGGGGAGATCCACCGGTACAGCGCCGAGGCGAAAATGCCGGAAGTCGCCTGCAGCCTGGAGAAGATCGATTATTCCTACAACGGCAACACCAAGCAGAAGATGGACAGCCTCTGGACCGTCCTGATGTGGGCCCGGGACTATGCGGCCAAAGACGGACGCTATCTGGTGCGAATGGCCGTCAACGGTCATCGCATCCCGTTCGGATCCTGCCTGATGATGGAGGATAAATACTTCAACGGCAAGCAGATCGAGGCTTTCCCAGTCGGACTTCTAGCCCAGACGGCCGCCAATCAAAAGAAATACGGCGAGAGCGCCAAATTCCTCGAAGAGGGCGACGTCCTGACCGCGGATGTCTATCTTCTGACGCCCGAATACTACAGCTTTATGGCCAAAATCCAGGGCGACGGCGGCGGCACCAACAATATGCCGCTGATGTCCTCCCAGCCGGCGAATCCGCCGACCAATCTCTCCGGCGACGGCGACGTAATGGGCTTCTTCGCCGCCTGCGCCGTCGTCTCCGCCTCCTGTACGGTCACCGATCCGTTCCAGACCATTAATTATCAGCCGGAATGATGACAGGGGATTGTTTTGCTATACACAACTTAACATAATATAAATTGTGTAACAAAAGGGCTAGAACCGCAGTGCCAGGCCTCCGGGAATTGACGTCAGATAAGTATAGCCCTTGCGGCCGTTATATTTGTCTGCCGTCCGCTTAAGCCGGACATCGCCGACGCAATACAACACGATGCCGGAGACTAGACTGCACGGACCGATAACCAGACACGGCACGCCTGCCAGGCAAAGTGACGTTCCTCTCGAATATAGGTCATCATTTACAGGATTACTGTTAATGCCGATTTTCATATCCTGATCTCCGAATGCAACCAGCACGACGCCGGCAGCCGTCAAGGCGCTTCCACCGGCCATCAGTCCGATTCCCGCCTTCCTCATTTTATCGGACGACATAACGGTTTTGTACTCGTCATTTATGAAATAATTGCTGTACTGGGACTGTGCTATCGTGTTGTTACCTACGATGAATTTGCCGCTTTTATAGGACATCGGCTCAAACTTCGGCTGCGGCTTTTTTTTGCTTTGCGCATAAGAATCTACACCCACAAGGAGCAATCCGGCAATCGCCGCAAGGATCAAAACAAGCTTTTTCATACAATGTAACTAATTGATTATTAACAACTTCGCCCCCCCCCGAAAATGTTTCGGAGAGGGCTGATACAAAGGTAGTTACAATTCGGGAGAATTGCAAATCAGATATTTTTATACCTTATATGATATAAAATCAAAAATAATTGTTATATTTGTACCCGATTAGGTATAAAATGTTATGACACTCTCGGCACACATCAAGCTAAAAAGAAAAAAATTCGGCCTGACACAGGTCGAACTCGCCCAAAGGGCCGGCGTGGGACTCCGTTTCGTCCGCGACCTGGAGCAGGGTAAACAAACCCTCCGTATGGACAAAGTCAACGAGGTGCTTGCCCTGTTTGGCGAGAGCCTCTCCCCTGCTAAAATCGAGGTTGAATGAAACAGGCTGATATCTTTATTAACAATTGTTTCTGCGGTATTTTGACGGAGGATGAAGAAGGCTATCATTTTGCCTATGACCAGGCATACCTTGCCTCCCCGGAGGCCACTCCCCTTTCTCCGACAATGCCTCTTACGGATCAACTCTATGAGCGGGAAATGATGTTTCCCGTTTTTGACGGTCTAATCCCGGAAGGCTGGCTGCTGGACATCGCGCCCTCTTCCTGGAAAATCGATCCCCGAGACTGGATGTCCCTTCTCATTGCCTGCTGCAAAGACTGTATCGGTAACATCAGCGTCACGCCACACCATGAGTAAATGTTTGTACTGCTATAAAGAATTGGAAGACGGTCAGGTCGATTTCCATCCCGGTTGTGCCAAGGCCATTTTCGGGAAGGAAACCGCCCCCATACTCCCCTATACTCGGGACAATATGTCTGAACTTGCCCGACAGGTTATACGCACCAGCGCATCCGTGACCGGTGTTCAGGCCAAAATGTCGCTGGATGTCGACCGGGGCGGCAAGCACGAGCCTGCCAAATTCACCATTGTCGGACTGTGGGGGAAATACATCTTCAAGCCACAGAGCGGAAAGTATCCCTGCCTGCCGGAACTTGAAGACTTGACGATGAAGATGGCCGGGGCCGCCGGGATCCGTACGGCGCAGCATACCTTGATTCGTCTTCAGGACGGAGAACTGGGTTATCTGACGCTTCGTATGGACCGGGGGAAGAAAGGCGAGAAAATCTCCATGCTGGACCTGTGCCAGCTGATCAACCGTCTTACCGAGTACAAGTACTATGGCTCCTATCTGCAACTGGCTGAGACAGTAAGGAAATTATCTTCGGCTCCCCTGCTGGATGTCCAGCGATTCTGGGAAGTTGTCCTCTTCTCCTGGATGACCGGCAATTCAGATATGCATTGCAAGAATTTCTCCCTGATAGACTCCGGCAACGGCGACTATGTGCTGTCCCCGGCGTATGACCTGCTCGCCGTACTGCTTGCGGATCCGGCGGATTCCGAGGAGATGGCCCTGGCATTCCATACAGGCGGGAAGAAATCCGGCTTCGACAGGAATACATTCCTCACTTCCATGCAAGAAAGCGGCCTGAGCAGTGCCCAGGCCACATTCCTCATCAATCGAATGATATCTTCCGCCCCAAAATGGCGGGATATGATTGAAGCGTCCTTCCTTCCCGACAGGATGAAGTCCGCCTATTTGCAATTGCTGGAAAACCGGCTGTCCCGACTCTAAGCGTGAGAATGGTTAAAACCGCAGCACCAGGCCGCCGGGCGTGACGGTCAGGTAGGCGATGTTGATGTTGTTGCGTTTGTTGTACCCGTCGGCGGCTTTTTTGAGACGCGCGTCGCCGACGCAGAAAACAGGAACGCCGGAAACAAGCAAGGCGGATCCGGCGCAAAGTGCTCCTACGCCGCCCCACCAGATACCGAAGCCGGTTTGGGAGACGTCACGGTCATCTGACCTGTAAAGCGCATTGCCAACTCCCATGCATACGGCGGCAACGCCAAGGGTCGCCCCACCTGAAATCATCGTCCACATACCGTTTTTTCTTAATTGAAGTGCCTTGTTTACCCGCTGGAACTCCTCCGGAGTGAAGTAATTACGGTACTGGGACGCGTCGATGGTGTCGTATCCTACAATGAATTTTCCTCCTTTGTAAAACATCGGGTCAAGCTTTACCGGCTCCGGCTTCGCTTTTACTTTTTTGCTTTGCGCATAGGAATCTACGCCCACAAGGAGCAATCCGGCAATCGCCGCAAGGATCAGAACAAGTCTCTTCATAATGTAACAAATTGAATATTAACTACTTCGCACTGCCAAAATTAAATTCTGAGAGGTCTAATACAAATTTAGTCACAATTCGGGAGAATTGCAAATTAGATTCCTTTTGACATTTTTACTATATTTGTAGGGTAACCGAATCGGAAATGAAAAAACGCATCCTCATTTCGCTGCTTGCCCTGATGGCCGTCACTCCCCTCCTCCGGGCGCAGCAGATCGACAGCGTCGGCGTCGAGGTCTACATTTATCCCGACGGGTCGGCCCTGGTCAGCCAGCTCTGGAAGGTGGAGGTCGTCTCGGGCACGGAATGGTATATGCCCGTCCGGGAGAATGACGGCATCCACATCGAATACCTCCACGTCGTGGAGTTCGTCCGCAATCCGGAGTGGTCCAAGGACGCTCCCGAGGGGGTCTCCCCCACCAAGCGAGTCAATTATGTCGAGGAAGGGCGGAATTGGGATACAAACCGCTCCCTCGAAGAGAAGACCTACCGCTGCGGCATCAATCCCACCGCAGAAGGCTGCGAACTCTGCTGGGGACAGGGTTCGATGGGCTGGCACCGCTGGCTCGCCTTCTTCATGGTCAAGGGCCTGGTCCAGAGCCTGAATGACTACGACGGCTTCAACTTTATGTTCGTCAATCCCGAACTCGTCGCGCCGCCGCGGACCGCCACCGTCACCCTCATCAACAAGACCGGCGGCCCCGAATGGACCGAAGAGAACATCCTCTTCTGGGGATTCGGCTATAAAGGCTCCATCCTGCTTGAGGACGGCAAGGTCGTCGCGCGGACGGAAGAGTCCCTCGGCACCTACGACAAGATGATCGTGATGATGCGCTTCAACAAGGGGATGCTCTCCCCCGAGAATGTCCGGGACTCCGACTTCGAGACGATGCGAAAGGAGGCCCTGAAGGATTCCGACTGGAACCCGCTCGAGCTCGTCGGCGGCATCCTTTGCTTCGGCGGCATCATCGACCTGTGTACGGGATTCCGGATTATCCGGTTTCTGTTCAGCCTCATCGCCGGCCTGTTCAGCGCGCTTATCGGGCGGATCAAATACTGGACGGGCCACAAATATGATAAATATGTCTTCGGCTCCACCAAGGTGGATGGCTATTGGCGCGACATTCCCCTCGGCGGCGATATCCTCCAGGCGGCCTTTGTCCTGGACAAGGGGCTGATCGAGCCGCTGAAGGATCGGGTTCCGTCCCAATTGATGAGCGCCTATTTCCTCCGCTGGATTCTGGAGGGGAAGGTTCAGGTAATCACAGACGAGAAGGGCGAGGCAACCCTCTCCTTCCCCACGGAAACACCCCAGCTGGAGGAAAAGATTGATTCGCAGCTCTACCTGATGGCCCTGGAGGCGGCCGGGCAGAACAACAACCGCCTGCTGGAGAGCAAGGAATTCAGCAAATGGGCGAAAGGGCATAAGTCGCGCCTCGGCAACTGGTGCAAGGCGGCCTTCGACAAGGGCGGGCAGGCGGTGAAGGAGAAGGGATACTTCCAGACCTATATCGCCACCGATAAGGGCATCCCGCACTTTAAGCATCTGGCACAGTTCGAGAACTACTTGAAAGACTTCACGTTAGCTTCCGAGCGGGAAGCTCCCGAGGTCGGACTCTGGAAGGATTATCTCGTCTTTGCCGCCCTGTTCGGCATCGCCGACCGCGTCGCCGAGCAGTTCCGCAAGCTCTATCCGAAAGACTTCGCCCAATTCACCTCGGCAACCCATCTCAATTCCGGCGCCCTGATGGCGACGATGGCTTTCTCCTCCGATATCGCCCGCAGGATTACGGCCCGTCCGACGGAGCCGGTCCGCAGATACTCTTCCTATTCCTCCTCGTCCTCCTCTTCGCACTCGTACTACGGTACCTCCACCCGGAGCTCCTACTCCGGACACGGCGGATCGTCTTCCCACAGAGGTGGCGGCGGATATTCCGGCGGCGGCCGCGGCGGCGGCAGCCGGTAGTCAAAAAATTGCTAACTTTTTGTAAAAAATACTTGTAAAGCTATGTTCAAGAAATTCCTGATCGTCTTTGCCGCGCTTCCGCTCCTGGCCCTTGCCTCCTGCGAAGAAAGAAACCCCGAAGAGGAAGATACCGGGTGGAAGCTCCCCGGATATACCCTCGAGAGCATCAATTACACGCCCGTAACGATGTCCACTTGCGGAATAGACCTGAAAGTCACCCTTCCGGAGACGCCTGCCGAAGGAGTTGAATTCGGGGTCATGCTCCACGACGACCCGCGTTTCCCCCACGACAAGGGGCTCATCGTAAAAACGTTTGACGAAGTGGAGTCTTCCACCTGCCTCTGTTTCATCATCCAGGACCTGCTCCAGCGTAAGTATTATTATAAGGGGTACTATGCACAGGGCGACAATATCCGCTTCACGGAGACCAAGTCCTTCTTCCCCGGCGCCGTCGACCTGGGCCTCAGCGTCCAGTGGTGCTGCATGAATATCGGCGCCGAAAAGCCTGAGGAATATGGTAACTTCTACGCCTGGGGCGAAACAGAGCCGAAGACGGAATACACCTCCGATAATTACAAATACGACCGGGAGGCTACGAGCCTGACTGCCGAGGCGGATGTCGCCGCAGTAACCCTGAAAGGTCACTGGCGGATGCCGACATGCAAGGAGATTAACGAACTCATTGACCCCGCGAAATGCAAGGTAGAGTGGACGCAATCCGGAGTCACCCCCGGTCTGCGTATCTCCAGCATTGCGAATCCGGACCAGAGTATCTTCCTTCCGGCGGCAGGCGGAAACAATGGCAATTATGCTGGAGAAACCGGCTGCTACTGGGCTTCGGACAAGAGTTTTGACATCGGATGCCTGTACTTCTACGAGCCCGATGAAAACAACCCATCCGGAATCTGGGAGCTCTCCAACAGCAGCCGCGTCCTTGGCCATACCGTCCGCGCCGTCTGGGATTCCTCTACTCCGGAACCTGCTCCGGAGGATACCGACGTCCTCTGCGTCGACGCTCCCCTCTTCATTGAAACCCCGACAATACCTTCGGTCTCAGCCGACGGCGGAAAGATCTCTATTACCGACATGGACGGGAATACGGTTGACGAATTCGACCTGGATGACCTTTCCACCGTCACCTCCGCGGGCGATTTCCTGGTCCCGAGGGCAACGATGGATGAGAATACGCCTCGCAACACTTTCCATAATCCCCTCGCCTGCGGGGGAAGCCGTGTCCGGACCGTTCATTACACGGCATTCCGTTTCCTTCTAAACGGAATTGAGGTCCATCCGCACTGCGGGGCCCTGGATTTTGGCAAGGAGTATACGCTCACCGTAAGCGCAGGAGCCCTGGATGACATTGCATCTGCACTGACGATGAACTTCAAGACCAAGGCGAAACCCTCTTCCACGACGGAATTTACAGTTAGTTCGGACGGGGAGGGCGACTTCTGCACCATCCAGGGGGCCATCAACTATGCCTGCAAGACGGCCGGGAAAGACGCCGCAGTCACCATCGACATCGCGCCGGGAACTTACTCCGAAATGCTGTTCCTCCGCGACAAAAACAACCTGACGCTTCGCGGGACAGGTAAGCGTGACGAGACGGTCATCCAGTATCTCAATCGCGAGGGATTAGCGACCGGGACGGGGGCCAGCGCCAATCTCGTGTCCCTCGGGACCGCCATCGGCGCCAAGAGCGGGCGCTGTATCTTCCTCGTGGAGAACTGCGACAACCTCTGCCTGGAGAACCTGACCATCCGGAACGAGGTAGGACAAAATGACGGCCAGGCCGAGACCCTCTACTTCAACAGCGGCTCCAACGCCCACAAACTCATCATCGAGAACTGCGAACTCTGGTCATGGCAGGACACCTTCCTCACCAAGGGTGTCGTCTGGGTCCACAAAAGCCTCATCGCCGGCCACTGCGACTACATCTGGGGCTATCCCAAGGCCTGCCTGTTCGAGGATTGCGAGATCCGGAGCCGCGCGGGCGGATACATCGTTCAGGCCCGGATCCCGAATGCAAACGACAAGGGATTTGTGTTCCTTCGCTGCACGCTGACCTCGGAGATCGGTGCCGCAGCCGGCTCCATGTATCTGGCACGCTCCGGCGGAGATACGAGTAAATATGACAACGTGACCTACATCGAATGCACGATGTGTCCGGTCATCTCCGTACTGGGGTGGTACGACTCCCCCGCCCCCAATCCCTCCACGCCGTCAGCCTACTCCGGCTGGAAGGAATATGGCTCCAAGGATCACAACGGCAAGGCCATCGACACCGGCAATCGCTCCCGCTACGGCATAATCCTCACATCGAGCGAAGCCATGGCCTATTCCGCCCGCGTGGCGGTACTGGGATTCTAAACGTCATCCCTGGCCACTTTCGTCATTCCCGGGCTTGTCCCGGGAATCTTTTTTAGTCCGAAAGTTCCGTGAAGGGATAGACGGCCGTATCCGGGGTTACGTCCGGATTCACATACTCATACACCTTTCCGTCCGGCAGGGCGAAGGTGATGCGAGCAATCTGCTGAGTGCCGTTGCATACACAGAGATAACAGGTGCTTAGCAGCGCTTTGGGATCGGCCTTTTCCGTGAATTCCTTGAAGGCGGCAGCCTCCGCTACGGGAACATGAATCTTGTAGAAGCCATATGGCGTCATTGCGGAATAGAAGGCAAAGAACTCTTCATCGGCATTATAAGCCCACCAGCGAAGGTCGATGACGCCCTTTTTATTCTTAAGGGTCTGCGTAATAACGTCCTTCAGGTATTCGCGCTCGTAGCCCTGCATATGTTCCTTAACGTACGCTTCCTGCAAGGCGGGGTCCGCCTGGCGGGCCCTGAAATCGGTCGTCTTCTCGAATTCGCCCCGTGTGATTCGGAGAACCTCCGCCTTCTTTTCATAGGCGTAATCATAGGAGGCGACCCCCACGTAGCGAAGCCAGACATTCATTTCCAGATCCGCTCTTCGCAGGCAGGCGGGCATAATCACCTTACCGTCAAGGGACAAAAAGCCCCGTTTCCCATCCTGGATAAATTCGATTCCGGTTCCATTGAAGTAGGGTTTTGCCTGCGCGTCGTCCACTGTCACATACTTCAGATGGTCATAAACGGCGGGAACCAGTTTTCGATAGGTGAAAGCGTAATAGCCCCACTTGCTCCCCTTCCGCAGGAGGAGCAGAGCGTTGGGAGAGAAAATGCTTTGAATCTCATCGTACTCACAGTCAATCTCCAGAGAGTTGTTGCGCCAATAGCCGTACTTTCCTCCGGACTGGACGATACCGTAAACGTAGTCTCCCCCGAATCCGGCCGGAAGGTCACGGACGATAAAGCGGGTTACGCATTTGTGACGGCCATCGGCGTCAGCATATGCCTTGGAAGCAGACCAGTGCCTGTAATCCTTCCACTTCCCTTTCATGTTATTGGTGAGTTTCCCATTCGCATCCCGCTCATTATAGGTGATGAGGTGGCAGGGCCAGTCCAAATCGGCCGCATTGTAAATGGGATAAAAGAGATTCCTCCCGTTCGGCGTCGTCCACCGAAATCCCAACATGCCTTCCGGGACATCCTCTTCCACATCCGGCAGGGCCCCTGCCTCACGCGCATAGAGCCATTCCTCCAAGAGGGGCACGTCGGTCCCCAACCCGCTGAGATTGGCCAAATAGCGTACGCAGTCGAAGCCAGTCATCTTCCCATGCATAAAATCCTCCTCCCTGTAGACATCGGCCGACGGCGCCAATTTCTTGTTGTACAGGGCCACCTGCGCATTGGTCAGACGCTGGCTGATCCAGAATCCCTTCACCTCCCTGGTTACTTTGGGCAGTTTCGGTTGTAAGTCATCTCGTTTCGTGTCAATCCAATATTGTTTTTTTTCTGTGTCCCAAGAGAGCGTCCTGTAGCCCACGTGTGCAGGTACGGTGACGGAGCCGCTTTCCACCCAGGTGAGTTCAAACGGCACGCCGTCAATGTACAGGGTAACTTTCTTTCCGGTTGACTGTGCCGCGGCGCTCAATCCAAGCGCCAGAGCCAGCATAAGTGTGAGTAGGCGTTTCATATGCGTTATATTATTCCTTATCATCGTTTTTCGGGTCCTTCCGCAGCATCAGCACGGCCAGCACGATGATCGCGATGACGATGCCGAAGGCGAGAATCAGGTTAAAGAGGTGCGGCTCCTTGTGGCGGAGCATCAGCGTGCCGTAGTTGAAGGCGAAGAGGACGCCGGCACCCGCGAGGAGGACGCCGATGGCGGCAAGCATCCCGCCGCGGGTCTTGTTCTCCGCCCGGCTGATCATCTTGATCCCCGATACGACGGGCCAGAGGGCTACCAGAAGCGAGATGCCGATGATGATAAGCTGTGTCCTGCGCTCGCTTTGCTCCGCCTGCTCAGACTGCTCCATTATCTCATCCATCTTGTCCTGCATCGCCAGATACTCCTCCGTCGCGCCATACATTTCCAGCATCGCACGCGTAGAGGAATCCTGCTTCTCCAGCCAGGGGTGTTCCTGCGCGATGGCGCAGGCGGCCAGCAGCAGAATGCTCGAAAAAACAAAAAGCAATCGTTTCATCATGTGTAATCTAATAAATACGATACTCTTCAAGGTTTTCGGCCATGTCTTTGATCAGGTCGGACGATGCCGCGCCAGATACGAACTCCGTGAGCGGATTGCCGTGGGTATCGGTCAGGATGCTGACCTGATTGCCGTCGGCGTCGGTCGTGTAGCCGCGATAGAAGGCACGGTGCTTCTGCCCGTCGTAGAAATGGTCGAGTTCCACCTTGTCGAAGCCCGGAGGCAGGATGGAATAGCCTTCCACGTCATACACGCCCTGCTTGCCCTCGCTCTCCACCTTGATGCCGTAGGATCCGAAGGACTTGGTGTCCACTTTGTCGAAGCTGCACGGAATGATGCTGCGTCCGGTCTCATCCACGATGCCCTTGAGCGATGCCCCGCTATCCGTCTTGACGCTCGCCTGATAATAGGCCACGTTGTCGACGGTATAATTGATACTGGAAAGATCGTCGAAGACCGCCGGGAGGATGCGCTCCCCCTTTCCGTTGAGGAGGCCGACCTTACCGCCCTGCTCCTGGTACATAATCTTCTGACCGGTACCGTCCTCAAAGAAGTTGACCCGAGAGTAGGTCTTGCCGTCCGAAACATAGTTGCCGTCCGCATCCGGGTGGAACATCTGCCAGGCCTCCTGCCCGTCCGGAGCGGTCTTTCCGAGGGCGATCACCATATTGGAGGGACTGTCCGGATAGCAGAATGCGCGGTATTTGTCGTAGTCGAGCGCCTCGACCACCTTCCCGGTGACGGGGTCGACGATGCCGGTCTTGCCGTCGCGGGTGACCGTAGCGCCGTGCAGGCCGACGATCTTGATCCCTTCGGAGACGGGCTTGTAAACCCATTTCTTCCCGGCGGCGTCCTTGATGCCATACTTGGGATTGCCCTTCTGGTCGTACTTGGCGTAGACCGAATAATCCCCCGCCGCCCCGCTTTCGACCTGCAGGGTCTTCCCGGCGTTAATGGGTTTGACGTCCTTGAGCTTATAATTGCTGGTCCGGGTGTATTTGGTGGCGTTGGAACGGGAGGAAGCCCCCTGCGCCTTGAGAGCCTGCTTATGGGCCCGATTCTCCCGGGCCTTTTCGATGAGCGAATCAATCCAGTTGAACAGGCCGTCAGCGAGCATAGACCCAAGCGCAGACCCAAGTTCGGAGACCGAGGATGTGTAACTGCTGGAACTGTAGCTTGAACTGGAGCTGGAGCTGGACGAACTGCTGCTGGATGAATCGGAATCGCGTTCCACCAGCATAGGCGGACCGGGATCCGGCACACTAAAGCTGTTGATCGACCGTCCGGCCATGGACTCCAGTTGCCGGAGCGCGCTCTGGCCCTGCGCGGCAAAGGCTGAGAGCATCAAAACAAGAAGTATCGATATCTTTTTCATAATGACTTACTATCTAGGTACGAATTTCCCGAATTCCCTGCCTTCAGGGGTCTTCAAATAGATGTCTTTGTATTGGATATCCCTGTCCTCGTCGAGATACGGGGTCGCTAAAAGCACCCAGTCTCCCCTGTCGTAGATCCCACCTTCGCGGATTACTTGATTCGCCTGGGCGGCCGTCATAGGAAGATACATTGCCGGAAGGCCCATATCATCCCCAAAGGTGAGGACCAGGGCTTTTTTCTCGTTGTCGTAGAAAGCGATGTAGAAGAACTCCTCCATACGGAAGCCAGTGCTTCGACTGTTGAACCACTCGATCTGCTCTTCGGCCGTCCCGCAGTAGCCTCCATTGCGGACATATTCCTCATGGATGAAATCCAGACCAAGGTAAGGATTCGGGCCCAAATCCATGTACCAGCCATATCTTTCGCCAGCAACCTCATCCCCGCTGGTCCTAAGGATGAATATGCCATTAAGGAATTCACTGCCACCCTTGAAGATATAGCCCAAGTGGTAGGAGCCGAACGGGCTTTTGATACCGTAGAAAACCATCTTCTTGCCGAGGGCGATGCGCTCTCCTTCCTTCGCACACTTAATCACGCAGTCGTTAAGCGGAAGGCAGAGAAACCCCTCGCCCATCCACCAGATCGGTCGAATTTCCTCCGCGAAGACGACATCGCCGTAAGCACAATAGGCTTCTGCTACTGTCACAAGGCCGTCGGACACACAGAGAATCGGAGACAGGATGATCCCCTCTGACAGCGCCTGGGCGACATCCTTAGGATCCGTCTCCGGCACAAAATAATACGGTCCCGACCAAGGCAGCTCCTTCAGCGTAAACCAGAGCACGTGGGTCACCGGATCCTGGTAAGTCCAGTCGGAATGCATTCCGGTATCCTCCAGTTTCGCGATGGTCTGCATCAGGAAGTCGTAATCCGCCATCCCGGTCGGCTTGATATATTTGCTCCGCTCTGAAATCGCATCCGAGGCCGCCTGCGGCGAATCATAACGGGTCGGGACGAGGAAGTATCCGTCCGCCCCGATGATGCCCCACTTGCCGCCGACAGCCACCATGAGATTATTGATCTTGCCGGTGCTTCGGCTGATCTGGTAGCGCGCCTCCTCGAACCCCAGTGGCGGGATGACGCCGGCGTCGAGGATATCGTACATCGCATCCTCGCAGAACACACCGAACCGCCCCTCCTTGGAGCGGATACAGAGCATATCCGGCGCGGCGAAAGTCATCGACTCGCACGGGGTCGGCCGGAGACACCAGGCCCGGGCCTCATTATCCCAGATGCCGCCGAGGCCGGTGGAGTCGCGCAGGATGACATATTCCCGGTTCTGACCGCCGGGGAAAGGATTTACATACAGGTCCGGCCCTTGCCAGACGGGCGCGTTGGGAAGCACGTCCTGCCGCCCGGTAAACGCGGCGGGCAGCCCCTTCTGCGCCTCAAGGGAGAAAGCTGTCGCCAGCAGCAGAAGCGCCGGGAGCAGCCATTTGCGGATGATTTTCATAAAAGACGTTTTAGCATCTCTACAAATATATATAGAAAAAATGAATAATTAGCTCATTCTGTGGTGAATAACACCACAATATGGAATAGATTCCGGATCAAGTCCGGAATGACAGAGAAGGACAAGTCCTGGAATGACGGGGAGACAGAATAAAAATTGAAAATTTTTACTAAATTTGTAAGATTGAATATGGGACGGAAAAAAGTGGACATACTTTTGGAGAACGTGACGATTGAAGCCGTTGCGGCGGAGGGGAATGCCCTTGCGCACGTGGACGGGATGGTTGTCTTCGTGCCGCTCGCCGTGCCGGGGGATGTCGTCGATATCCACGTATTCCGCAAGAAAAAGAACTATATGGAGGGACGCATCGAGCGGATGGTGAGGCCTTCGCCTGAGCGGCTGGAGCCCTTCTGCCCGCATTTCGGGGTCTGCGGCGGATGCCGTTGGCAACCGCTCCCCTACGGGATGCAGCTCGCGGCCAAGCGCCAGCAGGTCGAGGACCAGCTGGTGCGGATTGGGCACCTGCAAGTTCCAGAAATTCGTCCGACACTCCCCTCTCCCGAGACACTGTACTACCGCAACAAACTCGAGTTTTCCGCCTCGGCCAAGCGGTGGATCCTCACGGGCGAAGATCCCGCGTCCATTCCCGATTCGGACCGGCCCGGGCTCGGCTTCCACGTCGGCAAATTCTTCGACAAAGTGCTGGACATCAGGCAATGCTGCCTACAGCAAGAGCCGAGCAATGCCATTCGCCTCTTTATCAAGCGCTTCTGCATCGAGCACGGCGCCTCCTTCTACGACATTCGCGAAAACAGCGGCTGGTTCCGGGGAGTATTCGTGCGCAGCACGCAGAAGGGTGACGTGATGCTCATCCTCTGTTTCGGTTACGAGGATAAGCCCCTCAGGGAGGCCCTGCTGGATGCCCTCGTCAAAGAATTCCCGGCGATCGTCTCGCTCTACTACGTCATCAACCGCAAGGTCAACGATTCCATCGCCGACCAGGACTGCATCCTCTACAAAGGCCAGGACGCCATCTTCGAGGAAATGGAAGGACTCCGCTTCCGGATCGGCCCCAAATCCTTCTATCAGACCAACTCCCTCCAGGCGGAGCGGCTTTACGGCGTGGCGCGCGAATTCGCGGCCCTCACCGGGACCGAGACCGTCTACGACCTCTATACAGGCACCGGCACCATAGCCCAATTCGTATCTCGCAAGGCTGCAAAAGTAATCGGCATCGAATACGTTCCCGAAGCCATTGAGGATGCGAAAGCCAATGCGCAGGGCAACGGCATCACCAACTGCGAATTCTTCGCCGGCGATATGAAAGACGTGCTGAATGCCGGATTCATCGCCGCCCACGGGCATCCCGACGTCATCATCCTCGACCCGCCCCGGGCCGGCATCCATCCCGACGTCGCCAAGGTCATCCTCGAGGCCGCCCCCGACCGGATGGTCTATGTCAGCTGCAACCCGGCCTCCCAGGCCCGCGACCTCGCGATCCTCTGCCAGGACTATGAAATCACGGCCGTGCAGCCGGTCGATATGTTCCCCCATACGCAGCACGTCGAAAACGTCTGCGCCCTTCGCCGAAAGAAATGCTGATCCAGATCCTCATACTGCTCGCAAGCCTCGCTGCGATCATCTTCGGAGCTGACTGGCTCGTCGACGGCGCCTCCGGCATCGCCCGGCGCTTCAAGGTCAGCGAATTCGTCATCGGCCTCACCATCGTCGGGATGGGTACCTCCGCCCCCGAACTGGTCGTCAGCCTCGTGGGCGCCTTTGAGGGAAATGCCGACGTGGCCGTGGGCAATGTCATTGGTTCCAACATCTTCAACACCCTGCTGATCCTGGGCATCACCGCCCTCCTGCTGCCGATCGCCATCACCCCGGCCAACCGGAAGAAAGACATTCCCATAGGCATCCTCGCAACCCTGCTGGTCCTGGGCCTCGGAATGACGGCCACCCTGCTGCATTTCGGCGACAATACCCTAAGCCGCATCGACGCCGGTATCCTTCTGCTGCTGTTTGCCGGCTATATGTGGTATTCCTTCGCCAAAGGCGAATCCCAGGAAGAGGTACCGGGCAAAGAAATCAAGCTTGGCAAAGCAATCCTGCTGGTCCTCATCGGCCTCGCCGGCCTGATTGCCGGCGGCAAATTCTTCGTCGACTCCGCGACCAACATCGCACGGATGATCGGCGTCAGCGACAAATTCATCGCCATCACCATCCTGGCCGGCGGCACCTCCGCTCCCGAACTGGCGACCTGCATCGTGGCGGCCGTCAAGAAAAGAGGCCAGCTTGCCCTCGGCAACATCATCGGATCCAACATCTTCAACCTGCTGCTGATCCTGGGCTGTTCGGCCCTCGTGCAGCCCATCTCCTTCGGGAGCATCGACCTCGTGGACGCTGGTGCGCTCATGGGCAGTGTCCTGCTCCTGATGCTGAGCGTATTCACCGGAAAGAAAAATAGCCTCGACCGCTGGGAGGGCGCGATCCTCGTCGCCGCCTGGTGCGCCTATATGGGCTGGCTGATTTATGAAATAATATAATGTAAAGCGAATGAAACGCATCTTATTCCTCCTTACGATTCTCGTTGTCACCGTCACCGGTGCCTCCGCACAGTCCCTTTCCGGCACCTGGAGCGCCCGGATTATGGAGTCTGAATCCGACCAGTCCGATAATGTCAACACCGATATGAAGATGACGGGAACGGACGTCATCACTTTTTCGGACAATGCCTTTTCCCGGAAAATGAGCTGCACCGTTACCCTCAATGCCGCCTCCCAGGAGACATCGCTGGATATGACCATCAAGATCAACGGTTCCGCTTCCGGCACCTGGAAACTGGAAGGCTCGACCCTGACGCTGACCCCGGATAAGAAAGCCAAGCCGACCCTTAGCGTCGAAGCGAGCGACTGCCCGGCCCTGATCCAGGCGATGATTGTCGGCCCCCTCAAGCAGCAGCTGAAGGAATCCCTCAAAGAGGAAGACAAAATGCAGATTACCTTCCTGGACGACTCCCGTTTTTCCGCGACGGACGAGGGCGAAACCGTGACGTATAACAAAGTCAAATAGGTTACCTATGAAACAACTGAAACCTACTTCCTACAAGTTGATGGATGTGGCAAGCGGCCGCATCTTTGAAGACGAGGGATGGACCCTTGTCGACCCCGTCGGAACGCAGCCTTCGCTGGTGCGCGCCGTCTACAAAAGTGAGCAGTTCTCTCCGCTGGAAGACCGCGACGACCTTTACCGCTACGCGGAATGGCTGCCCGTCAAAAGGGCGCTGAAAGGGGCTTACGGCCCGGTAACCTACAAGAGCGAAGCCCTGGCCAAAGAGTTCGGGCTCAAGAACCTCTATATCACCTTCACGGGCTGGTTCCCCGAGCGGGGCGCAAAGGTTTCTACCGCATCATTCAAGGCGACCGAGGCCTACAGCGTCTGCGCGCGTCTGGCGAAGGATACAGACAAGGTGCTGGTCGTCCAGTCTGCCGGCAATACCGCCCGCGCCTTCGCCCAGGTGTGCTCCGACAACAACATTCCGCTGGTCGTCTGCATCCCGAAGGACAACGTCAATGCCCTCTGGTTTATGGAGAAGCTCCGCCCGTGTGTCAAGATCCTTGCGACGCCCGCTGGATCCGACTATTTCGATGCCATCGCCCTCGGAGAGAAACTCTGCACGGCAGACCGCTATCTGGCGGAAGGCGGCGCCAAGAACGTCGCCCGCCGCGACGGTATGGGCACCACCCTGCTCTCGGCCGTCGAGGCCATCGGGCAGCTGCCCGACGCCTACTTCCAGGCCGTCGGCAGTGGCACCGGTACCATCGCCGTCTGGGAGAACAACCTCCGCCTCATCCGGGACGGCCGCTTTGGCGACAAAAAAATCCGCCTCTACCCTTCGGTCAACGCCCCGTTCACGCTGATGTACGACTCCTGGAAGGCCCATAGCCGCGCACTCGTCCCCATCACGCCGGAGGAATCCCGCCAGAAGGTCGCCGAAATCGATGCGAAGGTACTCTCGAACCGCAAGCCGCCCTACAGCCTCGCCGGAGGTCTCTTTGACGCGCTGGTCGACAGCAAGGGCGATATGTACAAGGTTACCAACGAAGAGCTCCATTTCTGGTCCCGCCGCTTCCAGGCACTGGAAGGCGTCGATATCCATCCGGCCGCAGCCGTGGCCGTAGCCTCCCTTGACCAGGCCGTCAAGGCAGGTGATGTCCGCAAAGACGAAATCATTATGCTCAACATCACCGGCGGCGGCGAGGAAAGGGCCAAGGCGCACGGATATTATATGGCTATGCCCGATCTGGTCCTGAGCCCCGCCCTCTCCGAGGACGAAATCATCTCCCAGGTCAATCAACTCTTTGGATTCTAAAAAACTATGCTGCTACAAGACTCACTCGCCATCCTGGCCGCCCAGACGATGTCACAGCCGGATTCCATCAAGGCCGGCGGGCGGCAATTGATGGATACCATCACCTCCACGCCGCCCCAGGAACTGATGCATATGATCGTGCAGGACGGCCTCCATTTCGGTCTGAAGGTGCTCGCAGCCCTCGCCCTGTTCCTCATCGGCGGCTGGATCATCAAACTGATCAAGCGCGCAATGAACCGCGGCCTCGTTCGCCGCAAGGCCGAGCCGGTCATCATTTCCTTCGTCGGTTCGCTGGTGAGCGTCACCCTCTGGGTTCTCCTGATCATCCTCACGATCAGCACCCTCGGGATCAACACCACCTCCCTCGCCGCCCTGCTGGCGGCCGGCGGAATGGCCATAGGAATGGCCCTCAGCGGCACGGTGCAGAATTTTGCCGGAGGCATCATGCTCCTGGTATTCAAGCCCTTCAAATCGGGTGACATGATCGAGGCGCAGGGACATACCGGCAAGGTGACGGAAATCAACATCATCAGCACCAAGATTATTACCCCCGACAACCGCATCATCATCCTGCCCAACGGCGCTCTCTCCAACGGCAACATCAACAACATCACGGCCCTGCCCATCCGCCGGGTCGAGACCAGCGTAACGGTCAGCTACGGGGCCGATGCCGATGCGGTCAGGACCGCCATCCTGGATATCCTCAAGGCCGATCCCCGGATCCTGGAGGATTTTTCCTCCATCATGGACGACACCTCCGACCGCAACGACTTCACCTCCCGCAACAACGAGTATGTGAAGACTCTCATGGACGCCTTTGGACCCGAAGGAATGGACGTCATGCTGATCTATTACGACAAGCAGAAGGACATGGCCCTGGAGGCGGAGCGCCAGAAACGCAGAGCGGCGCTGGAGGCCTCCCTGGAGACGGCGCCGGAGAAAAAGCTCCGCGGCATCCGGGAGGAGATCGAGAGCATCGACAAGCAGCACGAACATTTCGATGAGCGCATCCGGGAAACCGAAGGTATGGGCGACCGCGTGGCGGTTGCCGGCGGCGTCACCTCCAACTACGGCGGCATGCGATCCTGCCTGTTCGGCGGCGCACGAAACCTGC
>JAFZAI010000172.1 GCA_017557325.1 Bacteroidales bacterium
AGGTGGCCGTGACCGTGGCCCGCGCCGCGAAGGCGGTCGCGACGGCAAACCGCGTCACGAGAACAAATAATCCGCAAGGACCGTGGCCAGGATCCTGCTGCTCATGTCACTGCTCTCCTTCCTGGGATGCGGACGCCCGACGTCCGCACCCGAAACCGGCCGGCACGGCCAGTTGATGTCGCTGGAATACGGCGGTACCCACGGATACCACGCCTACAGCAACATCGACTTCAAGGCCGAGCGCATGGAAAACGGCCGTACGCGCATCACCGTGATGGTCGGCAACGACCGTGACCGCGTGTTCGAAGAGGAAGGCAGCGTGATGGATTCCCTGGAAGCGATCGTCTACGCGTACAAGATGTACAAGTACGACGGGTCCTACCGGCCGAAGTTCGACGTGCTGGATGGCGACAGCTGGCACCTCTATATGGACTTCGCCGACGGGGAACACGCTTCCTGCAGCGGATACGAGGCCGCGCCTCCCGGCAAGGGCCGCGAAGGCCTTGGAAAGATAGACGGCTTCTTCTCCCGCTGGCTCAATCAGGAGCCGGCGGAAGAGGTCGCCCTGGTTTCTTTCCGGTACGAAGTGCATACGGAGGAAGGCGACGAAGTCTTTACCTTCAAGAAGGAAGACGGGCGCTGCCCCGTGTATTTCCGCACGATGGGCTCGAATGACGGCTGGAACTACTACTGCGGCCAACCGAGCCTCGCCATCCACCTAGCCCGCGCCATCCGCTGGGGCCACATGGGTTCCTATACGGGCGAAAAGCTGGAAAATGAGGATAAGTCGCTTCCGCGCTGGATCCTGGTCGCCGAATACGAGAACGGGCAGCGGATCGAAGCGATGGACTACCTCGACCGGAGCCTCAAAGACGACGACTGGCGGCACGGCGTCCCGTCCCTCTCGGAAAGGGAACTCCGCTACGAAGTGGAGCGCTACTTCCAGGAAGAGCTCGCACGCATCCGTCAGCTCTCGCCCGAAGACCTCGGCGAGCACAGCTGCACGACCTACGACGCCCAGGGCAAACCCACCCGCACCATCCGCTACGCCGGCGACGGCACCGTCCTCGGCGGCCGCGACTACAACGATCCGATGCTGGATTTCTAATCCAGGCTCGGACATACAAACAAATAAACTCACTGCCATTCAGCAGTGAGTTTATTTGTTTAATAAATATTAAACTTATATATTTGCAAAAAAAGAACGGTATGAGACGTTATGGTTTTCTGAAAGAGCTCCGTCAATCCAGGGGAATGACGCAGACGCAGGTGGGAATTTTGGCGGGTATGAGCAAATCCCAGATATCTCGGATGGAGAATGGAACATTAGGGAGCCCCGATACGGTTGACAAGGTGTTGGCGTCACTGGGATACGAGATGGTGATCGATTTTCGGGATGTCATGCCCCAAAATATGCCGACGGCGGAGCGGATTCTGTCCATGCTAAAAGTTTACTATTTATGCAACAAAGATAGGCTCGGCATTGAGAAGATCGGCCTCTTTGGCAGCTTCGCCAGGGGAGAAGAGACACTTGACAGCGATATTGATATTGTAATTGCACTTAAACAGCCATCACTGTTTCTCTATGCCGAAATCGCCGGTCAGTTGAAAAACGTTTTCGGCCGAAAGATCGACCTGGTTTCAGCCAAGGCGCATATGACAGAATCGTTCAAAGCACAACTTGAAAAAGAGGCCATCTATGTATCCTGAAAAAGAACGTGTCCGCTCGCTCTTGAACAGCGCCATTCGTGAAATGGAGCTTCTTGGCCAAATGAGCGAGAAGGTCGAGAATGCGGATGATTTTGTCGCCAATCTCTCAGGTATGGTCCTTTTCCGGGCATGCGGGATGAGCTTGCAGTACATTACGGAGTCTTTTGTCAAAATCAAAAATCTCTGTGGCTCTGACTATTTCAAGGCCTATAAGGACATCCCATGGAATTCGGTGTTTGGAATGAGGAACTTCCTATCGCACGAATACGGAGAGGTTGACGCCGAGGCTATCTTCGGAACCATCAAGTACGACATCCCCGCCCTCCTGCAAACGACCAGGCAGATGCTTGCGGACCTTCCTCCAACTGGGGAAGACTGAAAAAACTTCAACAAAAAAGCTCCCAGCAATGCTGAGAGCTTTTATGTCTTGTGACAGCTTCGATTACCAGCAGTTCAGCGGCATGCCGTTCATCTTCATCTTCACCTGCTGGCGGACGTCTTCGATGACCTGCTCGTCTTCGACGTTGCAGAGCACCCTGTCGATCAGGTCGACGATACCCGGCATGTCTTTCTCGACGAGGCCGCGCGAGGTGACGGCCGGCGTGCCGACGCGGAGACCGGAGGTCTGGAACGGGCTGCGGCTGTCGAACGGCACCATGTTCTTGTTGACGGTGATGCCTGCCTGCACGAGGGCTTTCTCGGCCACCTTACCGGTCAGGTCGGGGAACTTCGTGCGGAGGTCGATCAGCATCAGGTGGTTGTCGGTGCCGCCGGATACGATGTAGTAGCCCTTGCTGATGAAGGCCTCGGCGAGAGCCTTGGCGTTCTTCTGGACCTGGATCTGGTAGTCGCGGAACTCAGGCTGCAGGGCCTCGTAGAAGGCCACGGCCTTGGCGGCGATGCAGTGCTCGAGCGGACCGCCCTGGATGCCCGGGAAGACGG
>JAFZAI010000173.1 GCA_017557325.1 Bacteroidales bacterium
ACCGATCGTCCCTTCGTCCTTGTAGGTGGGCGTAACGGCCCCGGTACCTGCACGGTTGACGGACATTTTGCCCTCGTGCGTATCGGACATCACCCAAGATCCGGTACCCGTAGGCCCAAGGATCTTGAAGTCCGTACCATCAACCCAATCCTCACCCGGAGCCTTGAAGGACCACACCACGGGGAAGGTTACGGCACTGACCGGCGGATCCGGCGGAGTGGGAGGCGTCGGCGTAAACCCCTCGCCCGGGACGACCTTGATATTGTCGAGGTACCAACGGTAATAACCGCTACTGACCACGCCGACAAAGGTCGTCGGGCGAATCTTGATGCGGGTTTCGTTGTTGACCCCCGAAATCTTGAAGGTCTCGGTCTTCCAGGACCATTTCTGGTCACCATCGAACCAGCCTTCCCTCTTCATGGTATGCTCGACGGGATCGCTGATCTTGGTGCCGTTCTCAAAGACACCTTCACCCTCGATCTCGACGGCCAGTTTCACCTCATCGGGCCCGCTGCCACCCACGTGAACAGACCAGTCAAAGGTTAATTCAATCGCATCGGCGCCCAGGTAGTCCATCGAAGGAAGCCGGATACCGTTCACATTGTTCCCCTTACTGAACTTGAGGTAGCAATCCTGCAGGTAAATAACCTTGGCGGAAGGGAAGAGATCCTCGTATCCATGCTCCAGGACAGTCGGCAGGAAATTCGTACCAAGTTCGGGCGTCGTATAGACGTTCATAGCGGCGTCATCGGCACTCTTTCCCACACTGTCACCGGCGCCAGACGCCGTCACGAACGGTTTAAGCCAGCTGAAATCGTCTTCGAAGATCACCACCGTATTGACGCCCTTGTCTTCTACCACGACGGGGATCAGGTTGAAGGCCAGTTCGCCCTTGCGGCCCATTGTATAGCCGTCGATCTTGACGATATGGCCATTCAGTGCTGCCACGGCGATCGAAGCCGGCACGTCATACAGGAAGGCGGAATACGTCCGCTCGCCATCCACGACCAGCACGTCGAAACCGCCGCCGGCCGCTGCCGCGACCTCGCCGGTCACGGTGATGTAATCAATGGCCTCAGCCGTATAGGCGGAGATATTCTCGGTCACGTCCAGCGGCTCGGGATGCGCCAGATCGACAACCCCGGTCTTAGTCACGTCATCGAAAGAGGTAATGGCCGGCATTCCGTTGACCTTTCCCGCGAATCCGCGGATGGTCACTTCCGCACGGATTTCCTCTTCGAGACCCGTCACGAAGGCATTCTTCTCTCCGTCGGTAACGATAGCGCCGGAAGCGGAAAGGCCCATCACGACGGCTCTTTCCAGGATAACCGCCTTGCCGGCATCCTGCTCGGCAAGGGTAGTAACCGTCACGTTGACGGCATTCTTGTAGGCATTGCCTTCCTGCTTCACCCGCAGTTCAAACCGGCTGGCAAGCGTCGTTCCGGCAAAGGCAACCACGGCCTCGCGGGGCTCGTCCACTTCGCCGTCCGTCACGTTGTCGGCCACCGAGACTTCCACATAGATGTCTCCGGTACCGGAAGAAGGGGTAACGGTGATCCAGTCCGGGGCCTCCAGCTTCCAGGGGGCGTCGGACACGATGCGCAGCAGCTGAGCATCCGCGCCCTGGGCCGCAAAGGTCATCGACGACTTGTCGCCCATCACGGCCTGGGCCACGTTCTCCTCCGGTTTGCAGGCCAGGACGGCCGCAACGGGAAGGAGCACCATCAAATATTTCAACAATTTCTTCATAACCTGTTCATTTTAGAAATCAAGACCGTCATCCCAGCCGGGATTCTGGGTCAGGTTGTGGTTGAGACTGCGCTCCTTGGCGGGAACGGGATAGAGATAGTCGCGGCCCTCGTCGAAATGATGCGGGATGGTATGCAGGGCGTCGATACAGCCCTTGTTGCCATCTACCAGATACATATCGATCTCCTTGCCGGCCTCTTCGGGACCGACCCGGTAGGCCTTCAGCGAGGTCGTGGGCTTTTCGCCGTAATAGAAGCAGAACTCGGCCGTGCCGTCGCCGTTGAAGTCGTAATCCCCCATTGCAGGGATATACATACCCATCAGGTTCTGGTTGAAGCACTCTCCTTCCTTCCAGCGGATCAGGTCGAAGTAGCGGCCGTCGCCCTCCATAAAGAGCTCCACGGCACGCTCGCGGCGGATTTCGAGGATGACGCCCTTGTTGGTGCCGGTCACATTCCGATAACCGTAGGCCTCTGACGAGAGATACGGATCGGGATTGGCATTGGCATCGGCAAGCGACAGGGACGGCATACCGACACGGTCGCGCAGGAGTTTGATGGACTTGTCCAGATCGTCCTGCGTCAGGGTGCCGAGTTCGGCCTTCGCCTCCGCGTAGTCCAGCAGGACCTCCGCATAGCGGAATACGGGGATGTCGTTGAACGAGCCGTCGGCATACTCCGCATTGAGGCCCGAAGGCTGGGCAAACTTGACGGGATGGTAACCGGTAATGGTGTTGCCGAAATCAGGGCCCATCTTTTTGCCGCCCCACGTATACCCGGGGGTGCGGATGGTCTGCGCCAGACGAGGATCGCGCCCGGCAACCTCGTCGGCGAAGCCCAGTTCTTCCCAGCCCGGCTTGTCGGTGAAGCGGGTGCCGTCGGCCATCAGGTAGCTGTCGACCATCTTCTTGGTCATACCCGGACGGGC
>JAFZAI010000174.1 GCA_017557325.1 Bacteroidales bacterium
TCATATCCATCGAGAAACCGTCGGACTCGAGGTAGTGGTGCTCGTTCCAGATGAGGACCTGGTGGCCGGCCTTAAACTCGAAGAAGGCGCTCAGGGAAAGGCCCTTCCAGGCGAACTGGGTGTTGAAACCACCGACCCACTTGGGTTCCGGAGAGCCGGCATAGTAACGACGTGCCTTGGCGTAGTCGTTGGTGAGGGTCTTCTCGCCGGTATTCTCGTCGATGGAGGCGACCCAGAGGGCTTCACCGTTGGTCGGGTTGACGCCGTAGTAGTCGTACAGATAGTAGGTGTAGCGGCCCATACCGACAACCTGCCGGACGTCAGTGCCGAGGAATTCGTCACCGCCGAGGTCGAGGATCTTGGTGCGGTTGTAAGCGAAGTTACCGCCGATCGACCAGAGCATATTGGCGTTCTGGATGATGTTGTACTCGAGCTGGACCTCAAGACCGCGGTTGCGCATCGAACCGACGTTGGAGAAGATCGAGCTGAAACCGGTGGTCAGAGGAATCTGCTTGGTGAGGAGGAGGTCGACAGTCTTTCTGTTGTAGAAGTCGATGCTACCGGTGAGACGGTTGTTGAAGAAGCCGAAGTCGAGACCGACGTTGATGGTCTTGTTGCGCTCCCAGCTCAGCACCCTGTTCTCCAGCTGCGAAGGCAGGTAACCGGTGATACCGTTGTAGGAGGCCGTGCCGTAGAGACCGTAGGCCTGATAAGCGGAGATACCGTTGTTACCGTTGACACCGTAGCTGAGACGGAGTTTGAGGAGGTCGACGTTCTTGACATTCTTCAGGAACTTTTCATTGGCAGCGTTCCAGGAAGCGGAGACAGACCAGAAGGCACCCCACTTCTTATCGGCACCGAACAGGGAGGAACCATCCTCACGGAAGTTGGCCTGGAAGAAGTAGCGGTTGTCGTAGTTGTAGTCGGCAATGGCGAAGAAGGAGAGCATCGTCTCGGCGCTCTCGCCGTAACCGATCTCGGTCGTGGTCTGGTCAGCCGTCGTATGGTAAGGCATGTTCGGATCGACCTCGGGGGAATAAGACTCGTGGTAGAAACTCTTATACCGCATGGCCTCCTGGCCGATGAGGGCGCGGAAGGAATGGGCTCCTGCAAAGATGTTGCTGTAGGAGATAGTGTTGGAGGTCGTCAGCTGATGGATCTGGCGGTCGACGTCGTCGAGCTGCTTGGCCGTCGAATTGGCGTGACCTACGGGGCTGTAGTAATGCCGGGAGTTCTGGAAGAAGCTTTCCATCGAGTTTCTGGTCTCGATGTCGAGGCCCTTGACCGGGGTCCACTTGAGGTTGACGGTACCGTTGAGGTGGAAGATCTTCTCCCACTTGTCATCGTTCTCGGCAGCAGCGCGCGGGTTCTCACCGCTGTTGACGCCGTCGATGCTGATGTGGTTGCCTTCCTCATCCTTGAGCTGCTCCCAAGGCTGCAGGGTCTCACCGGCCCAGATCGGGTTCACATAGTAGAGGCTCTGCATCGATACGTCGGCCTGCTTGGTGTAAGCGAGGTTGAAACGGATGCCGGTCTCGAGGTTCTTCAGAAGCTTGTAGGAGGCGTTGATACGTCCCTGGAGCCTCTGGAAGTCTACGCCGTAGAATACACCCTGGGTCTTCTGATAGGAGAAGGAGGAGAAGTATTTGGCACGGGCGTTACCGCCGCTGGCGCCGATTTCATATTCCTGGGTGGTTCCGATGCGGGTGAACTCGCGCAGCGGGTTGTAGAGCTGGCCGTTCAGCATCGAAAGCGGACGGTAGTAGCCGCCGGCTGCCGGGTTGTCAGGATCGGTGCCGGCGTTGCGGATAGCAGCCCTCTGCCAGCTGAGGAGCTCGGAAGCGGTCATCATACGGAAGCCGCTGTCGGGCTGGAGCCAGTTCATACCGAACTTGGCGCGGAGGGTGAAGGAGGCTTTGCCTTCCTTACCGCTCTTGGTGGTGACGAGGATAACACCGTTGGCGGCACGGGAACCGTAAGCCGCTGCGGCGGCCGCATCCTTCAGAACCGTGATGGACTCAATGTCATTGGGATTGAGGGCCGTGAGGGTGCTGTTCTGGTTGGCGGCCGCAGAGACGTCACCGGAGAGGACGGGAATACCATCGATAACCCAAAGCGGAGCATTGGAGGCATTGATGGAACCGTTACCGCGGATACGGATCTGGGAGACGGCACCAGGCTGTCCCGAGACACCGGAGACCGCGACGCCCGCGAGCTTACCGGTGAGCGCTTTGTCCACGGAGGTGACGGGAGCGGATGCGAGCGTCTCACCCTTGACAGAGGAGACCGATCCGGTCACCGCCTCCTTCTTCTGCGTACCGTAGGCCACGACGACAGTCTCTTCGAGGACGGTGGAATCCGTCTCGAGCGCCACGTTGAGGAAACTCTTTCCAGCAACGGGAATCTCTACTGTCTTGTAACCAAAGAAGCTGAAGATCAGGACAGCGTCTTGCGGATTGGCGACCTTGACGGTGTAGGAACCGTCTGCGCCAGCCGATGCACCGGTCATAGTACCTTTCACCTGTACGGCCGCTCCTGCGAGCGCTTCTCCCGTACCGGCATCAGTCACGACACCCGTCACCTGGCTCTGGGCCATGGCGAGGGTCGAAACCAATACTAAGACCGCTGTTACAAAAAGCTTGATTCTTTTCATAAGCGTTACATTAGTTAAACATAAATATTGATACACGTTTTTTTCTCACGCGAATTTTGGCTACAAAGATTGCAAAAAAAATTGAAAACTGCAAGTACCCCCCAAAGCCCGTAAAATACGCTAAGGGGCCGAATGGGGGCGTTATTAAAAAATTTTATATTTATTTATTTTTAGTATACTATCAATTTGAATGAATTTTGGCAGGTTTACTAACAATTCGAAAGGAAAAAAATTTTTCAAAAATTTCAAAAAATAATTAAACGCATCATTTTCAATCGGCTACCGAAGCATCACCAGGGCGACGGACGGATGCGAAAATTCAAGGGTCACGGCGTCGGCCGAGGCGCGGTTGAGCGTGGCTTTCCACCAGTTGTCCCAGACGACCTCGTCGAGCGGCCACTGAAGGCCCGAGGATTTGATTTTCAAGGTGTTGTCCGGCGAGAAGACGGAAATACCCCGGCCTTCCCCCACGTACAGCGTGGCGGAATCGCGGATAGCGAAACTCTCCGTGTAGTCCGATACGATTCGGATGGAAGGGGAGGAGAGTCCGTCAATTCCGCGCGTGCGCGCATATTCCATTAATAAAGAAAGGTTTCCGATGGTGTGGTCCTCGCGTTTGCCGGTGGCGGCAAGGAGGGTGATGGAGGAGAGGATGGGCGGGTAACGGTCCAGCAGCCAGGTGAGGGCCTTGGTCTGGTCGTTGGTCTCCTGCTCGGAGACGGGGACGAGGCGGTCGGCGTACAGTTCGCGGAGACGGGGCGGGAGTGAGTCCATATCGCCGACGACGGCGTCGGGTTTACACCGGTCTCCGAAGTATCGGTAAAAGGATGCGGCGGCCCCGTCGCAGCAGACGATCATATCCGCCTGCTCCAGGAGGAGCCTCGGATAGGGCTTCTTCGGGAATTCCCCGGCTCCCAATATGACGGCGTCAAGTTTCACTCTCGAGGGCTTTTACTTTTTCGATTTCAGCCTTGGAGGTACCTTGGGTGGCTTTATAGCTGTCCGCGTCGCGGAATCCGGCGAGGAAGGCTTTCACGTCCATCCGTTTCTTGCCGGCAAGCTGGACGTCAAGCAGCCCGACCGCACTGTCGGCGGTAGCGACGGCGAAATACTTCTTGCCTTCTGTAAGGACCTGTCCGGGCGTTCCGTGCAGGTCTTCGCGGATTTCAGCCCGGAAGATCTTGAGCTGGGTGGGCGTACCGTCTTTTTCGAGTTCTGTGTAGGCCGTCGGAATCGGGCTCAGGCCGCGTATGAGATTGTGAATGTGCTGCGAGGAGTCATTCCAGTCGATATGGCAGAGCTCTTTGGTGAGTTTCGGCGCCTTCTTCAGCAGCTCTGAACCCTGGATGAAACTCCGCTGGACGCGGGTTTCGGCGTTACCCTCGATCAGGCCCTGCACGGTTTGGACGACAAGGTCTGCGGCAACCGGCTTCAGGGCTTCATGTACCTCCCCGGCCGTTTCGTCCCTGCCGATACGGATTTCCTGACGGAGAATAATGCCGCCGGTGTCGATGCTCTTATCGATCATAAAGGTTGTGGCTCCGGTGAGGCTTTCTCCGTTGATGACGGCCCAGTTAACGGGCGCGGCGCCGCGGTATTGCGGCAGCAGGGCAGTGTGGAGATTGAAGGTGCCGAGGCGTGGCATTTTCCAGACCTCCTCGGGCAGCATCCGGAATCCGACCACTACGAAAATATCAGCCTTGAAGGCGGCCAGGGCGGCAAGGAACTCCGGATCCTTGAGTTTCTCGGGCTGGAGGACGGGAATTCCATTTGCCACGGCAAATTGCTTGACTGGGCTCTCGATCAGCTTCAGCCCCCTTCCGGCCGGCTTGTCCGCGACGGTCACTACGCCGGCAACTCTGTACTTCTTCTCCACCAGGGCCTGGAGGGGTGCCACCGCAAATTCGGGCGTGCCCATATAGACGATACGTGTCTTCTTGAACAGAGACATAATCTTGCTTTTGAATTTATTCCATTCCGACTTGAAACTGTCGCTGCCCAGCAGGGATGAGTCGTGGATGGCCTTCCACGACAGGAAGAGACCCGTCGGGAAGAGAACGAAGGCGGAGATGAAGTTGCCGAAGAACGGCGTCACGGCTCCGTCCTTGGCGAGTTTGGTGCCGGTGATGTCGACGACCCAGTAAAGAACGAAGAACAGCACCGAGACAATGGCCGAGGTCCCCAGACCGCCCTTCCGGATCAGTGCGCCGAGCGGGGCGCCGATGAAGAACAGAATGAGGCAGGCGAGCGCCTGGGCGAATTTCTTGAAGATCTCGATGTTCGTCAGGCGAAGGATGTAGGAGTACTCGTAGGATTCGATGGTATAGTTGCTGAGGGTGGATTCCATCTGGCGGGCCTGTGACGCGGCTGCATTGAGGGCCTGATACCTTTTATCATTGGAATCCCACCGGAGGAAATCCGGGTCGGAGAAATTGTTCATCCGCCGCCAGGACGTATCGAGCTGGGTATTCTTGGTGAGGACGCCGTGCTCGGCAAATCCTTCGAGGTGCCGGACGTAAGAGGAATCGTACAGGGCCGAGAGGGAATCCTGCCCGTGGTTGAGCAGCTTGAGCGGCATCGATTTGACCTGGTCGGAGAACCGCGCCTTGTCAGATTTGTGGAAGGCGTAATTCTCTAGCTTGATGACCAGCTCCTGTTTGGAGAAATCGATGCGCTGGAGGGTGAGGGTGGTGTCGCGGTATTTACGGACGTTGGTTTCCTGGTAGTTGGTGCCGTCGTAGAGGATGAAGGTCAGGTAGTCTTTGGCCTTGGAGAGTTTCATAATGCCTGAATCGGCGACGGTGAGGGTGGTGTTGCCGCGGCCGTTGGAATGGTCGTATACCATCACGTCCATCATCATCCCGGTCGTTTCATCGCGGTCGCCGATACGGAGGATATAGCCTTCAATGCCGTCGTAGAAGGTCCCGATGGGAATTTTGATCTCGTTCTTCGTTTTGCTGAAATCGTCCCGCATCGTGTAAATCTGGTTCATCGCGTAGGGGACGAGGTTGTTGCAGACGAAGAAAGCGCCGACGCTGATGACGGCGCTGGTGATCATCATCGGGAGCATCACCCGCGTGAGCGAGATGCCGGACGCCTTGATGGCAATCAGCTCGAAGTTCTCGCCCATCTGCCCGAGGGTCATCATCGAGGCGAGGAGGGTGCTGAGCGGCAAAGCGAGCGGCAGCACGGTGCAACTCGCCCACAGCATAAATTCCAGCACGACCCTCAGCCCCAGTCCCTTCCCGACAATCTCGTCGATGTATACCCACAGGAATTGCAGCAGCAGAATGAAGATGACGACTACGAGGATCGCCAGAAACGGCCCTACAAACGATTTCAGTATGAATCTGTCGAGTCTCTTCATTCTTTATGAATCTACGCCGTGGCGAGTTCAACAAGTTTCTCCAGGGCGTCCTTCAGCCCCTCGAGATTCTTGCCGCCGGCCGTGGCAAGGCCCGGCTGGCCACCGCCGCCACCCTGAATGAGTTTCGCGGCAATGCCGATATCCTTCCCGGCGTGCTTGCCCTTCGCGACGAGGTCGGCGGAATACATCAGTACGAGGTTAGGCTTGTCATTATAGGAATAGGCACCGGCCAGCACGAGGTTCTCAGCCTGCTTCTGCAGGGCGAGGGCCACATTGCGGACGAGAGTCGGATCGGCGCTCAGGTCGTATTTTGCGACACGGACTCCGCCGATGACCTCGGCTTCCGCCTCCAACTTGCGGGCCATGGCGGCAGCCTTTTCGGCTGCGACGGCCTCCAGCTGCTTCCGGGCGTCGGCATTGTCCTCGATCATTTTCTTAATGGCACCGGTAAGGTCGGGCACGTTGTTGAAGAGGGCCTTGACCGTCCGGAGCATTCCTTCCAGATTGTCGACAAACTTCTCGGCGGCCTCTCCCGTGATGGCCTCGATACGCCTGACGCCGGCGGCGATGGCGCTCTCGGAGACAATCTTGAAAAATCCGATTTCGCCGGAGGCACCTGCGTGCGTACCGCCGCAAAGCTCCGTGGAGGAGCCGAAATTTACCACGCGGACCTTCTCTCCGTATTTCTCCCCGAACAGGGCGATCGCACCCATCTTCTGCGCCTCCTCCATCGAGGTCTCGCAAACCTTGCGCACATAGTTGGCGCGGATGGCGGCATTGACTTTGTGCTCGACGGCGGCGATCTCCTCGTCGGACATCTTGGCGAAGTGGCTGAAGTCGAAGCGCAGGTAGTCGGGTCCCACGAAGGAGCCTTTCTGCTCGACATGCGTGCCAAGAACTTCCCTCAGGGCCTCGTCCATCAGGTGGGTCGCGGTATGGTTCGCGGCGATGCGGGCGCGGCGGGCCTTGTCGACGCTCAGGCGGAACAGGCTCTCGCAATCCTCGGGGATGCGTTCCGCGAGGTGGATGGTGAGGTTGTTTTCCTTGACGGTATTGAGAATGTTGATCTTCTCGCCGGAAGCATTTTCGATGACGCCGGTGTCACCCACCTGGCCGCCCATTTCCGCATAGAACGGGGTGCGGTCAAAGACGAGTTGGTAGAGAACTTTGTTCTTCTGCTTGACCGTGCGGTGCTTCAGGAGCCGGGCGGCGGGCTCTTCGAGGGTATCGTAACCTGTGAAGGTCACTTCTTCTCCCGCGACGAATTCGACCCAGTCGCCGAATTCGTTGGCGGTAGCGCTCCGGGCGCGGTCCTTCTGCTTCTGGAGTTCGGCGTTGAAGCCTTCCAGATCGACGGTAAATCCCTTCTCGGTCGCAATAAGTTCAGTAAGGTCAATCGGGAAGCCGTACGTATCATAGAGGACAAAGGCGTCGGTTCCGGGGAGCGTTTTGCTTGCGGCATTCTCGGCAAGTTTGTCGTCGAGCATCTTGATACCGCGGTCCAAGGTCTTCAGGAAAGCGTTCTCCTCCTCGCGGATGACGTTTTCGATGAGTGTCTGCTGCGCTTTGAGTTCGGGATACGCCTCGCCCATATCGCTGACCAGTTGCGGGATGAGGCGGCAGAGGAACGGTTCCTCGAATCCGAGGAAAGTGTATCCGTAGCGGACGGCACGGCGCAGGATTCGGCGGATAACGTAGCCAGCCTTCACGTTGGACGGCAGCTGGCCGTCGGCGATCGAGAAGGCGATGGCGCGGACGTGGTCGGCGATGACCCGCATCGCAACCTCCACGTTGCCGCCTTCGGTGTATTTGTGGCCGGAGAACTCTTCCACCTTGCCGATAATCCCGCTGAAGACGTCGGTCTCGTAATTGGATTTTTTGTTCTGGAGAATCATACAGAGGCGCTCGAAGCCCATTCCCGTATCGATGTTCTTGGCGGGAAGCGGCTCGAGGTGGCCGTCGGCCTTGCGGTTGAACTGCATGAACACGAGGTTCCAGATCTCGATCACCTCGTCGTTGTCCGTATTGACCAGCTCACGGCCGGGGCGCTTGGCAATCTCTTCGTCGCTGCGGAGGTCGATGTGGATCTCGGAGCTGGGGCCGCAGGGGCCCGTATCGCCCA
>JAFZAI010000175.1 GCA_017557325.1 Bacteroidales bacterium
ATGGCGACGATCAAGCATTTCGCGCTGAATCAGCAGGAATACGACCGCCACGGGGTCAGCTCCAATGCGGATGAGCGCACCATCAACGAGATCTACTTCCCGACTTTCCGCAAGGCGGTGGAGAAGGCGGGGGTGGGTGCCGTGATGACCAGCTACAATCCGATTAACGGCGTCTATGCCGCCGAGAATTCCTGGCTGGTGAAGGAGAACCTGCGCAAATGGGGCCACGAGGGCATCGTGATGACAGACTGGGCATCGACCTATTCCACGCTGGGATTCATCAGGGGAGGCGCCGACCTGGAGATGCCGCGCAATTATGTGACCAAGGCGGATGAGGTGAAGGAGCTTCTCTCGAATGGCGTCATCACCGAGGCGGATCTGGACGAGAAATGCCGGCATATCCTGCAGGTGTTTTCCGCGTTCGGTCTGCTGGAAGCCAATCTGGAGGCCGATCCTTCGGCCGAAGATCCGGTCCTGTCGCAGAAGCGGGCGTATGAGATCGCTCTGGAGGGTCCCGTGCTGCTGAAGAACGAAGGCGGTATCCTGCCGCTCAAGCCCGGGAAGAAGAATCTGATCGTAGTCACCGGCCCCAACGCCCACGTGATGGCGTGCGGCGGCGGCTCCGGCTGGGTGAGCCCCGAGGATGGCAAGGGCGTGACCCCTGCCGCCGGCCTGCTGGGCCTTGGCAAGGGCTGGAATGTGGTGGCCGAGGATTCTCCAAAGCCCGAACTCCTGCGCCAGGCTGCCGCCGTGGTGGTCTGCGTCGGCTTCGACCGGCTCTCGGAGAGTGAGGCCTTCGACCGCAAGTACAGGCTTCATCCCTACGGCCAGGATGCCCTCATCAACCGGATGGCGGCGCAGAACCCCAATATCATCGTGGTCGCCAATTCCGGCGGGGAATTCAATTTCAGCACCTGGGCGGATAATGCGAAGGCCATCCTCCTGACCTGGTATCCCGGGCAGGAAGGCGGAAACGCCCTGGCGGCCATCCTTTCCGGCAAGGTGTCTCCTTCCGGCAAGCTTCCGTTTACATTCTGGGGCGCGCAGGACAAGAATCCCGCCCAGAAATGGTACGGCATCGTGTCCCGCAAGGCCGCGCCGCGTGACCGTCCCAGCCAGGATTCGTATCCCTACATCCTCTACGGGGAGGGAATTTTCCTCGGCTATCGCGGTGTGGAGCATTTCGGCGTGGAGCCGCTGTATCCGTTCGGGTACGGCCTCAGCTATGCTTCGTTCGAATATTCTGACATTTCCGCCGTCCGCTCCGGTGAAGGTTTCGACGTGAGCTTTACCGTCCGCAATACCGGCTCTATGGCTGCCAAGGAGGCCGCACAGCTGTATGTGGCGCCGGTGAAGCCATCGGTGGTGCGTCCCGCCAAGGAGCTCAAGGGCTATGAGAAGAAGCTGATCGCCCCCGGCGCGTCCGAGCGCTACACCATCCACCTCGACCCCGACGCCTTCAGCTATTACGACGTGGACTCCCACGGCTGGAAGGTCGATCCCGGCGAGTACCGCCTCCTCGTCGGCGCCTCCTCGGCGGATATACGGTTGGAAGTTAAAGTTAATGTATAAAAATTATGCGTATCAAACTTTCTTTGATTCTTGCGGCTTTTGTCGCCGCGGCCTGCACGCCGCAGGCGTGGACCGAGACCGATCACGGAACCTATCGTACCATCGCCCAGAAGGGGACTCCCGAGCTGGGATACAGCCCGGCTTCCGGAGTTACGATCCTCAACGTCGGCGGACGTCCGTTCAAGGACCTCAACCGCAACGGCGTTCTCGATCCGTACGAGGACTGGCGGCTCGGCGCGGAAGCGCGTGCGGCGGATCTTGCCTCGAAGCTCAGCATCGAAGAGATCTGCGGCCTGATGATTTATTCCTCGGCTCAGCAGGTTGAGGATACGCTCCTCACGGAGAAGCAGTTGCAATTCCTCGGAGAGGATCACGTGCGGCACGTCCTCGTGGCGGCCATTGCGTCACCGTACGCCGGAGCGGCCTGGGCCAATGCCGTGCAGGCCTTCTGCGAGGCCGCTCCTTTCGGCATTCCCGCCAACAATTCCACCGACCCGCGCAACTACACCAACGGAAAGGCCAATACCAGCACCTACAACCACGAACCCGACGGGGAATTCGATCCGGACGGAACGAGCAGCATTTCCCGCTGGCCGCGCGAAATCGGCATGGCGGCCACGTTCGACATGGACGTCATTCGGAAGCACGGAGAAGTCGTCTCGGCGGAATACCGCGCCCTCGGCCTCACCACGGCGCTTTCTCCGCAAATCGATATGGCCTCTGAGCCGCGTTGGAGGCGCTTCTACGGCACATTCAGCGAGAGCCCCGACCTCTGCCGCGACATCGCGCGCGAATACTGCGAGGCCTTCCAGACCACGCCCGGTAGCAAGACCGGCTGGGGCCGTGAGTCCGTCAACTGCATGGTCAAGCACTGGCCGGGCGGCGGCGCCGGGGAAGGCGGCCGCGACGCCCACTTCGGCATCGGGAAATTCGCCGTCTATCCGGGCGACAATTTCGCCCAGGGCCTCATTCCCTTCGTGGACGGCGCCTTCAAACTTCCCGGCAAGACCCGGAGCGCCTCGGCTGTGATGCCGTATTACACGATTTCCTACAACCAGGCCCCCGACGGGGAGAATGTCGGCAACGGATTCAGCCATTATATCATCCAGGAGTTGCTCCGCGACAAATATGGCTTCGAGGGCGTGGTCTGCACCGACTGGGGCATCGTCAAGGACTTCGAGAAGCCTTACAAGCACAAGGGGACTCCTTGGGGAATGGAGACCGCTACGGCTGCCGAGAAGCGGCTGAAGGTGTTCGAGGCGGGTGTGGACCAGCTCGGCGGGGTGTATGACAACGGCCCGAGCCTCGAGGCATACAAGCTATGGGAGGAAAAATACGGGGCGGAGAGCGCCCGGGAGCGCTTCGAACTGTCGGCCCGCAGGCTGCTCGTGAACATTCTCCGCGTGGGTCTCTTCGAGAATCCGTACGTCGATCCTGCCGAAGCGGAGCGCGTCGTCGGCTGCAAGGAGTATGTGGCCGCCGGCTATGACGCCCAGCTCAAGTCGATCGTGATGCTGAAGAATCACGGCGGCGCCCTTCCCGTCAAGGGGCGCCTCAAGGTGTACGAGCCGCTGCGCCACGTCGGCGCGGGCCTGACGCACTGGATGGTCCCGATCGAGGCGTATGACGAGTATCCTTTCTCCAAGGAATTGCTGTCCAGGTATTTCGACGTGGTGGATTCGCCGGAGGAGGCGGACTTCGCGCTCGTGTCGGTGAAGACGCCGTACGGTCACTGGGGCTACCGGATTCCGGAGAAACCGGAGGACGGGGACGGCCATTACAACCCGATCAGCCTGCAGTACGGGCCGTACACGGCCGAATTCGCCCGCGAGGAGAGCCTGGCCAGCGACCCGGCCGAGAGTATCGTGAACCGCAGCTACAAGGGGTACACTGAGACTTCCGCCAACGAGGACGATATGTATATGGTGCAGCGCACCCGGGAGCAGATGGGTTCGAAGCCGGTCATCCTTGTGGTCCACGTCGACCGCCCGTTCGTGCCCGCAGAGATCGAGCCCTCAGCCGATGCCGTGCTGATTTCCTTCGGCGTCTGCAACAACGCCCTCCTGGATGTCATCAGCGGCGCCTTCGAGCCTTCGGGCCTCCTGCCCTGCCAGCTCCCGGCCAATATGAAGACCGTAGAGGAGCAGTGCGAGGACGTCCCGTTCGACATGGAATGCTACACGGACGCCGACGGCCACGTCTGGGACTTCGCCTTCGGCCTCAACTGGGGCGGCGTCATCTCCGACGCCCGCACGGCGAAGTATCACCGCTGATTGGATCATAAGATTTTGAGAATCCATACAAAAATTACCAAAAACATTTTGAGATTTCGTCAAAATGGCCTATTTTTGCGTCTGAATCATAACTGAAATGTGAGAGAAATGGAATATCCGGAACGCATATTTAGACGCAAGATATATGGAAAGCTCCAGGAATGGAAGCAGACCAAAGATGGAAGTACCGCCCTCCTCATCAAAGGCGCCCGTCGCGTGGGCAAGTCCACCATTGCAGAGGAATTTGCCAAGAACGAGTACACTTCTTATATAAAAGTGGATTTTGCCGATGCCCCCGATGAACTTTGGGAAGCTGTCGCCCACATCAATGACCGCGACCGTTTCTTCCTTCAGCTCCAGTTCATCTACAATGTCCGTCTGGAGGAGCGCAAATCCGTCATCATCTTCGACGAGATCCAGAAAGCCCCCAAAGTCCGCGAGGCCATCAAGTATCTGGTTCAAGACCATCGGTACGACTACATTGAGACTGGCTCCCTCCTCTCAATCAAGAAGAACACACAGGGAATCGTGATTCCCAGTGAGGAAACCCGCATCGAAATGTATCCGATGGATTATGAGGAATTTCGTTGGGCGCTGGGAGACATCGCTACCGTTCCGCTCATGAAGGACACCTTCGAGAAGCACCAGGGTGTGGGTGATGCCATCTGCCGCAAGCTGATGCGCGATTTTCGCCTCTATATGCTGGTAGGTGGCATGCCACAGGCCGTGAACGCCTATCTTGATACAAAGAACTTGAGCGTTGTTGATGCCAAGAAGCGGGAAATCATCGAACTCTACGCTGACGATTTCCGGAAGCTCGATCCCACCGGCCGTGCCACGCGCCTCTTCATGGCAGCCCCGTCCCAGCTCACCGGCAACGCCTCCCGCTATCAGGTTACCAGCGTACTCGGTCGCAGCCAGGACGAGGATCTGATGAACGAACTCATTCAGGATATGGAAGACAGCATGGCCGTCAATTTCTGCTACCACGCCAACGACCCGTCCGTAGGACTCTCACAGCACCGCAATATCGGGCAGTACAAGATGTATGTCGGAGATACCGGACTCTTCATCACCATGGCCTTCTGGGACAATGCTATTACCGAGAATATCATCTACCAAAAGCTACTCAGCGACAAACTGGCGACCGACCTTGGCTATGTTTACGAAAACGTTATAGCTCAGATGCTGCGTGCCCGTGGAGAAAAGCTTTTCTATCACACCTGGCCCACGCCTAGCGGCAAGCACAACTACGAGATAGACTTCCTGCTTTCCCGCGGATTCAAGATTTGCCCGGTCGAGGTCAAATCCTCCGGTTACAAGACGCACAAATCAATGGACGAGTTCTGCAAGAAATTCTCCCTGCACGTCGGGCTCAGGTATCTGGTATATACCAAGGATTCACGAAAAGACGAGGAATTGACATTGATCCCGGTCTACCATTGTATGTTTATCTAGCGCGGTATCGCCGCTGAGTCTGACTATAGCTTGAATTCCTTGATCTCGCGGTTGAGGGTTTCGAGGATGTGCATTTTCGTGTCGTAGAGGTCGTCGGAAATGTCGACCTTGAAGAAGTGCGGGTTGATGAGACGGCGCTCCGTGGGATTGAGATGCAGGAGATTGTCGTTGTAGAAGGATTTCTTCTGCATGAGGGTGTGGAAGGGCACGCAGCGCTTCCCGGCCAGGATGACCTGGTGCTGGAGCGGGCGGGCCAGGTATTCTCCGGCGGCGAATGTCTTGGTCTTGAAGGAATCGTATTCGTCCCGGACGGTGATCTCTTCCTTGGCCTGGATGGCCTTGTCGAGCCGGTCGCCGCGGAGGCAGGTGACGTCGACCTTGTAGAGGTGGCCGTCGGGCGCGGTGCTCTTTTCGTCCAGCACGGAGATGCGCCAGGTGATCTGAAAGCCCGGGTTGATGAGCTTGATCTTGTCCTCGCTGCGCTTGAGGACGGGCTCGTCGTCGATCTGGACGAGTTTGTAGACGTTGCCGAAGCAGGGAGCGGCCTTGGAGGTGGCGATGGCGTCACCCACGCCGTAGCTGTCGATCCGCGCGCCCTGGCGCTCAAGGTCGGAGATGAGGTATTCGTCCAGGCCGTTGGTCGCGAAAATCTTGCATTTGGTGAGCCCGTGCTCGTCGAGGATGCGGCGGACTTCCTGCGAGAGGTAGGCGAGGTCGCCGCTGTCGAGCCGGATGCCGTAGCCGTAGGGATAGCTGTCGTCGATGCCGTTCTCCTTGAAGGAGCGGATGGCGTTCAGCACGCCGCAGCGCAGGGTGTCGTAGGTGTCGATCAGCAGGATGAGGTTCTCGCCCTTGTGCGTCCGGATATAATCGCAGAAAGCCGTATGTTCGCCTTCGACGGAACTGCCGTATGAGGTGATGAAGCTGTGGGCCATCGTACCGGTGGAGGGAACGCCGTTGAGGGCGCCCGTGATGATGTTGGACGTGCTGGCGCAGCCGGCGATGATGGCGGCCTTGGCGCCGTACACCGCTGCCCAGGGGCCGTGTGCCCGCCGCGAGCCGAATTCGCTCACGGGATGGTCAGTGGCGCGGCATACGCGGGATGCCTTGGTGGCGACGGCCATCTGGTGGTTGAGGATGCAGAGCATCGGCGTCTCCAGGACCTGGGCCTCGATCATCGGTCCGACGACCGTGACGATGGGCTGGTTGGGGAAGACGATCTCGCCCTCCCGCATGGCGTAAACTTCGCCTGTGAAGCGCATGGTGCTGAGGTATTGGCGGAACTCGGCGTAATCCTCGCCCGGAAGGAATTTCTCGAAGAATTCAGGGCTCTCCTCACCGAGGTGCGAAATCATCTCGATCACCTCGTCGGTGCCGCTCACCACCGCCCAGTTGTTGTTCTCGGGGGCCTTGCGGTAAAAGAGGTTAAACACAGCCTTGCGGCCCGCCTGGCCGCACTCCAGGTACGACTTTCCCATCGTGTACTGGTACTTGTCGGAGCAGTATGCGTGATTGAAAGGAAACATAGAAAATGCCTTATTTTGTCAGCGCAAAAATAAGGCATTCTCTCCGTATTTCAAAGGGGCAGGTCGCATTTCGGCCCGTTTTCGTGACTTGACTATCTTCTGGAGCAGGGTTAAGTCACGTTTCAGCCCCTTTTTGTTACTTGACCCTACTGCCTCTGGAAGGAAGCGGCTTGGGCTACTGCAGCTGAAAACTGGCAGCTTTGGCTACTGCAGCTGAAAACTGGCGGCTTTCCCCAGCAGGTCGCGGTACTCGCTGCGGAAGTCGTGGGGGTCGAAGGTCGTGGCCTTGTCGGCGAGACTCTTGGCGAGAGCGAAGCTGGAGGACCCCCTGTATTCCGAGGAGCGGAGCGTCAGGCCGAAGGCGGCGAGGGAGGCGGCGAAGTTGAAATTCTCCGAAGGAGTGGCCGTGAGGGCCGGTACATCGAGGCTCAAGGCGGTGCTCTCTGCACCGAGCGATTTCTTATACCGGAAGTCGAACTTGGCGGGGGAGGCATCGGCTGCGGCTTCTGCGGCCGGAATGATCTCATACAGGGCGGTAATCGTCTGTCCGGAACCGATCTCCGCGGCGTCCTTCTTGTCGTTTTCGAAGTCTTCGTTGGACATCACGCGGTTCTCATAGCCGATGAGCCGGTATTTTTCGACCGCCTCGGGGTTGAAGGTGATCTGCACCTTGCAGTCGTTGGCGACGGCGACGAAGCGGGATTGTTCGTAGACGAAAACTTTGAGCATCTCCTCTTCGCTGTCGATGTATTCGTAGGTGCCGTTCCCGCTGTTGGAGATCGTCTCCATCATGGAGTCGTTGAGATTCCCCGTTCCGAATCCGCAGATGGTAAGGTAAATTCCATTGGCGGCATAACTTTCCACCATCTCCTTCAGGGCGTCCGTGTCGGTGACGCCGACGTTGAAGTCGCCGTCGGTACCCATGATGATGCGGTTGTTGGCCCCCTCGATAAAGTTCTTGGTGGCCTCGTCGTAGGCCATCTTCATCGCCTGGGCTCCGGCCGTGGCGCCGCTGGCGTTAAGCTGTTTGATGGCATCGGTGATCTTTTTCTTGGAGGATACGGGCGTCGAGGGCAGAAGGAGCTGCTCCCCGCTGGCATACGTGACGATGGCGACACGGTCGGTCGGGCGCATCTGCTCGAGCATCTTGATGAGGCCGGATTTCAGCAGGGGGAGCTTGTCCGAGGAGCTCATCGAGCCGGAGATGTCGATGAGGAAGACGAAATTGGCCTGGGGCTCGTCTCCCGAGGGAATGGATTTCCCTTTGATGCCGAGGCGGAGGAGCTGATGCTCCGCATTCCAGGGACAGGCGGCGATTTCGGCGTTGAGCGCGACGGCGTCGCTGCCGGAGGGCTCGGGATAGTCGAAGGTAAAATAATTGAGGAATTCCTCGATCCGGACGGCATTCTTCATCGGGAAATTGCCGCCTTTGATACAGCGGCGCGTATAGGCGTATGAGGCGCCGTCGGCATCCACCGAGAAGGTGGACTGGGGCTCTTCGGCCACGGCGACGAACGGATTCTCGACGATTTCGTCGAACCGGTCACCGGCGGGCTCTTCAGGGTTCGGCTCACCCGGGAGGTTCCCGTCGGCAGCGAGGTAAGATTCTCCGTAATATCCCAATCCGCCGCCATGGGCGTCATAATACGAACAGGCATAAACAAGGCCGCACGCGGCAATGACCGCGAGGCTTCCCTTCAAAATATCTCTGATTTTCATAGGGTTAGAATAATTTAGTTTCTGGAGTAACAAATTTCCATAACACAAAGATGCAAAAATAAAGGGGAATGTTGCAGGGAAGAGCCGATTTTTTACTAAATTTGCCGGATAGGGCCGCAAGGCCCGGCAAAAGGCAAAAAGAGAATACTATGATTTTCCATTTCACGGAGGGGGAATACCTGGCCCCCTGGAGCGCGATCATCCGCCTCGACGAGGAGGCGGACATCTGCGCCGGCACCAACACGGCCGGCGCGGGGTATGATGACGGTGATGATGAAGGTTTGGGAGACATTTAAATCTAAGGCAGTATGAAAAAGACTCGTTTTTATGCAATCCTTGCAGTTGCTGCCTTTGTGACGGCCTGCGAAATCGGAGAACCTGACGACACGGCGCTCCGCCTGCTTCCTGAAAATCTTGTGGAAATCGAAGAACCTGAACTACAGACATTTGTCTTTACATCTGAACCGGAGGGCGAGGATACCAAGACCGTCCATTCCGGCAAAACCATACTTTGGTCTGCCGGGGATCAGATCCGGATGGGCTATACTGTAGACGGGACCTGGCAGGGCGCCCAGGGCAATGCAACACAGTCTTCTCCGGCCAGATTATATGCTTCATCTGCTCTTCAGGAGGGCGAAGATGGACCGACCGCTTCTTTCTCTGTTCCAGGCAATTTCCCCAATACGGGGAACGGAGAATATCATTTCTACACGGTGTACCCCGCTTCCGCCGTGGCGGAAAACTTCAGTTCGGCACCCTCGGCTATCGTAACCATTCTGACGGAACAGACTCCCGCGAAGGCCTCTTTCGATCCGAAGGCCGACCTGATGATCGGTCATTCGGTCAGGAATTATAATTCCAAACCGACGGAGGCGATTCCCCTAATGTGGGAGCGGAAGGTGGCGCATGGGGAGATAACGCTGAAGAATCTGGATGAACTCAATGGTTTTTCATCTTCGGAAGTAATTCAAAGCGTGACACTTACCGCGCAGGAAGGAGCTGCGTTGACGGGGGATTTCTCCCTCAATTTACTGACGGGATCGATGACGACTTCGAATGTCTCCAACAGCGTGACAATCAAGGGTGACAACCTCTTATTCTCCGGCGGGAATCTTACTTTCTGGATTAGCATTTTTTCTTCGGAGAACACTCCATTGACATCCCTTGATGTCACCCTTGAGACCGACAAGGCTGTCTATAGAAGGACGATATCGGGTCTCAATCTGAATTTCCCGGTCAATGCGCACCGGACACTGGGAATCAAAATGAAACCGGAGTCGCCTTACAATGCGACGCGGACCGCAAAGCAGAAAGTCTATGAGAAGGTGACGGCGAGCCAGAGCGATTGGAGCGGACAGTATGTGCTGGGGTATGATGACGAAACGGTTCAGAAAATGCTGACGGGGATTTCGACGACCAGTCCAAAGTATGGTATAGCAACGGATGTTACCATAACGGATGATACAATTGCGTATGAGGATGGCCATCCGTATGAACTGACTATCGCCAAGTCCGGAAATTATTATACAATGACTCTCGGCGAGAAATATCTTGGATGGACATCCGGGAATTCGCTGACATCAACGGATTCTATTACTTCGGATACTTTAAATGAGTATAAGTGGTTGATCTCTTATAGCAATGGCGTCCTGACTATCAAGAGTGCACGGTCTAATGTGACCAGATATCTGAAATACAATACGAGTGCGCCTCGCTTTGCCTGTTATGAGTCTGGGCAATCTGCTCCATCACTGTATAAATTAGGTGAGGTTGCCGTCTCTCCGGATCCGCAGCCCGAAGCGACGGCCACGGTGACGACTGCCGCCGCCGGCTATATCGCCCAGACCACGGCGACACTGAACGGCTCCTACACCGGAGCGACCGGAGAAATTTCCGAGGTCGGCTTCTATTGGGGTACAAGCAGCACGCCTTCAAATAAGGTCACTTCAGAAGATACGGCCACTCCATTCACATATTCACTTTCCGGCCTATATGCAGGAACGACCTACTACGTCCAGGCCTACGTCAAGGAATACAACGCCTCCACCTCCTCCGTCGAAGAGCGCAAGGGCGCGGTGCTCAACTTCACGACCGATGCTGAGCCGCAAACCGGCGGCGATTACGAACTCGTGACCGCCAGCCAGACCGACTGGAGCGGCGCGTATGTACTGGCCAATACCGACGCGAATATGATGCTGACCGGCGTTACTACGATCGGAACAGTATCGTCGGTTACCATCAGCAACAATAAGATTTCATATTCCGCAGGAAGCCCTTATGAGATAACGATTGCCAAATCCGGAACCTATTACACGCTCTTCCTTAACGGCGTCGGCTATCTGGGATGGACCAGCGGCAATTCTCTTGCATACGCTGCTTCAGCCGACAGCAACAATTATAAATGGAGCATCTCCTACTCATCCGGCGCGCTGACCATCGCCAATGCAGGGGATTCCACCCGTAAACTGCAGTACAACTCAAGCAATCCACGTTTCGCCTGCTACACCAGCAGTCAGAAAGCCCCGCAACTCTTCAAGCGCGCCGGTTCTTCCACCCCGCAAATTACGGTTACGACGGAAGCGGTCAGCAACATAGCCAACACTTCTGCGACCCTGAACGGAAGCTATGTCGTGCCCACGGGCCTGACGGTCACGGAGCGAGGCTTCTACTTCGGAAGCGGCAGCAATCCTTCGACGAAAATCACCGTCAGCGGGACCGGGACATCGTTCTCCTATAGCAAGACCGGGCTCACGAAAGGCACCGCCTACAGCTATAAGGCCTACGCCATTGAGAGCGACGGGACCACCACCACCACGCGATACGGCGAAGTCGTGTACTTCACGACCACCGGAGGCACGGCTGTCGCGAGCGGCTGGCTCGAGTTGCCAGCAAGGACCGGAAGCGAGGACTATTACGGCACATTCTACGGCAGCGGCAGTACGGTCGGGACCAACAGGAATTACACCTACAATTACAACTACACCTATTATGCGTCAATGTGGGTCGCCTGGCCTCTGACGTCTTCCCATACGAGCGGCAGCGGTTCCACCAGCAAATGGTACTATAATCCGAATATTCAGGAGAATAAGCAGGTCAACATTACCACCTACGCCTACGAAAAAATGTATAACGCCGGCACCTATGCCCGCGGCCACCAGTGCCCCAATGCGGACAGGAAGAGCGACGACACGATGAACAAGCAGACCTACTACTCGACCAACCAGACGCCGCAGATCCAGAACGGATTTAACGGCGGCATCTGGAGTTCGCTCGAAAATGCCACGCGCAATCTGCTGTCCTCCACGGACACTGTCTATGTGGTCACCGGCCCGACTTACCGCAAGGTCGGCGGCAGCGAGACGATCACATACCTGACAGGAGCCAGTGGACAGAACGCCAATCCTTCCAGCCTGCCTGTTCCCAATTATTATTGGAAAGCGCTTCTCAAGGTCAAGCGGTCCGGAACCACCATTACATCCGCCTCCGCCATCGGCTTCTGGTTCGAGCATAAGGTTTATAGCAACTCCTCTTACACGAACTACGCCGTCTCCGTCGACCAGATCGAGGCTTGGACAGGATTCGACTTGTTTGCCAACCTCCCCGACGGCATAGAAGCCACCGCTGAAACCAATACCAACTGGACGACCTTCCAGAATTTCTAGGTGCAAGCGTATGGAAGGCACTGCGACGCAACTTTATTGTTGTTAGTCGTAAGTGTCTGATACTGAGTAAAATGACTGTTTTCGTGCCC
>JAFZAI010000176.1 GCA_017557325.1 Bacteroidales bacterium
AATATCGGTCGGGCTCTGGGTGACGAAGTAGATGCCGACACCCTTGGAACGGATGAGCCGGATGACCTGCTCGATCTTGTCGACCATCGCCTTGGAGGTGCCGTCAAACAGCATGTGCGCCTCGTCGAAGAAGAAGATCAGCTTGGGATAATCCATATCACCCACCTCGGGCAGCGTGGAATAGAGCTCAGACATCAGCCAGAGCAGGAAGGTCGAATAGAGCTTCGGCTGGAGCATCAACTTGTCGGCCGCGAGGACGTTCATAATGCCCTTGCCCGCCTCGCACTGGAGGAGGTCGTAAATGTCGAACGAAGGCTCGCCGAAGAACTTGTCGGCGCCCTGGGCCTCGAGGGTCAGGAGGGCCTGCTGAATGGCGCCCACGCTGGCCGAGGTGACCATACCGTAGGAGGTCGTAAACTCGGACGCGTGATTGGCGACGTAGTTGAGCATTGCCCGGAGGTCCTTCATATCCAGGAGCAGCAGTCCCCTGTCGTCCGCGATGCGGAAGACGATGTGCAGCACGCCGGTCTGGGTCTCGTTGAGCTCCATCAGGCGGGCCAGCAGGTCCGGTCCCATCTGTGACACGGTGGCCCGCATCGGGTGTCCCTGCTCGCCGAAGACGTCAAAAAAGCGCACCGGGCAGCCCTGGAACTCGGGATTTTCAATGCCGAATTCCGGCAGGCGCTTCTCAATGAAGCCGCTGAGGCGGCCGGCCTGGCTGATACCGGAAAGGTCGCCCTTCATATCGGCCATAAAACAGGGCACGCCCACCTGGCAGAAGGTCTCGGCCAGTACCTGGAGCGTGACGGTCTTGCCCGTTCCGGTCGCACCGGCTACGAGTCCGTGACGGTTTGCCATCTTGCCGACCATCGAGATCGGTCCGTTGTCTGAATGGGCAATGTAAAGCCCTCTTTCTTTGTCAAGCATAAGATTTACTATTTATTATTTGATCGTTTCAGGAAATACCACAGATAGAACAGTCCCCCACTGAGTAGGAAGACGCCAAGGCCAAGCCAGGGGCTGAGGGCAGCGGGGACGTTGAAGCCGATCTTGGCGATGCTGATGTAGGTGGTGACGACGGCCGTCATAAAGCAGGCCGGGAGGAAGGTGATGAGGTACCACTGCTTACCGCGGGCACGGACGAGATAGACCGTGATGGCCCAGAGCATAAAGGTCGCGATGGTCTGGTTGGACCAGCCGAAATAGCGCCAGATCAACTCGAAGCCGTCCTTGTCGCGGATGCTGAACCAGACCAGCAGGCCGGTGACGACAAACAGCGGAATGCAGATGACAAACCGCTTCCAGACGGTCTTCTGCTCCATCTTGAAGGCGTCGGCGATAATGAGCCGGGCGCTGCGCAGGGCCGTGTCACCGCTCGTGATGGGAGCCGCCACGACGCCGAGAATGGCAAGGATGCCGCCCGCGATGCCGAGCCACCCCTTGGAGACGAGGTTGACGATGCGGGGCGCGTCCCCGATGCCTTCCGCCCCGAGCTCAGCCTGACCGCCGCCGAAGAAGAAATAGGAGGACACCGCCGCCCAGATGAGGGCCACGATGCCTTCGGTAATCATTGCGCCGTAGAAGATGGGCCGACCGCTCTTCTCATTCTCCATACAGCGAGCCATCAGCGGGCTCTGCGTGGCGTGGAAGCCACTGATCGCGCCGCACGCGATAGTGATGAACAGGCACGGGAAAATGGGGGTCGCCGCATTGCCCGTGCGGTTGCCCAATCCGTCCCATACCTCCGGGATGGCAGGCCATTTGACAAACAGCCCGATCATCAACGCAAACGCCATAAACAGGAGGGCAAAGGCAAACAGCGGATAGATCTTGCCGATGATCTTATCGACCGGTAGGAGGGTCGCGAAGAGGAAATAGGCGAAGACGATGCCGAGCCAAAGGAGGATAGCCGCTTCGCGGTTGCCGCCGAACCAGCCGGATGTCATATCGCCGAGGATGGAAGCCGGGCTATAGACGAATACGGAGCCCACCATCACCAGCAGGAACACCGTAAACACCAGCAGCACCGCCCGGGTGCCTCTGCCGAGGTATTTGCCAACGAGTTCCGGCAATCCCGCTCCCCCATTGCGCACGGAGAGCATTCCGGTGAAATAGTCGTGAACAGCGCCCGCGAAGATGCAGCCAAAGACAATCCAGAGATAGGAGGCCGGGCCGAATTTCGCCCCCATGATGGCGCCGAAGATGGGTCCGGTCCCCGCGATGTTGAGGAACTGGATCATAAAGACCTTCCAGGAAGGCATCTTGATAAAATCCACGCCGTCGGCCTTCTCCAGGGCCGGGGTCTTCCGGGCCGGATCGGGTCCGAACACCCGCTCGACGAACCGCCCGTAGAGGAAATACCCCGCCACGAGCAGCACCAGACTGATGATAAAACTAAACATAGCCGCCGAGAAATCTAAAACATACAAATATAGTAAGAAAAAGATTCCGGGGCAAGCCCGGAATGACGGTCAGCTGAAAAACGTAAAGTGCACCTTACCGTAAACTTTGGTCTTGACGAAGTGCGGGTGGGAGGAGAAGTCGTACTGGCCGGGGTGCTCGAGGATGAAGTAGCATTCCGGGTGAAGGATTTCGGCGGCGAAGACTTTGTCGGGGAGGGTTTCCAGGCCCTCGAGGGCGTAGGGCGGGTCCGCGAAGACGATGTCGAATTTTTCGGTGCAGAGCGGAAGGAAGTCGAAGACGTTCGCACGGACCATCGTCACGTTGTCGAGCCCCAGGCGACGGGCTTCGGTTTTGATAAAGGAAGCGTTTTCGCGGGCCATCTCGATGCTGTAAACGCGGGAGGCGCCCCGGGAGGCGAATTCAAAAGCGATGGAGCCCGTGCCGCCAAAAAGGTCGAGGACCTTCAGGTCGGCGAATTCGTATTCGTTGTCGAGTACGTTGAAAAGCCCCTCCTTGGCGAAGTCGGTCGTGGGACGGGCCGCGTAATGCTGGGGCGGCTGGATGATCTTGCCCTTGAGGCGTCCTCCGA
>JAFZAI010000177.1 GCA_017557325.1 Bacteroidales bacterium
GATATGAACGGCGACGGCTACAACTACGACGCCATCTACATCCCGACCGACGAGGAGGTCTCCAGCCGTGCGTTCCGCTTCGTCTCCAACGACGATGCCACCCGCTTCATGGACTACGTCCACAAGGACGCCTACCTGAGCAAGCATCAGGGCCAGTATGCCGAGCCGTACGCCGTGTACTCCCCGTGGGTCCACCGCGTCGACTTCAGCTACAAGCACGACTTCACCGTGAAGATCGGCCAGACCCGCAATACGCTGCAGCTCAGCTTCGACATCAAGAACTTGATGAACCTGTTCAACTCCAGCTGGGGTGTGAGCAAGTATCTGAATCCGGCCATCGGCAGCGATGCCCGTATCCTCAAGTATGAAGGCCCCGATGCAGACGGCTATGCGACGTTCTCCACGCCTGCCTCCATCAACAAGGACACCCAGACCTGGACCCTCAACCATGGTATCGGCCAGTGCTGGTATGCTTCCATCGGTCTTAAGTATTTGTTTAACTAATCAAGCGAGCACGATATGAAAGCGAAATATATTATCCTTTCCCTGATCGCCTCCCTGGCGGTCCTGGTCGGCTGCGAGAAAGAAGGCTTCCATTTCCTGGACGGACTGAAGGTCGATTCTTCCTATGTCTCCGTTCCGCTCGCAGGCGGATCCAATACCATCATGGTCTCTTCGGACGCCAGCTGGACGATCACCGATATTCCTGAATGGTTGACCGTCAGCCCGGCTTCCGGCTCCGCCGGCGAGACGACGGTCGCCTTCTCCGCTGCCGCCGCCCTTGACGGACGTGAAACGACCGTTCTGCTCACCAGCGAGGGCAAGACCCAGCGCATCAACGTGATCCAGGGCGTCTCCGTGGTCTCCACGGCTTCCTGCGCCGAGGTCCTCGCGGGCCCGGACAGCAAGACTTACCGCGTCACGGGTACCGTGACCGGCATCGTCAACACGACGTATGGCAACTGGTACCTCAACGATGGCACGGGCGAAGTCTACATCTACGGTACGCTCGATTCCAAGGGCAATACCAAGAACTTCCTGAGCTGGGGCCTCGAGGTCGGTGACGAGATCACCGTCGAGGGTCCGAAGACCACCTACAACGGTACGGTCGAACTCGTGGACGTGACCGTGATCAAGATCAACAAGTCCCTCATCAAGGTGGCTGAGATGGATCCTGAGGACGCCACACTCCCTATCGAAGGCGGTCTCTTCACCGTCACCCTCGACAACAAGGGCAACGGCGTCTATGTGGATATCCCCGAGGATGCCCAGGATTGGCTCTCCATCGCTTCGCTTGCCGGTAACGTCGTCACCTTCCGCGTGGCTGAGAATAACGGCGGCGACCGCGAGACGACCATCGTCTTCAAGACCACCGACGGCAAGAAGGAATACACCGCCCAGCAGGCGCTCAGCCAGGCCGGCGCTATCGTCGAGATCGTTGCCGGTGACTTCAATGCCCTGGAGGACGGCAACGCCCTGTTCCGGCTCAAGGGTGTGGTGACCGGCATTGTCATGGACAAGAACGATCCTACTAAGTATAACAAGTACGGCAACTTCTACCTGAACGACGAAACCGGCAAGGCCTATGTCTATGGCCTCCTTCCCGAGGCTGGCGGCGAGTCAGGCCAGGACGTGCTTACGGCCAAGGGTATCAAGGAGGGTGACATCCTTACCGTGGTCGGCCCGAAGGCCTCCTACAATGGCAATCCTCAGATGAAGAACGCTTACTATGTGGAGCACACTTCCGTTACCACCATCACCTGCGCTGACTTCAACGCTCTCGCGGACGGCGCTGACCTGTTCAAGATTACCGGTACGGTGAGCGGTATCGTGATGGACAAGGACGATAACGCCAAGTACAACAAGTACGGCAACTTCTACGTCGAGGACGAAACCGGCAAGGTATATGTCTATGGACTCGTTCCCACGCTCAGCGGGCAGTCCGGGCAGGATCTTCTCACCAAGCTGGGAGTGAAGGAAGGCGACACCATTACCGTGGTCGGTCCGAAGAGCTCCTACAAAGACAGCCCCCAGATGAAGAACGCGTTCTACGTGAACCACACGGAGGCTAAATAATATTTATCTAATTGTTCCGAAGGAGCCGACCCGCAGGGGCCGGCTCCTTTTTTTGTGTTTCTGTGGAGAAAACCTTAACTTTGTATGATATGAAGAAACTGAAGATTATCTCTATCATATGCGCATTGGCAGCGGTAGCTGCCGGTTGCAAGAAAGACGATCCAGCCAGCCTGAACCTGCTGACAAACCAGGTCAGCGTCACGGCTGAAGGAGGTTCCGCCGAGGTTTCAATCATGACCAATCAAGGTTGGTCTGCCCGTGCCGGCGAGAACTGGATCACCGTCTCACCCTCGTCCGGCAGCGCATCCCAATCCTATCAGATTTTAACTGTCTCGGTCGCGGAAAACACGGAGGAGGCGGAGCGCAGTGCGGTGGTGACCGTCACGGCGGGTGGATTGAGTCGGGAGATCAGCGTCCGGCAGGCAGGGCAGCCGCGTTTCACCATCGCGGCCTTCCGCGCCCGGAAGGCGGACAAGACCACGTGGTACAAGCTGACAGGCGAGATTGCCTCCATCGAGAACGAGGAATACGGCAACTTCTTCATCTTCGACGAGACCGGTTTCGTCTATGTGTACGGCCTTTGCAAGAAGCAGGTCTCATCCAATGACCAGTCCTTCTCCGAACTGGACCTGAAGGTGGGCGACACGGTCACGATGATGACCCTGCGCAGCGAGCACAACGATATGATCGAAGCGGGCGGCCAGACGCCGGCGTACTTCGTCTCGAAAACGGCCGGCGCGTACAAGCTGGGCCGCAAGGTTTCCTCGACAAAGGCCGGCTGGCTGGAACTCCCGTCCACGTCCGACAGCGACAAGCAGGATCTGCTGATCCATAGTTTCCCGGACGGGCGCCGCAATTATGCCGCTTACTACGATTATGACAACCTGGTCTCCTCCTGGGTGGCCTATCCGCTCTGCACGGGCAATATCGGCACCGGCGAGCGGACGGAGAAGTTCACGCTGAACCCGCTGCTCCCGCGCGACAAGCAGCCGTATCTGCCGAAGGCTTATCAGGCCGGCAACGCCGGGTCCTATGACCGCGGACACCAGATTCCCTCGGCGGACCGCTGGAGCTACCGCGTGAACCTGGAGACCTTCTTCGGCACGAACATGACCCCGCAGGACAACGGGCTCAACTCGAACGCCTGGGCCGTCCTGGAGGGCAAGGTTCGCGACTGGGCGAAGAAGTCGGATACCCTTTATGTCGTCACGGGCTGCACCGTGGCCGGCAGCGACAAGTACGTCCTGGATGCCGACGGCAAGAAAGTGACCGTGCCGACGGGCTATTACAAGGCGCTGCTGCGCCTGTCCGGCGGAGACTATTCCGGCGCCGCTTTCTGGTTCGACAATGCCGCGAACAAGGCCTCGAGCATCCAGAAATCGATGGCTATGAGCATCGACAAGTTGGAGGAGAAGGTCGGGGTGGACTTCTTCGTGAACCTTCCGGACGACAAGGAAAAGGAC
>JAFZAI010000022.1 GCA_017557325.1 Bacteroidales bacterium
CGAGGCTGGTGAGGACATCGTGTTAGCGGCGCAGATTGCCGATACTATCTCCAAGCTCGACAAGGAGGAAATGAGCGTCGAGGAAATTCAGGACTGCGTGGAAATGGAGCTGATGAATTCTCCCCGCAAGGAAGTTGCGCGGAAATACATCGCCTACCGCAACCAGCGCAACCTCGCCCGCAAAGCCAAGAGTACCGAGATTTTCCAGGCTATCATTGACGCGCAGGTTAACGATATCACCCGCGAGAATGCCAACATGAACGCCGATACGCCGGCCGGTATGATGATGAAATTCGCCTCCGAAGCGACCAAAAGCTATGTAGATGAGGTTCTGCTGTCGGATGACGTCCGTTATGCCGTCGCGAACAATTATATCCATATTCATGACAAGGATTACTATCCCACCAAGTCGCTGACCTGCATCCAGCACCCGCTCGACCTGATTCTCGAGCACGGCCTCAAGGCCGGGCACGGGGAGTCCCGCGCTGCCAAGCGCATCGAGACCGCCAGCGTCCTGGCTTGCATCTCGATGGAGACCGTGCAGAACGAGATGCATGGCGGCCAGGCCATTCCTGCCTTCGATTTCTACCTGGCTCCGTTTGTCCGCAAGACTTTCGAAGAAGAGATCGACAAGATCAGCGCCCTCCAGAATGTGGATTACAGCGAGCTCAAGGGAGCCGCCATCGACGATTACATCAAGCGGGACCTGATTGGCCTCCAGGGGGCGGAGCGGGCTAAACAGCACGCCATCAACCAGACCGTCGGCCGGGTACACCAGGCGATGGAGGCGTTCGTCCACAATATGAACACCATTCACAGCCGTGGCGGCAACCAGGTGGTCTTTTCCTCCATCAACTACGGCACCGACACTTCCGCCGAAGGGCGCTGCATTATCCGCGAGATCCTCAATACCACCTACGAAGGTGTCGGTAACGGTTCCACCGCCATCTTCCCGATCCAGATCTGGAAGAAGAAACGGGGCGTGAGCTATCTGCCCGGCGACCGTAACTACGATCTCTACCGCTTCGCCTGCAAGGTGACGGCGCGCCGCTTCTTCCCGAATTTCCTCAATCTTGACGCCACCTACAACCAGGACGACGCCTGGAAGCCGGAAGATCCCAAACGTTATGTCCACGAAGTGGCGACGATGGGCTGCCGCACCCGCGTGTACGGCAACCGTTTCGGCCCGAAGACTTCCATCGGCCGCGGCAACCTGAGTTTCACTACGGTCAACATCGTCAAGCTCGCTATCGAGTGTATGAATGAGCCCGACAAGGACAAACGGATCAGCCTCTTCTTCCAGAAGCTTGACTGGGCGCTCGATATCGCCGCCAAACAGCTCAACGAGCGGTACGACTTCCAGAAGACGGCCCTCAAGAAGCAGTTCCCGCTCCTGATGAGCGGGCTGTGGATGGGTAGCGAGAAGTTGGATCCCAACGATCCCATTGAGCCGGTTCTCAATCAGGGCACCCTCTCGATCGGCTTCATCGGCCTCGCCGAGTGCCTGATCGCCCTGATCGGCAAGCATCACGGCGAGAGCGAGGATGCGCAGGAACTGGGTCTGAGGATCATCTCCCATATGGCCGAGCGCATCAACTGCTTCGCCGAGACTTTCCAGCACAACTTCACCTTCCTCGCCACCCCGGCGGAGGGGCTCTCCGGCAAGTTTACCAAGCGCGACCGCAAGACCTTCGGCGTCCTGCCTGGCATCACCGACAAAGATTACTACACCAATTCCAGCCATATTCCAGTCTACTATCACTGTACGCCGGAGCACAAGGCCCGCATCGAAGGCCCGTACCATAAGTATGAGAATGCCGGTCACATCTTCTACGTGGAGATTGACGGGGATGCGACGCACAATCCGGAGGCGATTATGAGCATCGTCGACCTGATGGACAAGTATGACATCGGCTACGGCTCCGTCAACCACAATCGCAACCGCTGCCTTGACTGCGGCTATGAGAGCGCCGAGGAGAACCTCACCGAGTGCCCGCACTGCCACGGCCATCACATCGACACGCTCCAGCGCATCACGGGCTACCTCGTGGGGACTACCAACCGCTGGAACAGTGGCAAACTCGCGGAATTACACGATCGCGTTGTGCATAAATAGTATGGAAGTACAGGTGAAGGATAAAATACGTGTGCTCCGGGTCCTGGAGCAGACGTGCTCGGATGGGCCGGGATTCCGGACGTCCATCTACTGTGCAGGCTGCAAGCACGCCTGCCCCGGATGCCACAATCCCCAGTCGTGGGATTTCCGGGCAGGGGAGTGGAAGAGCGTCGACGAACTGCTCGACGTGATCAAGGCCGACAGTATGTCCAACGTGAGTTTCTCCGGCGGCGACCCGTTCTATCAGGTGGACGCCTTCACGGAACTTTCCCGGCGGATCAAGACCGAGACGGCCAAGACGATCTGGTGCTGGACCGGCTTTACCCTCGAAGAGATTGAGGCGGACCCGCATCTCGCCCAAATACTTCCTTATATAGACGTGCTGGTGGATGGACCCTTCATTCAGGAACAGCGCGATACGACGCTCCTGTTCCGGGGCAGCCCGAATCAGCGGATCCATTATCTCCACGGCGCTCCGCCCGTGGATGACATCCCCGGTACCGTCGCCACCATTCCGCTCCGATGAGTTCTCGGGAAATCCATATTGCGGAACTTGCAGACCTCGACCGCGCGGCGGGAGAATTCCTCGCCGCCATCGGAGACGCCCGTCTCGTGGCCTTCTACGCGCCGATGGGGGCCGGTAAGACGACCTTCACGACGGCGCTCTGCCGCCGCCTGGGCGTGGATGAGGATGCCGTCAGTTCCCCGACCTTCGCCATCGTCAACGAGTACCGGACGGCGACGGGGGAGTGCATCTATCATTTCGATTTCTACCGGATCGACCATCCCGCTGAGGCCCTGGATATCGGCCTTTATGACTATTTGGACAGCGGAAGCCTCTGCCTGATGGAGTGGCCGGAGAACATCGAACCGCTTCTCCCCGAAGAAACCCTCCGCGTCCATATCCGGGTCGAACCCGACGGCTCCCGCACTCTCTACTGGTAGGCGATGGCCGTGACCGGGCCGTTGATGGAGAGGTCCGTAGGATGGTTGTCGATCCACAGTTTGTCCGTTCCCCCTGTCCCGCTCAGGCAAGCATAGAAGTGCCCGTCGTGCAGCATTGCCGCCGCTTTCCCCTCCAGTCGTAATACCTCTCCGGTGGAGAATCTCATCAGGCCGTTGCTGGGAAGAAAAATGACCGCTTCTCCGGTGGCCTTTGCGTATCCCACTGCGGCGAGTTGTTTCCGCTGGTCGGCGTAAACTTCCCGGATGGAGAACAGGGTGGAGAAGTTCCAATAGATGCCTCCCCGGTTCCAGAGGACGTATTTTGTCGAGCCGTCGGAATAGGTGTACCATCCTTTTACCAGAATATCGTCTCCCCAGGGCATAATTTCGCACCAGGAAGGGTAGAGTGCCCGGGTTTCCTTTGCCCCGAGCGAACGGCTGCCGCTTTCGGTGGAGAGGATGGGACCGGTGGAAATGCTTTTCTGCAGATAGGTTGCATAGGTGATCCCGTTGACGCGGCGGATGTCGAAGACGGCCGTGGCATCTCCGGGAATCGAGACCTCTTTCTCTTCCTCTCCGTCGGCAAGGAAGTATTTATTGATGGTGTAATTGCCGGCCTGGATGGAAATACCGTAAGCATAGCAGATGTCCCCCTGGTCTTCGTAAAGAAAACCGATGAGGGTCCCCTGTGGATTGTCGGCCAGGACACTTCCGTTGTAGCGGAGGGCGTAACCCTGTCCGCGGATTTTGGTCCCGAGCGTCCATACCGCCCGTCCCGGACGAGAAGTCCCGTAATCGATTCCCCTCCCTCGTAACTGAAGAGGTCTTTCCCGTTGCATTTGACGCAGGTCTTCTTTCCGTCCGACCAGGTAGTGTAAAGGTTCCCGCCGATCAGGTGATGGGTGTCCGGATCCGTGCTGATGCGGGCCTGATCCCCCGTCGGCAGGACCATTACGCATTCCCCGTCCTTGAACAGCAGCATCTTCGCACCCACGGTCCCGTGAGCCGTGTCACGCACCCAATCATAGTCGTCGGGATATTCCACGGCCGCAATATAAAGATGTAGGGACGTATCGGGGACCTCTTCCGCCGGCTTTTGGCGTCCGGTGTGCGGATAAACGTCTTTCCGTGCCTTTCCGAGCGTCACGGGATTCTCAAACCAGACGCATCCCGTGAGAAGCGCCGCCAGCGAACCGATTAAAATCTTTTTCATTTCCTCCGTTTTTCGGAGTAAGTTACGTCAGGGAAACAAGAATTCCGACCCGAGGGCCGGAATCCTGTGCAGATTTTTATGTTTTTTGAATGTTTTTAGTGTTTTTTGAATCTTTTTGCGTCAAAAAGTGGCGTATGAATGATTTTTTCATTCACTTTTTTTAGCCACATTTCGTCGATTTTCTCAATCCGGTCGTAGGTCATCAGGCCGTTGACCTCGATTTCGACGTCGGTCGTCTGGGTATAGACGGCGGCGGCACAACCCGTCGTGATGAAGACCGCGAGCCGGTCGGCGAAAGCCTCGTACTGCTCCATTACAGCCTGCGGCGAAGTCTTGTAGCCGCCGTAGCCCCAGTTCTTGCCGTCGGGACTCCAAAGATGGCCGGCCATCGGATAGCCGATGCCGCCGTATTCGCCGAGAACATTGATGAGTTTGCCCTCAAAAGCATTCATCTTCGGCTCCGGGTAGTGATGGATGTCCTGGATATCTCCGCTGAGGTGGAAATTGCCGCCGGAGGCTTCGTTCACAAGACGGGTAGGGTCCTGCTCCCGGGTGAATGCCACGACCTCGGGCGTGTCGAACTGTCCCCAGGCCTCATTGAACGGCACCCAGACCACGATGCTTTGGAAGCCTTTCAAACAGTCAATGATCTCGCCCCATTCCTTATAATAATTCTTCTTCGCCCACGCGGGGACGATGCAGTCGGTGCCGCCGATGAAACTGTCGTTGGGCCATTTGTTCGTCTGGGCTTTCGCAATTGAGGGATCGCGTTTGGCGTTGACGCCTTTGCTGTGGTCGGCGATGCAGGGCATATCCTGCCAGACCATCATCCCGAGCACGTCGCACCAGTAGTACCATCGGGCCGGCTCCACCTTGATGTGCTTGCGGATCATGTTGAATCCCCAGGCCTTGGTCTTCTCGATGTCGAAACGGAGCGCCTCGTCGGTGGGGGCGGTGTAGAGACCGTCAGGCCACCAGCCCTGGTCAAGCGGACCGAACTGGAAGAGGGCCTCTCCGTTGAGGGCGATGCGGTTGTATCCGTCGCTTGTCTTGATCTTGGATACCTTCCGGAGGGCCGTATAGCCGTCTACGGCATCGATTTCCTTTCCGGCCCGGATGATGGCAATGCGCAGGCCATATAGGTACGGGCTATCGGGCGACCAGGTCTTGAGGCTGGGAATATTCAGCGTGACTTCCTCTCCCTCCGCCTCGGTGATGACCTTTGTGGAAGGCTTTTCGGCGCTGTACCCTTCGCCGCCTTCGAGAAGGCTGACTTTAATGACGTCGCCGCTCTGGAGGGACTGTGCTTTGACGGAGACTTTGAGCGAGGAAGCGTCGATGTCGGATACGGCATAATAGGAATCGATATGCGTCGGATTGACGGCTTCCATCCAGACCGTCTGCCAGATGCCGCTCACGGGCGTGTACCAGATGCCCTGAGGGGCTGCAACCTGCTTGCCGCGGGGTTGCCACGCCTGGTCGGTGGCGTCAAAAACCTTGACGCGGAGGGTCTGCGCGCCCTTCTTGGTAAGTGCCTGGGTAATGTCGAACGAGAAGGGAACATAGCCTCCCGTATGCTCTCCGACCTTAATGCCGTTTACCCAGACCTCGGCCTTCCAGTCGACGGCGCCGAAGTGCAGGAGAACGTTTTTGCCGGCCCATCCCTTAGGAAGAGTGAATGTGCGCTCATACCAGAGATGATTCTCCCGGCCGACGAATTTGCCGACGCCCGAGAGGGCGGATTCCACCGCGAACGGAACGAGAATCTGCCCGTCCGGAACGAATTTGCCCTTGGCCTCCGGCGTCTTGCCGAGGGGCTGAATCGCATAATTCCAAAGCCCGTTGAGGCTCTGCCACTCCGCCCGCACCATCTGCGGCCGGGGATACTCCGGCAAGGGATTCTCCGCCTTGACTTCCGCCGCCCACCGGGTCTTGATATTATCGCCCGCCGGCGCCCACGCAGCCTTCTTCGCCGCCCCTGCCCCCTGCAGCGTCATCGCCGCCGCTAAAAATATAACAATCAGTTTTTTCATTATACAATCATTATTTCCTACAAATATAACCTTTTTAATAACGATAAAAAAATTAGTTGTATCAGTGGAAGAAACCGTGGCCGCCCGTGGCCACGTGAACGGGAGGGGCCCACAAGACGAATGTCGCAGTGGGAGGGATGGAGGAGCGAAGCTCCGGAAGTTTCAGAAACTGATACAACTAATTTTTTGTAACGTTCTAAAAAAATTTTTTGTGGAAAGATTTTTTTGCTATCTTTGCAGTCCCAAATTTTGAGATGACCGCTAAGCTTAGGAGAAGTGCCGCCCCGGAGGCGACCGCTTACGGTTCCAAACTTTAACAAGTTTTGTTTTTATGTACGCAATCGTAGACATTGCAAGCCAGCAGTTTAAGGTAGAAGCTGGAATGGAAATCTTCGTCAACCGCCTCAGCGCGAAAAACGGAGAAGCTGTTACGTTCGACAAGGTACTGCTCATCGACGAAGAAGGTGCAGTCAAGGTCGGATCCCCCTATGTTGAGGGTGCCGTGGTAAAGGCTACCGTCATCGATGACGACGCCAAGGCCAAGAAGGTGCTCGTATTCAAGAAAATCCGTCGCAAAGGATTCCAGACGCTCAACGGCCATCGCCAGAAGCTCACCAAGATCCACATCGACGCTATTGCTTAATCGGAAGGAGGAAACACATTATGGCACATAAAAAAGGTCAATCCAGTTCCAAGAACGGACGTGAATCTCACAGCAAACGTCTCGGCATCAAGAAGTTCGGCGGCGAGGTCGTAAAGGCCGGCAACATCATCGTCCGTCAGCGGGGTACCGCCCACAATCCCGACCTCAACGTCGGTATGGGCAAAGACCACACCCTGTATGCCCTGATTGACGGTACCGTCAAGTTCTCCCGGAAGAGAGAGGACAAATCCTACGTATCCGTCGTCCCTTTCGAGAACTAAAAGGGGATTAACAAGATTTAAGAAGAGGACTTGCACCCTTTTGGTCTGCAAAGTCCTCTTTTGCTTTAACGAAATCAGATTATGCTTACACTCAAAGCGCTCCGGGAAGATCCGGAAAAAGTCATCGCCAAACTCGTCGTCAAGAATTTTGATGCCCGTGCCATCGTGGAGAAGGTCATCGCCCTCGACGATCACCGCAAGGCCCTCCAGCAGGAGAGCGACGCCCTGCTCGGCGAACAGAAGAAAAAGGCCGCCGAGATCGGAGGCCTGATGAAAGAAGGCCGTCGGGAAGAGGCCGAAGAGGCCAAGAAGGCTGTCGCCGCCCTGAAAGAACGCAGCAATGCGCTCCTCGCCGAGGCGGAGGATAACAACAAAGAGCTCCAGAATCAGCTGGTTCTTCTGCCCAATATGCCCTGCGATCTCGTGATTCCCGGCAAAGGCGCCGAGGACAACCAGGTCGTCAAGATGGGCGGCATCGATCCCGTCCTCCCCGAGGGAGCCCTCCCGCACTGGGACCTCGCCCGCAAGTACGATATCATCGACTTCGACCTGGGCGTCAAGCTCACCGGCGCCGGATTCCCGGTGTACAAGGGCAAAGGTGCCAAGCTGCAGCGTGCGCTCATCAATTACTTCCTTGACTTCAACACGGCCGCGGGTTACCGCGAGGTTGAGCCGCCCGTGATGGTCAACGCCGCTTCCGGCTTCGGTACCGGCCAGCTTCCCGACAAGGAAGCCCAGATGTACTATGTGGGGCTGGATGATTTCTATCTCGTTCCCACCGCGGAGGTCCCTGTCACCAATATCTATCGTGACGTCATCCTCCAGAATGGCGACTTCCCGCAGAAGCTGACGGCCTATACGCCCTGCTTCCGCCGCGAGGCTGGCTCCTATGGCAAGGACGTGCGTGGTCTTAACCGTCTCCACCAGTTCGACAAAGTCGAGATCGTCCGCATCGAGCGCCCGGAGGACAGCTATGCTGCCCTCGACGAGATGGTCGCCCACGTGGAACGGCTTGTGAATTCGCTCGGTCTCCGCTACCGGATCCTCCGGCTCTGCGGCGGCGATATGAGCTTCACTTCCGCCATCACATACGACTTCGAACTCTGGTCGGCCGCCCAGGGCCGCTGGCTTGAGATCAGCTCGGTCTCCAACTTCGAGAGCTATCAGGCCAACCGCCTCCACTGCCGTTACAAGGATGAGAGTGGCAAGATGCAGATCTGCCACACCCTCAACGGCAGCTCGCTCGCCCTCCCGAGGGTCGTCGCCGCGCTCCTGGAAGACAACCAGAAGGACGGCTACATCGAGATCCCCGAGGTGCTTCGTCCCTACACCGGCTTCGATCGGATCGACTGATGGCGTCCGTGACCATACTCGGCATCGACCCCGGAACCAATGTGCTTGGTTTCGGGGTCATCCGTGCCGAGGGGCGCAAGGCGACCTATGTCGATATGGGTATCCTGGATATCCGGAAAGAGAAGGACATTTATGTCAAACTCCGGATGATCCACGAATACATCACGATGGTCTGCAACAACTACAAGCCCGATGTTCTCGCAATCGAATCCCCCTTCTATGCGAAGAACGCACAGGTCATCTTTAAGCTCGGCCGGGCACAGGGCGCGGCCATCATCGCCGCCCTTGAAAGCGGCGTCACATCCGTGACGGAATACGCCCCCCGCAAGGCCAAGGAGGCCATTGTCGGCAATGGTGCGGCCTCCAAGGAGCAGGTGAGCCTGATGCTGCAGAAGACCCTCGGCGTCACGCTCGAGGACAAGTTTCTCGATGCCACCGATGCCCTTGCCATCGCGATGTGTCACTTCTACGAACTTAACAATCCGCTCGCCGGAGCATCTACTAAAGGCGGCTGGGAAAAATTCCTGGTCGACCACCCCGATCGCATTGCTAAATAGGTGCGATTTTTGCAGTATTTAACGCCCCGTAAATTAAAAGGTTAGCCAATGATTTCTCCCCGAATTCTTCCGCGAATCCTATCCGTCCTGCTGCTTCTGGTTCCGTTTGTCCCGGCTGCGGCACAGACCCATCACAACATCACCCTGCAGGTGCTGGACGCCGCCAATGACGAGCCCGTCGGCTTCGCCACTGTCTCCCTGCACGTTCCCGGCTCTTCCACTCCGGCCAAGTACGCGCTCAGCGACGGCGAAGGCAAGGCTACCCTCGAGAAGATCAAGCCCGGCAAATACCAGCTCAAGATCGAGATCCTGGGCTACAAAGTGTTTACGCAGGATGTTGAGGTAACGAAGGCCGAGGATCTCGGGACATTCAAACTGGAGACAGACCAGCAGGTGCTCGATGCCGCCAGCGTCTCTGCGACCGGGAACCCCATCATCATCAAGAAAGATACGATCGAGTACAACGCCTCCTCCTTCAAGACCACCGAGAACGATATGCTCGTCGACCTTCTGAAGAAGCTCCCGGGCATCGAAGTGAGCGAGGACGGCAGCATCACCTCCAACGGCGAGACCATCAACAAGATCACCATCGAGGGCAAGACCTTCTTCCTCGACGACCCGCAGCTCGCGACGCAGAACCTTCCGGCCAAGATCGTCAACAAGGTCAAGGTCGTCAAGAAGAAATCCGAGCAGGCCGAATTCACCGGCATCGACGACGGCAACGAGGAGACCGTCATCGACCTGTCCGTCAAGCGGGGGATGATGAAGGGTCTGTTCGGCAACATCATGGCCGGCGGCGGTCACGACCTTACCCCCGAGGCCCTGCAGAAGGATACCTGGAAGGATGCCGATTACTGGCGTTATCAAGGTGCGGCGATGGTCGGTCACTTCACCGACAAGAGCCAGATCAGCTTCATTGCCAACGCCAATAATACCAACAACCGTGGCTTCAACGACCTCTCGGGCAGTATGATGAGCTCGATGCGGGGTGGTAGCGGCGGCGGCCGCAATATGGGCGGCGGCCAGGGCGGCTGGGGAAACAATAACGGTATTTCCACCACCTGGATGGGCGGCCTCAACGGCGCCTGGACCCTGCTGGATGGCAATATGGACCTGTCCGGGAACTATGTTTACAACGGTTCCGACAAGATGGTCAAGGAGTCGAGCCTCAAGGATACCTATCTCGGCGACGGCAGTACGCTGACCTATCGCACGGGTACGTTCGTGGACGGCAACGATATCGACGACTTCAACCGGAGCATTTCCCACGGCCACCGTTTCGGCGTGCGCCTCGACTACAAATTCTCCAAGAACACGTCCCTCCTCATTCAGCCACAGATCAACTTCGGCAACGGCCGGTTCGACGAGATTTCCCGCTTCGAGACCCTCCGCGGCGAAGATTACACCAACAAGGGCTTCTCTTCCTCCAACGGCCGCAATAAGAACCTCACCACTAACGGCTTTATGCTCTTCCGCCAGCGGCTTGGCATCCCTGGCCGTACCCTGTCGTTCTTCGGCCGGTGGAATTATTCCCAGAACAGGATCAACGGGTACAACCAGTCGCTCACCAGCTACTTTGATGGATCGGAGGATGACATCGTCAACCAGTACTACGAGCGCAACGCCAAGAACCGCAGCTTAAGCGGCCGTCTCGTGTATACTGAGCCCCTCGGCCATAACCTCTACCTGGAAGGCAATTATTCCATCAACTGGAATTATAACTCCTCCAACAAGGATACCTGGGACAGCGGCCCGCTCGGCACCCTTCCTTTCTCGGTCGACAACCTCAACTATGTCGCCGAAGGCCAGACCCCGAACGTGACCTATTCCAACAGCATCAAGAACCGCTCCCTGGCCCACAGTTTCGGCGCGACGCTCGCCTGGCAGAAAGACAAGGCCCGCGCCCAGATCGGCTTCTCGGCCAATCCGACCACCACGCACAATGTTACCATCGACGGCGGCAACGAGAAGAAATACGACAACACGGTCTGGAAATTCGCCCCGACGGCGATGCTCTACTACGACTTCAACGACAACAACAACATCCGCCTCTTCTACCGCGGATCTTCCAACCAGCCGACCACCCAGCAGCTCCTTGCGGTGAAGGACAATTCCAACCCGCTCAACATTGCCTACGGTAACCCGACGCTCACCCCGTACTTCAGCCATAACCTCCGCGGCAATTACAGTTACTCCAACAAGCAGAACTTTATGTCGCTCAGGATCAACTTCGACGGTAGCGTGGTGCAGAACCCGATCGTAAGCGCTTCCTGGTACGGTGCTAACGGCGTTGCCTACTCGATGCCGGTCAATGGGCAGACCTCCTTCAACGGCAACATCCGCCTGTTCCTCAACAGCCCGATCGCCAAGTCCAACTTCTCCGTATCCTGGATCAGCCGGACTTCCTACAGCCGTTCGGGGAGCTATGTGGGGACGGATTTCGACTTGGCGCCGTACCTCAATGCGGACGAGTCGATTAATTACAACCAGTTCTTCGCCCTGCCCGGCGACACAAGCGGCAACGTGGACAGCAAGGGAAAGATCATCAACACGAAGTTCGAAAAGAGCGCGGCCTACGAAGATTTCGAGGCCAACATCGTCCGCCAGCTCACCGTGATGGAACGCCTCCGCTTCACCTACCGCAACGACCAGGTGGAGGTCACCCTGAGTGGCCGTACGCGGATGTCGAAGCCCTGGTACACGATTTCCTCTTCGGCCAATGCCAACGCCACCTGGAACAACCAGGTCCAGGCGACCCTCAACTGGGAGATTTTCAACAGCGGCGTCATCCTCAAGTCGGACTTCAACTTCAATTTCTACTACGGATATACGACCAGACAGCCCAACGAATACATCCTCAACGCCGAGATCTCGAAGCTCCTGCTGAAGAAGACGATGACGATTTCCCTGAAGGCGTACGACATCTTCAACCAGGCCAAGAACCTCAGCGTGACGGACGCCTCCAACTACCACCAGGAGGTGCGCAACAACACCCTCGGCCGGTATATCATCCTGTCGCTGACCTGGCGCTTCGGCAACTTCGGCAAGGCCGGGAAGCAGCTGCAGCAGCGCTACGGAGGCGGCC
>JAFZAI010000178.1 GCA_017557325.1 Bacteroidales bacterium
CGCTCATCCCCTTGTAAGCGTCCCGGGTGCGGAGGTCGCTTCCGAGCGTGCCGACCTCCTGCAGAGTGAAGGCCTTGACCTTGAGGTAATCATCGTGGAAAGCCTCCCGCATTGCGGTGTCAGGCTTTTCCGGGAAGACGGGAATCAGCCCGCCGGAAATCCGTTTCTCCACCACCTTTCCGCCTTCGACGCGCAGGTTCAGCTTTCCGATGCCGACATAGCGGCAGTGGCTGCCGGAATTCACCAGGGCCATCGTATCATTCTGCTCTGTGTAAGGCCGGTGATCGTGAGCGCAGACGACGAAATCCACCCCGCGGACGCTCCGAAACACATCCAGGGCCTCCGCCTCGGCGATAGAGCCATCACCCTTCCCCGTTGCGCTATGCATTGCAGCAATTACCACGTCCGGATTCTCCTTGGCGCGTACCTTGTCAACATCCTCCTGCACGTGGTCCATAATCCGGTCGAAATGCATTCCGCTCCAGATATCTTCATTCAGCCAGGCCTTGATATTGGCATTGGTGTAGCCGAGAATGGCAATCTTGAGCCCGGCGCGAAGCACGGTTGTATAAAGCGGGAAATAGGTTTTGCCGTTGTCGTTGCGGATCGCATTGCCGGCCAGAAGCGGCACCTTGAAGGCTTTCATCTCGGAGAATACGCGGTCATAGACCTTGTGGCCGGTCTCGACGTCGTGGTTGCCCCAGGCGAGGGCGTCGTAGTGCAGATAGTCGACCATTCGGGAATAAAGGTGCGGACCGGCGGTATCGACATAATTGAAATAATAAGCGGCATTGTCTCCCTGCAGGCAGTCGCCGGCATCCACCAGGACGACGTTCTCGGCCCCGTCCGCAACCCGGACACTGTCGACGATGCGGCTTACACCGATGAGGGATTTCCGGAGGTTGGCGTCAACGTAGGTCGAATCGAAGAAGCGGCCGTGGACATCGTTGGTCGTCAGGAGGGTGAGGTTATACTCACCGTCCTTCAGGCTGTTGCAGGCGAGCACGAGCGCGAGGGCGGTCGCGGTCGCGGCGACGGAGACCGGGAAACATCTGAATTTCATGGCGTTGTTTCATTAAGGTGTCAAGATCGAAGACAAGCGTGGCAATCTGCTGCCAGCCGGAGAAACCCTCGTTGAAGTGCAGGACGGCCGCAATGCGGACGCGGAGCCAGTCGCTGATGCGTGGCTGCCAATAGGCCTCCAGGCGGTCATAATACGCGGGCAACTTTCCCGGATCGGTCCGCACCTGCCAATACGCGCCGCGCATATACAGTCTGTCGCCGTAGAGATTGCCCATCGAATCTTCAACGGCATAATACGGCATCTGCGACATACCATAATAGAATTCGTTGCGGATGCCGACGTTCCAGTGCCGGATCTCCGTCACGGCATCGACGCCCCACGGCACTTTGACCTCATCCCAACGGCGGTCCCTTTGATAGCCGACAAACGGGCCGACGGCCAGGTTCAACGCCTGCAGGCCGCTCATCGGGGCGAAATCGAAGGTGAAATAGGGATTGAGGATATGATCGTCGACCACCCCGGGCTGCTGTTTCGCACCGGCATAATGATGGAACATCCCCTGCCAGCCAAAATGCAGCCAGGGCAAGATATAGACGTCGCCGTAGGAGAATATATTGAACTGTTCGTGACGCCACTCGCCGTATTTGCCGTTCCAGTCCAACCCCACCTCGTAATAGGATTTCGGCCTGGCGAACCGGAGAAGCAGGCCCTCTATGTTGTTGTCATAGAAGCGGACGGGATCCGAGAGGATGGCCGTCGTGTATTTGCCCCGCGTCTCATACCGCGGGAATATGCCTGCAACAACGGAGAAATTAGTCTTTTTGAACTGCGCCTCGAAGGTGTAATAGATCTTGATTTCGCGGAAAAGATTCCAGTTCTGCTGCTTCCGGTCCTGCTCATCTTCCGTTCCATAGACGTAGGGATTGGCGCCGAAATCCTTTTCGATGTCGATGCCGGCCAGCAGGCGGTGCTTCATCCCGTTCGGCTGCTCAATCCGGAGTCCGACAAGGGGCGTCAGCCGCAGGCCGGTCATCGTCCGCGACGGCCCGTAGGCTTGCTGGGAGGCCGAATACTCGTTGTTGACGAAGAACCAGTCGAAGTGAGCGTTGTAGTCGAAAAGGACGGAGATCCTCTCCCTCGTGGCTCTGCCACTCGGTCGGGATGACAAAGAGTCACTCCGGACAACCTCACCGTCATTCCGGACTTGTTCCGGAATCTTCCCCTCCACGGCGAGGGAATCCTGCGCCCAGAGCGGCAACACGGCGACCAGCGCCACAAGCGTCAGTACAAGCCCTCTCATCTCCTTCTCATCCCTCGCATTTGCTGCATCAGATTGCCGGTCACGGCCCCCTTCATTACCTTACGGGTGCCTTCGAACTGCTTGAGAAGGCGGTTGACCTCGGGAAGGGAGGTGCCGCTGCCGTCGGCGATGCGTTTGCGGCGGCTGCCGTTGATGATGTCGGGATGCTCCCGCTCCTCGGGGGTCATCGAGAGAATGATGGCCTCGGTGGCCTTGAAGGCTTTGTCGTTGTCGATGTCGACATCCTTCAGGGCTTTGCCGACACCCGGGATCATTGAGGCGAGATCCTTGATGTTGCCCATCTTCTTGACCTGCTGGATCTGGTTGTAGAAATCCCACAGGGTGAACTGGTCGCGGGAGAGTTTCTTGCGGAGTTCCCGGGCCTGCTTCTCGTCGAACTGCTCCTGCGCCTTCTCGACGAGGGAAACCACGTCGCCCATTCCGAGGATCCGGTCGGCGACACGGTCGGGATGGAAGACGTCGATCGCCTCCATCTTCTCGCCGGTGGAGACGAATTTGATCGGCTTGCCGACCACATACTTGATGGAGAGGGCCGCACCGCCACGGGTGTCGCCGTCCATCTTGGTAAGTACGACACCGTCGAAATCGAGCCGGTCGTTGAAGATCCGGGCAGTCTCCACGGCATCCTGGCCGGTCATTGCATCCACCACGAAGAGGGTCTCCGTGGGCTTCACGGCCTGATGGAGGGTGGAAATCTCGTCCATCAGTTCGTCGTCCACGGCCAGGCGGCCGGCGGTATCGACGATCACGACGGATACGCCCGCGGCGCGTGCCTTGGCGATGGCGTTCTTCGCGATCTGAACGGGATCTTTCACGCCGTCTTCCGAATAGACGGGCACGCCGATCTGCTCTCCGAGCACTTTCAACTGCTCGATGGCCGCCGGACGGAAGGTATCGCAGGCAGCCAAGAGGACCTTCATTCCCCGTTTGCTCTTGATATGGAGAGCAAGTTTGCCAGAGAATGTTGTCTTACCGGAACCGTTCAGACCGTCTACCAGCAAGACGGCCGGATTGCCCTTGATGTTGATGTCGGTGCTCTGATCGCCCATAAACGAGACGAGTTCGTCGTGGACAATCTTGACCATCATCTGCTGCGGCTTCACCGCGGTGAGCACGTTAGCGCCGATGGCTTTTTCCTTGACGGTATTGCAGAACTCCTTCGCAACCTTGAAGCTGACATCAGCGTCCAGGAGCGCCTTCCGAATATCCTTGACAGTCTCCGAAACATTAATCTCTGTAATCTTCCCCTCACCCTTCAATATCTTGAAGGATCTCTCCAGTCTTTCTGATAAATTTTCAAACATATTATTTCCTTGCCTTAAAAATTTGTTGTATCAGTTCCTAAAACTTCCGGTGCTTCGCACCTCCATCCCTCCCACTGCGACATTCGTCTTGTGGGCCCCTCCCGTTCACGAGGCCACGGGCGGCCACGGTTTTATCCACTGATACAACAAATTTTTCGTTTGTAATACATCGAACAAAATTAGCGATTTTGTGGGGAATATGCAAAAATTCGTTATATTTGCAGTTGTACGATAGCCTGACCGGGTAAAGAGAATGAGTATGAAACGATTGATTCGAATCCTCGCCACTCTGGCGATTATCCTTCCGGCTGCAGGGTGTAAAATGGAGGCCGGTCCTTCCGACGTCAACGATTCCACGGATGAATATACCTTGATTGTATCCGGCTGTGTCGTCGATCAGGAGAATTCCAATCCCCTCCCCGGGATTACCGTCACACTTCTCAGCATCGTTCCCTCCAATCCGAATAATCAGAAGACCGCCACGACAACGACGGGCGAGGATGGGTGCTACCTCATTCGCAAACGCTTCAATACCCCGGCGTACAACCTGTCTCACGTCTTGCAATGCGTCGACGAGAGCGACACCTACAAAGAATCTTCTCAGATGGCAATCACCGTTCACGCAAACAGTTTCTCCCTCTCAGAGCACGGGTACTACCTCTCCAATCTCAATTTCGCTTTGAGCAAGAAATAAAAAAACCGGCCTCCTTTCGGGGGCCGGTTTGCCATTGAACGGGTCGGAAGCTTATTTCTCGCACTTCTTGCAGCAGCCGGCAAGGCACTTCCATACCAGGGCGCTCAGCGCACCGCCGGCAAGCGGGGCCACGATGAACACCCAGACATTCTTCAGCGCTTCTCCGCCTGCGAAGAGAGCAGGGCCGATGGAGCGGGCCGGGTTGACGGAAGTACCCGTGAGGTTGATGCACACGAGGTGGATGAGAATCAGGGTAAGGCCGATGGCCAGACCGGCAGGCTTGCCGGCACCGAGTTTCTCGTCCGTCGTTCCAAGAACTACCAGCACGAAGAGGAAGGTCGCGATGAACTCGACGAGGAGAGCACCGCAGACGCCTCCGGCATTGGCTACGCCGTTGGTGCCGAGGCCGCCGGTGAGATCCGGAGCCGCAACCACCTTGGTGAGGGCAAGCAGCAGCGCACCGGCGATGATACCGCCGACGATCTGGCCGATCCAATAGCCGATGGCGTCCTTCCAGCTCATGC
>JAFZAI010000179.1 GCA_017557325.1 Bacteroidales bacterium
AAAAAGATTGCATTTACCCTTACCCTTGCGGCGCTTTCTTTCGTCGCATTTGCCCAGGATCCTGAGGTGAAGAATCCCGAGGCTGTGGCCGCCGAGGTGCAGGCCGTGAATACGGACGTGCAGGCCGTGGCCGCCGAGGCTGCCGCGGCTGCCGAGGCCGCTCCCGAGGAAGTGAAACCCGAGCCGAAGCCCCAGTACTGGACCATCAATCTCCAGCACAACATCAACCTTGGCCTGACAGCCCTGTATCAGTGGTCTGCCGGCGGTTTCAACAACGTCACCCTCGCGGCCGGCGTTGACTATAGTTTCAACTACGCCAAGGACAAGATGATCTGGAACAACCGCCTCCAACTTGATTACGGTGCGATGTGGTCGGCCGACAAGCCGATTCTCCAGAAACACAAGGACCGGATTTACTTCGAATCCAAATGGGGTCTTGAGACTCCGGCCCCGCACCTGAGCTGGTCGGCGTTCTTCGATCTGCGCACGCAGTTCCACAACAACTATGACTATCCGACCCCGACGGGTTTGGAGGGAGAGCCTACCAGACAGGACTGGAGGGATGCCCGTGTCCTGAAGTCCGGTTTCCTCTCTCCGCTCTATATGAATCTCGGTCTCGGTCTCCTGTGGACCCCGAAACCGTGGTTCTCGCTGAACTTCGCCCCGATTACCGGAGGCGTCGTTGTGGTGATGGATGACGATCTTCGCTACATTTACGGTATGGATCTCCGCAGGAGCAGTTCTTACCGTACGGATACTCCTAAGGGTAGGGCTACGGATGCTGAGCGCAAAGCAGCATTTACGGATAAGGCTTACGGCGATTTCATGCCGGTCCGTCCTGAGTTTGGTGCCCAGCTCAAACTCGACGCCAAGTGGGAAGTCAATGACAATTTCTCCTATAGCACGCAGCTCGCCATTTTCTACAACTACCTGACCCCCAAGATCGAGCCCCGTATCAACTGGGACCACAAGATCTTCTGGAAGATGGCCAAGTACTTCGCCCTTTCGCTTTCCGCCAACTTCATCTATGACCCGCTCGTGCTCGTGCGGGACGCCAAGCTGGATGAGACCGGCGAGAAGTATGCGAAGGGAGAGAAGAACAAGGACGGCATCCCCGACAGCAAGGGCATCCAGATCAAGTCGTTCCTCGAGCTCGGCTTTACCTACACCTTCGCTTCCAAGAAGTAATGCTGCTTCTGGCCGTCAGCGGAGGCATCGATTCGATGTGTATGGCAGAAAAGGTCCGTCTCAATGGCGGGCCTTTTGCCATTGCGCATTGCAACTTCGGCCTTCGCGGGGCGGACAGCGACGCCGACGAGGCGCTGGTACGGGAATGGGCTGCCCGGTATGGGATATCCTGCCACGTGAAGCGATTCGATACGACATCGTACGCGGCCTCGCGTGGAGTCAGCATCGAGATGGCGGCCCGGGAACTCCGGTACCGCTGGTTCGGAGAACTTTGCCGGGAGTTCGGCTATGAGGCCGTTGCGGTGGCTCACAATGCCGATGACAATGCTGAAACGATGCTGCTGAATCTGGTGCGGGGGAGTGGCGTGAAGGGATTGCTCGGAATGCGTCCGGAGGGGCGGCTCCCTGTGCCGGAGTACGCGGACATTCCGCTGCTACGGCCCATCCTGGGGCTGTCCCGGGCAGAAATTGCCGCTTTCGTCGCGGCGCACGGCGTCCCGTACCGCGAGGATCGCACTAACGCTGAAAGCGATTACAAACGCAACAAACTCCGCAATCAGGTCTTTCCGGTACTCCGGGAGATCAACCCGTCGATACTCGGAGCCCTGGAACGGGGCCGGGAGCATCTCGGAGAAGTGGAGGCCATCGCCGAGGAATATTATCAGGCGCACCGGGATGCAGTCTGGGACGGCGTTTCCGTCGATCTGGCGGCGCTGCTGTCTCTGGAGCATCCCGACTATGTGCTGTACCGGCTGTTGGAGGAGGAAGGATTTGCCTCCTATACGATTGAAAAGGTGAAATCCGTCCTGCACGACAGTGCTACCCGGAGTGGCCGGAAGGTCGTGGAGGGGGATCGCGAGATTGTATTCTCTTCCGGACGTATGCAAGTCAGACCCTTGTCGCAGGGACCTTTGGCCGGGATTTCAGCGGCAGAGGACTTTGCCATTGTCCGGGCTCCGGGCCTTTACCGGGTGGGCCTCGTGTCTCTGGAGGTATCGCTTCACGCTCCGGCGGAATTCTCTTCTTTCAAGACGGCGCCGGGGGAGACTCTCCTCGATGCCGCAGCCCTGCCGTTCCCGTTTGTCGCCCGTCCCGTTCGCCCGGGGGACTATCTGATCCCGCTCGGGATGCGTGGCCGGAAGAAGGTCAGCGACCTGCTTTCGGGCGCCGATCCCGCCGTGAAAGAGCGGGCGGTCGCCCTCCTCAAGCCAGGCTGGGAGAAGCGCGGCGTGGCTGTCTCTGCCCCGGACACGTCTGCGCCGGACACTCCCGAACCGGGCAGCCCGACCTGCGACCGCATCGCGGCCCTCGTCGGCATCCGTCCCGACACCGCCTTCCGCGTTACCTCTTCTACAAGCCGCATTCTTCGGATTTCCATAAAAGCATAAGTGTAACAGGTCCTCCGTCGTGATGGAGGACTAGTAACGAAAAGACACTAAAACGTAACAGGTCCTCCGCTCGCACGGAGGACCTGTTACATTCTACAGACGTCAGAAGTTTATTTGACGATCTCGATGCTATACGGCATCAGGGCGTAAGCCTTAGCGGGCTCGTTGGCCTTTAGCTCCTGGATCGCGGAGGCGATGCCTTCGAAGGCCGTGCCCTTGAGGGCGGCGGTGAGGCCGTCATCTTTTTTGCCGCTAATGCTTTCCATCATTTGCTCCATCATCGTGAGCGGTCTCGGGTAGCCGACGACCTTGTACTCGGAGGAGGCCTCATAGCCGGCGAGGGAGGCGGCATAGCCGATGGCATCCTGCAGCGTGCCGATCTCGTCCACGAGGCCGATGCCGAGGGCGTCGGCGCCTGTCCAGACGCGACCCTGGGCGATGGAGTCCACGTGCTCCGTGGTCAGGCTGCGGCCTTCGGAGACGATGCCGACGAAGTTGGTGTAAACATCCTCGATGCCGGCCTGCATAAAGGCCGTTTCCTCGGCGTCGAACGGACGCATCAGCGACAGCATATCGCTGTGCTTGTTGGATTTGACGGGCGTGATGTTGACGTGGGCAACATCCTTGAGGGTCTTGCTCAGGTCGGGAATCATCGCGAAGACGCCGATGGAGCCGGTAAGGGTCGTGGCGTCGGTGTAAATCTTTTCGCAGCCGTTGGAGATCCAGTATCCGCCGGAAGCGGCGTAGTCACCGTAGGAGGCGACCAGCGGCTTCTCGGCCTTGAGGAGATCGAGTTCGTCCTTGATTTTGGCGGAGGCGAGGACGCTGCCGCCGGGGGAGTTGACCCTAAGGACGACGGCCTTGACGTTCTTGTCCTTGCGGACCTTGGCGATGATGCGGGCGAAGCGGTCGCCGGCAATGCCTTTGTTCTCGTTGCCATCGACGATGTCGCCCTCGGCGTAGATGACGGCGACAAGGTTCTTTCCGGTCGGGAGGGCCGGGACAATCTTGGCATCGACATAATCCATCATCGGGACCAGGTGAAGGTCTTTCTCATCGGAGATCCCGGCCAGTTCGCAGAGTTTGTCGATGAGCTGCTGGCGGTTGAGGAGTTCATCCACGATACCGGCCTCCAAGAAGTCTTTCGGCAGGACGAGGGTGAGGTCGTCGATGAGGGCGTTGAGTTTGTCGGCGTCCATCCCCCGGGCGGCGGCCATTTCAGAGGCGTAGCTGCTCCAGATGGAGTTGATCATCACCTGATTCTGCTCCATATTGGCCTCGCTGGCGGAGTTGCGGATAAACATTTCACCGGCGGATTTGTATTTGCCGTGGCGGATGAGCTGGACGTTGACGCCGAATTTGTCGAGCAGGTCCTTGAGGAACATCATACGGCCGCTGATACCGAGGAGCATACCTCCCGAGCCGCAGTCGGAGTTCATATAGATCTTGTCGGCCGCGGATGCCAGGTATAGACTGGCGGCGGAAAGGCTGTTGGTATAGGCGACAATCGGTTTGCCGCTCTCGCGGAATGCGACAAGGCTCTTGCGGAATTCCTCGAGTCCGGCCAGGCCGGCGCTCATCTGGTCGGCGCGGAGGAGGACATATTTGATGCCGGGATCCTCAGCGGCAATCTCCAGGGCTTTGGCCGCGTCCAGGATACCGAGGGCCGGGGTCATTTCGGTGGAGAGAGATTGCAGGGAGGAAAGATCGATGTTGTCGGTCTTGGTCTGCTCCGAGAGGATGAATTTGCTCATGTCCAGATCCAGCACGCCTTCGCGGGGAAGGACGGTCTTGCTGCTGCCCAGGGCCATCATGGCACCGAACATCATCATAAAGAGAAGGGATGTAATGATGTTGAGGATCAGGAAGCCGACGATGACGGCGAGTACGGTTTTGAAGAAATCTTTCATTATTAGGAATGTGTTGTTAAATTTTCAATCTCACAAAATTAGCAATAATTCGTTATATTTGTAAAAATTTTTCAGAAATGGCGCAGAAACCCAGCATCCCGAAAGGGACCCGTGACTTCTCCCAGGCCGAAATGGCCCGGCGCAATTATATTTTCGAGGCGATTCGCGGCGTGTTCCGCACCTTCGGCTACCAGCAGATCGAGACCCCGGCGATGGAGAACCTCTCCACGCTGCTCGGCAAATATGGCGACGAGGGCGACAAACTCCTGTACCGGATCCTCAATTCGGGCGACGCCTTCGCGGACGTCGATTTCCAGAAACCGCTGACCCCACAGGTGGCGGAGAAGGGGCTGCGCTACGACCTCACCGTGCCGTTCGCGCGTTTTGTGGTGCAGCACCAGAGCGAGATCAGTTTCCCTTTCAAACGCTTCCAGATTCAGCCGGTCTGGCGGGCAGACCGTCCCCAGAAGGGCCGCTACCGCGAATTCTACCAGTGCGACGTGGACGTAATCGGTTCCAAATCCCTGCTGAATGAGCTGGAACTGGTGCAGATGGTGGAGCAGGTATTCGCCAAACTGGATGTACGGGTGCTCCTGAAGATCAACAACCGGAAGGTCCTTACCGGCCTCGCCGAGATCTGCGGCTTCCCCGAAAAGGTGGTCGACATTACGGTCGCCATCGACAAGATGGAGAAGATCGGGCTGGATGCCGTGAAGGCGGAACTGCTGGAAAGGGGTCTGACGGCTGAAGCTATCGCCGTCCTGGAGCCCGTGCTGGAAATGCAGGGTCTGACGGCGGAGAAGATTGCATTCCTGCGCGGTCTGTTCGAGGGTAAGTCTGAAGAGGGGTTGCTGGGCGTTGCGGAACTTGAAGAACTGTTTGCGCTGATCGCTGCGGCGGGCGTCGGCGTCCCGGTTGAACTCGATCTCTCGCTCGCGCGCGGACTTAACTATTATACGGGGGCCATCTTTGAAGTAAAGGCCCAGGACTACGCCATTGGAAGCATCTGTGGCGGAGGACGTTACGACAACCTGACCGGCATCTTCGGCCTCCCGGGAATGTCGGGCGTCGGTATTTCCTTCGGCGCCGACCGCATCTATGATGTCCTCACCGGTCTGGAAAAATTCCCGGCTTCGCTGGCCTCCTCCACGCAGATTCTCTTCGCCAATATGGATGCGGAAGGGCTTCGCTACGTCCTCCCGGTCGCCGCGGCCCTTCGCCGCGAAGGCATCGCCGTCGAGATCTATCCCGACAGCGCCAAACTCCGCAAGCAATTCGAATACGCCGAGCGTCGCGCCATTCCCTTCCTCTCCATCAACGGCAGTGAGGAAATCGCCGCCCGTGAAGTCAACATCAAGAACCTCGCATCCGGCGAGCAGCGCCGATTCCCGGTTTCGGATATCGCCGGGATAGTGGCCTGGTTATAACCACTTCAGACTCCAAGCGTCGACGTGGGCTTTCATCTGGCGACAGGCTTCGTCCAGGGAGGTCCAGCCCTTCGGCTCATCGGGCGTAATTGTCCCGTTGTACCAGGCGTCCAGCCTGTCTTTGCAGGCTTTGTGATGGGCGTCGTCGCTGAACCAGGAACGGTCGGGGTAGAGCGGGATGCTGACGGAGCCCGTCTGCTTGTGCAAGATTGTTCCTTCGACGAGATGACTCGGCATATAACGCTCGTCCCGCTCCAATGTCATCGCTATCAGGTAGGAGGTGAATTTCCACTTCATCTTGTCGTCCTCGTCGGTGAAGATCCAGCCGACGCCGGGATAGCAGACCTGCATCCGGCCCAGGCGGATGGTCCCGTCGGGTAATTCCTCGTAGCCGATCCGGTAGTCGTACATCCGGCACTGGAGGCTGTAGGAACCCTCATCGTCGGTTTTGCTGTTCTGCGGATCCTTGGATTTGTGGAACATAGAGATAATCGCCCTCAACTCCAGCGGCATATTGCCACTCAGATAGAGGCCGCCGTGGAGATACATATACTTCTGGCCGCCGACTTCACCGAATCCTTCAATCTTATACGGTGTCCAGAAGATGGCATACATATCCTCCATCGTGATGTCTTTGCTACGGTCTTTGCTGCCGGTGAAGGTGATGAGGTTGCCCTTGAAACGTTTGGCCGGGTCGAACTTGAAGGCGAGAAGGCCCTTGTCGTCGGTGTCGAGGACAATGTCGAACGCCATATCCTCTGCCCAGCCGTCGCGGATGTCGGTATCGGTGAATTTTGGGGTGGCGTGCCCGACGTAGGCGGATCCAAGGTGTTTTTCCGTAATGGCACCCTGCTCATAGAAAGTGGCCGTTACCGTGACTTTGCCGCCGTGGGTGGCCGTGAAGGTCCAGCGGTCGGCGCCGGAGGAATTGAGCGTCTTCTCGTACGCCTTGTCGCTGCAGGCGAATCCGCCGAAGGCCCATCCGTCAGCGGGGAGCGCCCCGACGGGAACTTTGGCCCCGATCTCGAAGGTGCCGCCGCCGGCAATCCGCCCGCCCTGCGGGGGATCCGCGACAACCGTCACGATGACTCTCTCAGGATCCAGCACTTGTCCGAACTTCTCCGTGGGTTTCACCAGGGGCGTTTTTTTCTTCCCGGTACGGGGATCAACCGGCGGTATCGGCTGCGGAGGCTTGGGCTTGTCGATATTCGGATCTTGTCCCGGTTCCGGCCAGGGGATAGGCCGGTAAGGATCGGGTGCGTTTTTGAGCTGGCCGTTCTTGAAGAGTCCGGTCTCGGCGCAGTCGAACAGGTAGAGAATCTCGCCGGAAAGGGTGGCGACGGCCATCGAAGGGTGATTGTAACCGCCGTATTCATCTTTGTCAATCGCCAGCCAAACGTAGGTACCATCGGTCCCCAGCAGGGTCTGGAACTGGCCCGGGAGCATCAGCGTTTCGCCTTTGGAATTGATCAGGGCCGTCTTGCCGCCGTCGAATTTGGCGATGGCGAGGGGGCAGGAGAATTCCGGGAGCGCATTCATCGAGTCAAAGACTTTCTGCTCGTTGAAGCGTGTGTCGATGGAAACGAAGTGATAGTCGCTGTTGCGGGTGAAGGCGTAGCCGTCAAAGAAAGGGCTGGCCGTGCCGAGTTCGCGGGAATAATTGCCTTTCTTGTCAATGAAGGCCTGCTTGCCGGAAATCCAGGCCCAGCCAGAGGAGAAGGGGAGCGGATCGGACCATCCCAAGTCGAGTGTCTCGTCGAGTACTGCCTTCCCGTTCTTGTCGATGAGCCCCCATTTCTTCCCGTCGGTCGAGACAAAGGCGACGCCGTCGCCGAAATCGCCGGCCTTCTTGAAAGTCGCCGCCAGCACCTTCGTTCCCGTGGCGTCGGCGTATCCCCACAGTTTGGCTTCGGGGTCGTACACGGCCCGCATCCCTTCCCGGAGTGCCCGGGGCTGCAGGTCGCCGAAGCCCTTCCAGCCATCGGCGAACTCCGTCAGGACGGGGTTGAGGTTGGCGTCAATATAGTTGAGGGTGTTGTTGCGCTCACCCTTGTGCTGCCAGCGGAGGGCGGCGACCCCGTCCACATAGGTCTTGCCGTCCTTGACTTCGTCGGGAAGCCGGAC
>JAFZAI010000180.1 GCA_017557325.1 Bacteroidales bacterium
ACGATCTTGTCGTCGCGGAGGAAGGCGCCCTGCTCCACCTCTTTCTCCTGGGTGAAGGGGAGCATTTTGCAGCGGAGAATGATGTTGTCCAGATGACGGATCGTGATCTCGTCGTCGCTGTCGAAGATGAAGCAGTCGTCCGGGGCGAGGTTCTTCGTGATCTTGAACTTCGCGGCGACATAGTTCTCCATCTTGTGGTCGTAGCGGTCGAGATGGTCGGGCGTGATGTTGGTGATGATGGCGATGTCGGGTTTGAAATCGTACACGTCATCGAGCTGGAAACTGCTGATCTCCAGGACATAATAGTCGAAATGTTCGGTCGCGACCTGGTAGGCGTAGCTCTTGCCGATGTTGCCGCCGAGGCCCACGTTGAGTCCTGCGTTCTGGAGCAAGTAGTAAATGAGCGAGGTGGTCGTGGTCTTGCCATTCGATCCCGTGACGCAGATTTTCTTCGCCGTGTCGTAGCGACCGGCGAATTCGATCTCGGAGATGATGTGCGTTCCCTGGTCGCGGAGTTTCTTCACCATTGGGGCCGCGGCGGGAATGCCGGGGCTCTTGATGACTTCGTCCGCACTGAGGATCAGTTCCTCCGTGTGCTGCCCCTGCTCGAAGGGGATATCCCATTTGCGGAGGGTCTCCGCGTACGCCTGCTTGATCTCTCCCTTGTCCGAGAGAAAGACGTCAAATCCTTTTGTCTTTGCCAGCACGGCGGCTCCTACGCCGCTTTCTGCTCCGCCGAGTACTACGATTCTGGACATATACTGTATTTTTCTTTTTTTGTTTTAGATTCCGGGTCAAGCCCGGAATGACGATGAGGTTGCTTTGAATGACGATGATTTAACGTAGTTTCAAAAGGGCGAGTGTGGATACCGCCAGGAGGATGCCGACGATCCAGAAGCGGAGGGTGACCTTCGCCTCGTGGTGCGGCGGGTTCGGCTTGGGATGCCGGATGTATCCTCCGGGAATTTTGTTCGCCTGGAAATGGTGATGCAGGGGGGTGCGGCTCCAGATCCTGCCTTCCGCGCCGCCGTGGCGGCGTTTGTAAATCTTGAAGAAGGTGGTCTGCAGGATGACGGAGAGGCTCTCCATGAAGAAAATGCCGCACAGCAGGGGCAGGAGCAGTTCCTTCCGGAGAAGGACCGCGCTCACGCCGATCACGCCGCCGAGGGCAAGCGATCCGGTATCCCCCATGAAGATGGCGGCCGGATAGCTGTTGTACCACAGGAAACCCAGCAGGGCGCCTACCATCGCTGCCATAAAGACGGCGATTTCACCGGTGCCCGGCAGGTACATAATGTTGAGGTATTCCGAATCGATGAGGTTGCCCGACAGCCAGGCCAGGATACCGATGACGACGCCGACGATGGCCGAAGTCCCCGAGGCGAGGCCGTCCAGGCCGTCCGTCAGGTTGACGCCGTTGGAGCACGCCGTGATGATGAAGATGATCACCAGCACGTAGATCGCCCATTTTGTATACCAGCCCATCGCGCCTTTGAAGGGGGAGAGCCATTTGTAATCGAATTCGTGGGTCTTCACGAACGGAATGGTGGTCTTGGTGGATTTGACCACATCCTCCTTGGCGTAACGGCCCGAGGTAACGATCTCTTCCTCCGTCCGGGTGGGATCTTCCACCTTTTCCCGGACCACGATATTGGGGCTCATCCACACGGTCAGGCCGATCACGAAACCGAGGATGATCTGGCAGAGCAGCTTTACCTTACCCGGTATCCCTTTCTTGTTCTTCTTGATGGCTTTGATATAATCGTCTGCAAATCCCAGGGCCCCGCACCAGAGCAGGCTGAAGATCAGCAGCAGGATGTAGATATTGGTCAGGTCGGCGAACATCAGCACACCGAACAGGATGCCAAGGATGATGATAACCCCGCCGAAGCCCGGCGTATTCTTCTTCTGGTTCTGCCCCGCTGTCTGCGCGTCTTCCTCCCGCTCTCCTTCCAGCACGTCTTTCCGGCCTCTGAGCTTCTTCACAAACCAATTCCCGAAGATCAGCGCGAAGGTGACTGCGAAAATGCTCGCGAGAATGGCCCTGAATGACAGATAGTGCATCAGGTTCATACCCGGGAAATCCACGCCGCGGGAAGCGAGATAATTAAAAAGGTGGTATAGCATATCTAAAAGGTTATCTGTTGAAACACTTCATTTACAATTTCTTTCTCGTCAAAATGGCGCTTCTCGGTGCCGATGATCTGGTAGGTCTCGTGCCCTTTGCCAGCGAGGAGAATGGTCGCGTGCTCCGGCGCAGTGAGAATGGCGGTGCGGATGGCTTCCTTGCGGTCCTCGATGAAGAGGCTCTTTGCGAGGCCCTTCGGGCTTAGACCGGTGCGGATGTCGCTGATGATGTCCGCGGTGCGCTCGGTGCGGCTGTTGTCGGAGGTGACGACGATCCGGTCGGCCATTTTCTCGGCGACCTGGGCCATTTCGGGCCGCTTGGTCTTGTCCCGGTCGCCGCCGCAGCCGAACAGGCAGACCAGTTCGCGCTCCGGGGCGATGGCGCGTAGGGTGGAGAGCACGTTCTCCATCGCATCAGGCGTATGGGCGTAGTCGATGACGACGCTGAGGTCTTTCGGACCGCGGAGCGTGTCGAGACGACCGTCCACGCTGGACAGGTTGCTGATGGCGATCAGCGCCTCTTCCGGAGTAGCGCCCACGGCGATGGCCGTCGCGTAGATGGCGAGGAGGTTGTAGGCATTGTGCCGGCCGATGAGCCGCGTCCAAGTTTCCTTCCCGTCGATGCGGAGCATCATTCCCTCGAAACTTTCCTCCATAATGCGGGCGGTATGGTCCGCCGTGGTGCGGAGGGAATAGGTGATGACCTTGGCAGAAGTATTCTGCACCATCACCCGGCCGTTCTTGTCGTCAATGTTGATGATGGCGAAGGCATCTGGGGTGAGGTTGTCGAAGAATAGTTTCTTGCAACGGAGATATTCCGCGAAAGTCTTGTGGTAATCGAGATGATCGTGGGTGAGGTTGGAGAAGATTGCCGCCTTGAAATGAAGGCCGCTGACCCGCTCCTGCTCCACGCCGATCGAACTGACTTCCATAAAGCAGTACTGGCAGCCCGCGTTGCACATTTCCCGGAGCAGGGCGTTGATGGTGATCGGGTCGGCCGTGGTGTTGGCTGTCTCGCTGCGCTGCGATCCGACGTAGTTGGCGATGGTGGAAAGGAGGCCGCAGTTGTAGCCGAGGCCCATAAACAGCTTGTACAGCAGGGTGACGGTGGTCGTCTTGCCGTTGGTGCCGGTGATGCCGACAAGGGTGAGCTCGTCGGAGGGGTGACCGTAGAAGGCGTCTGCCATCATCGCCACCGCGTGGCGGGAATTTTCCACTTTTACAAGGGTAATTCCTTTTGTGTCAATTCCTTCCAGTGCTGCCGCCTCTTCGTAAGCAATGGCTTTCGCGCCCTTAACCAGGGCCTGCGGAATATAGGCGTGCCCGTCTCCGGCAAATCCTTTCACGGCGACGAACAACCCGCCGGGAACAACCTTGCGAGAGTCGTCGGCGATGCCGGCAATCTCCACCGAGGTGCTTCCCTGAACGTCCAGGACGCCCGCCTGCGCTATGATCTTTTCCAGTTTCATCACTTGAGTACGATATGGATTACTTCTCCCTTATCCAGTTTCTTCCCTGCGGCGGGGGACTGGGAAACCACGTGTCCTTTCCCCTCGTAGGTGCATTTGTAAGCGTTGTTTTCGGCGATATAGACAGCGTCTTTCAGCCCCTGCCCCTTCAAGTCGGGCACGTAACCTCCGGTTTTCTCTTCGGTGTAGACCGGATCCGCGTCGGGAATATTCCCGCTGCGGGAAAGCCTGGTCCCGTTGTTGACATCCATCGAATAAATGTTGTCTACGATTTCAAGGACCGCCTTGGCCGGCGCCGTTCCGCCGTACGCGCTCGTCTTGGAGAGCTTGGAATAGACGCTGATCAAGATGGTGTAGCGGGGGTCGTCCGCCGGGAAGAATCCGACGAAGGTTCCCTTATTCTTCCACCGTCCCTGCTCGTCGTGGTAGGCATCCCCCTTCACAGGGTGCTCAGCTGCACTCAGGGCTACCTGCGCGGTACCGGTCTTGCCGGCAACGGTGAGCTTGGCCTTCTCCAGGACGGGCGCGGTGCCGCCTTTGCGGGTCACTTCCTTCAGTCCTTCCGTCAACATAGCGGCTGTGCTCGCAGAGCAGATGGAGTTGAGAACGACAGGCTTCCTCTTCTCGAGGATGACGCCATCCTTCTCGATGTCTTCCACCAGATACGGCTTCATCATCGTGCCGCCGTTGGCGATGGCGTTGTAGAACATCGCGACGTGCAGCGGCGTCACGGCCAGCGAGTAGCCGTAGGAGGCCGTTGCAAGCGTGAGCTTGCTCCAGCCGGCTTTGTCCGGCGTATAGAGCGAGGGCTTGCCCAGACCGTCGATATCGAAGTCGAACTGGTCGGCGAAGCGGTAGGAGAAGATACGGTCGTAGAATTTCTGGGGATTGCTGCCGTAGGCCTCCGTCACCAGAGTCATAAAGACATAGTTGGAGGAAACCTTCAGGCCTTGGCGGACAGGAATGGTCTTTTTGCCGGTCTCAGCCTCGTATTCGCGGACGTGCTTGTCGGGTTCGAATTTGCCGAACACACCGCCCCGGGAGGGGATTTCCTGATCGAGGGAGGTGACATAGCCGTCTTCGATGAGCGACATCAGGGCGACCGTCTTGAAGACGGAGCCCTGCTCGCCCACCTGGCTGATGGCGAGGTTGTACTGCTCGCGGAGCGGGCTGCCCTTGGCCGTATCCCGCTGGAGGTTGACCATCGAACGGATGGCGCCGGTCTTTGTGTCCATCAGGATGGCGAGGGCCCCTTCGATGAGATCGTTCTCGGTAATCTGTCTCCGCAGGGCGCGGTCGACGATGTCCTGCAGGTCGATGTCGAGGGTGGTCCGGACGTCGGCCCCGTCTTTCGCGGGCACATAGAGACTGTCCAGGTTGCGGATGGTTTGTTTCTTGTCCGTTACTTTCATCCAGGTCCGGCCTTCCTGGCCGTGGAGGATGTGGTCGTATTTGCCCTCGATGCCGATGTGGCTGTTCTTCCCCGCCTTGGAATTGTCCTTTACGTAGCCGATCACGCGATAGGCGAGGGCGCCGTAGGGATACTGACGCAGGTAATGGGTCTCGACGATGATACCGCCCTTGAACTTCCCTTCGTTGAACAAGGGCAGTTCACGGACCCGGCTGAGGGTCTTCCGGTCGATCTGGCGGCCGATGATGGCGTGCATCCGGCCCTTTTCACGGCCGTTGAGGATATACTGGTAATAGCCGTCAGCGGTCTTGTCGCCGTAGATTTCCGAGAGTCCCTTTGCGAGAGCACGGGCCTTTTCCTTCCACTGGGCTTCTTTTTCCGCTCCGGCTTTCTTGTCTTTCATTTCCTCGAATTCCTTCTTCCGGATCGTGCAGTCCATATAGACCTGATACATCGGCGTGGTGATGGCGAGGTAATTGCCGTTGCAGTCGAGGATGTTGCCACGGCTGGGATTCTCGGTCTGCTCCTGATCCATCGCCTTGAAATACTTGACGATGGCCGGATCGACCTTAAAGGTAGTCTGGATAATGGCCATCTTGACAAAGATCACGACGGTAAGTACCAGGGCCAGTGTGTTGATGACGGTCATCGTCACGCTGACTCTGTCTTTCCCCTTGTCCGTGCGGTCCTTGACGGGCGATTTCCTCGGTGCCATTTCCTTATCTCCTTTCAATCGTTGCAGCCGGCTCGGTCGGGACGGTGACGTCGGAGCCGAGGTCCTTCAAATGATTCTCCACGGTGCTGAGACGACCCATCTGCACCATTTCGCCGGTCCTTTCGGCGTGATAAATCTCGAGTTCTTCCAGCACTTTCCGGTTTTTCTCGACCCGGGTGAGGGTCGTGTCCACCTTCAGGCTGATCCACACGGCGGCGACAATCAGTACGAAAGCGTAGACAATGTGCAGAAAGTACTTGTCAATCCCCAGTCTGAGGAGGATGTCCCCCTTGAAGACGGACTTGACGATATTTTTGATGGATGCAGAAATCTTTGCCATCAGTCTTCCTCCCGTTTTTCCGCGACGCGGAGTTTGGCGCTCCGGGCCCGTGTGTTGGATGCAATCTCGCTTTCGGAAGGCAGGATGAATTTCCCGACGCTCCTCAGCGAGGATCCCTTGATGAAATGTTTGACCATCCGGTCCTCGAGGCTGTGGTAGGTAATGACGACCAGCCTTCCGCCGGGGGAGAGGATCCGCTCGGCGCCCTCGAGGAATTTCTCCAGGGAGCGCATCTCGCCGTTGACCTCGATCCTCAGCGCCTGGTAGACCTTTGCCAGCACCTTGTGCTCTGCATTCTTGGGGAGCATCGGGGCGATGGCCCGGTCAAGGTCGCCCGTCGTCGTGACGGGACGTGCCTTGATGATCAGGCCGGCCATCCGTCCGGCACCGTCCACCTCTCCGTAGACCCTGAGCACTTTTTCCAGCTCCTCTGCCGTGCAGCTGTTGACGAAGTCCGCCGCGGTCTTTCCGTGGCCGCCGTTCATCCGCATATCGAGCGGAGCGTCCTCGAAGCGGAACGAGAACCCTCTCTCCGCCGTGTCGAACTGGTGGCTCGACACCCCGAGATCCGCAAGGATCCCGTCCACTCCCTTGGCCTTGCCGATCTTCCCCTCGTCATTTCCGACCTTTCCTCCGTCCTTGCTGACCTTTCCTCCGTCATTCCCGGGTTTGTCCCGGGAATCTTTCCGGAAAACCTCCCAATAGTTTTCGATATACCGGAAATTATTGTGTACCAGCGTCAGCCGTTTATCCCTGGGCGCATTTCCGAGCGCTTCGCCGTCACGATCGAAGGCGATGACGTGTCCGCCATCGTTTAAGCGTGAAAGGAGTTCGGCGGTATGACCACCGCCTCCGAAAGTGGCGTCGATATAAGTTCCGTCCGGGTTTGAGACAAGAGAGGAAATGCTCTCTGAGAGCATTACAGGGGTATGGTAGTCTGACATTTTCGGCCCTCCGCTATTTTGAGAGCCCTTCCGCGATGGATTCGAATTCGTCGTTGGAGATCAGTGCGGCCTTTCTCTGATCATCCGCCCAAATCTCAATCTTGAATCCCATTCCTGCGAATACGACTTCCTTTGTGACACCTATTTCTTCAAGGAGTTTTTTCGGGATGGAGAGCCTGCCGAGCTTTTCGTCCGGCGTCACTTCTACGCAACCATCCGTGTATTTTCTCCAGAGGTCTGCGTGAGCTCTGCTCAAGGGATTGAGTTTGGAGCGGATTTCCTCGCTCTGCCTCTCCCACTCCGCGTAGGTGTAGACTTCGAGGCAGTTGGCATAGACGTCCTTTTTGACGAGGAGCCGCATATCGGTCACTCCTGCTTCATACATAGCCTTCTTGAAGACGGCAGGGAACACGATGCGTCCCTTGTCGTCCACCTTGCTGTATGCCTTTCCGAGGAAGTTGACCATTTCTCTTTAAGTTTTCTTTCACGCTTGGATGCAAAGGTACGTAAAATTTTCCACATTCTACCACAAATTTCCAAAATTTTCCACAATTTTTTTAACACCC
>JAFZAI010000023.1 GCA_017557325.1 Bacteroidales bacterium
CCTAAATAACCTCGTCTGGAGCTAAGATCCGTTGTTTTATGCTCACATCCGGAGATAGTGATTGAGGCTTCCGCCGTGCCTAACACATAACCGGCGATACCTCCAGAATATGCCGCGACTGACGCCGAAACAGTATTTGAGAAATGATCATTGTATACCAACGCCGTATTAGTACATTCTGAAATAGATGATATCCCGGAAAGATAGGCGGCAATACCACCCGTATAGCAAGTCGTTGAGTTATGCTTAGTCGGATTCCCTCCGTGGACATATCCGGAATTGGTACAACCTGAGAGGACTATCCCAGCCCCTTTTGCCAAGATTCCTCCAGCATAGGTCTCCGTATATTTCCCTGCATCGGTGTCTTTCGTACCACCTTTACTATTATTGTCAAAAAAGACCTCTCCGTTATTGGTGCACCCGGATAAGGATGCCGTCTTGTCTGCAGCAAGAGTCCCCATAATTCCTCCAACACATCCGTTTATGGTTGCATTTTCCAGAACCGCATTCAGCTGATAGGTCACAAGGCCATTGTTGGTAGAATTGGAAATGGTCACGTTCGTCGCAGAATAGCCCAGGATTCCACCCACATTGTTGGCAGAATTGGGGCCAACGAGAAGATGTACCTTGCCTTCAGTCCCGGTTGAACAGTTGTTGTTGCAAGAAGATATGGAGACATCGGATGAGCCGTCCAACTTTCCGGCGATACCACCGAGATGAATATCCGTTACGGCGGTCGTACCGTTATTACATTGGCTATGGATATAACCGCTGTTGTCACAACCCGAAATAGTTGCATTGACGGCGGCAGATGTTGTAAAGAAGCCAACAATACCGCCGATATAGTTGCCGGTATGCGCAGCGTCTTTGGCGTTCACATTGAAATACACTTCGCCGGAATTCTCGCAACCGCTGACCTCCACATTGGCAGAGCTATTGACTTCACCGACAATGCCGCCCATATAGAGTTTGCTCATCACATTAGCTGAACTCAGCTGGAATTCAACTTTACCGGAATTGGTGACATTCTTCACAGAAGCCTTTGCACTGCCGACAACGCCACCGAAGCGGAGGCCCGCAGTAGTGACTGTGGTGCCATTATATTTATCCAGAATACTTCCGGTATTGGAAATATTCTTTGAGCTCCCACCGTCTATTTCGGATGAAGTAAGACCTATCACACCGCCGAACTTAAGTTCGACACCTGCAGTATTTTCTGTGCGGGAGAGGATAATATTACCAGCATTGCTGACATCACTGACAGTTCCCGCATTATTTCCGATAACTCCGCCGACCTCACCTACGCGAAGGTTATACGGAGAAATTCCGGAAGTGGGAAGAGTGATTGATCCCGCAGAGGTATTGGAAGATGATGTTACCGTACCCGTATTGTACCCGACGACACCGCCGATTTTCTGAATTCGCGGCGTTGAACGGGATTCAAGCGCGGCGTTGTTGATACAACCGGAAACAGTGCCGGCAGAAGCGTTGGTACCAACGATACCGCCCACGTTGTAGTAACGGGAATTACTGTCACTCGCCGTCCCATTAGCCCCTGTCGTGAGGACAAAGTTCTGGACGGTAGCGCCATTCGTACAATCCTTGCACATTCCGGCATTCCATCCCGCTATACCACCCTGCACTAAAAAGTATGCAAGCGTGGTATGATTGATGATTGTCCCGGAATAACTATTATCCGCTATCGTGACACTCTTGGGGTGATCCGTCGTGACACAGCCTTCAACCGTTCCGCCTGAGTTACAACCAATAATGCCACCGACATACAAGTAAGGATCAGACGAACTTGTGCTGGAAACCCTGGCCTCAGTCTCAAGCGTTCCGTTGAAGTTGGAATCCTTAACGACTCCATTCGCATTCGCGATTCTACCCACCAAACCACCGATATAGGTCTTTTGGGTGGTGACACTAAACCCGGCGGGAACAGTTAAATTGCCCGCATAAGTGCAAGCATCAACCGTCCCGATAACAACACGGCCGACTAGGCCGCCGACCTCCGTAGCATTGGAGACATTTCCCGCCACAAGCGCCACATCCGCATTGACGGTGACATTCTTCAACGTTCCTCTGTGATAGCCGACCATTGCGCCGACATACAGTTCCGCCGAATTCGGATGTGTAAAGGTAAAGGAGCAACTATTGTCGAGAGTCAGATCCTTGATCGTGCCGCTTGAAACCGTATATCTAAACATCGATACCGTACCGGCCAATCCGGAAATAGTCTTGTTATTACCATTGAATGTACCCTCAAAGTAATTATCTCCCTTCGAATCTTTACAGCCAATACCACCCGTAGCATTAAACGCAGAAGAAGTGCTAGCATCGAAGGTGATATCGTCCATCACGGTAGCGATAAGGCCACTGCCCAGAGCATTGTATTCCCTATTGTTATACCTTGTGGCAAATTCGATCAGGTCTTCCGCATCCCAGATTTCGATGCCGGTGGCCGTGCCCGAAGGGACGAAGCGGACGTCCGGCATGTTGTAAAGCTTGCCGGCTTCGAGCTCTTTTCCGCTCTGTGTGTAGCCGGTCTTGGTCATCGTGTGGCCCTGGGCGTCCTGGATGGTAATGGTGAAGCCCTGGCTGTAGGTCATGGCGGGGACGACGATGAAGACGTCCAATGCATCGGTCAGAGAAAGGGATTTGTTGAGCGCCACCACGGAGACTTTCTTGTCCGCATCGGTCGGGCTGGCGACGGGCGTGAGCGCGAGGTTGGAAGCCGTATAGTCAATCGTGAAATCACCCGAGATACGTTCATCCGCCCTGCCCTCGAAGGAGACGACGCGGATATTGTCGGTATCCGGATTGTCGCCGGTAGCCAGAAGGATGGGGACCTTGATGGTCGCGCAAAGGTAGTCCATATTCGCGTCGAGTCCCGTCGCGGAATAGCCCGCCATCGGGAATATACCATCGTCGAACGTACCCTCTTTCCAGGTCTGGTAAGCCGGGAGCGTGACGGTGGAGGCGTCCTTGTAAATACCTGCCGGATAGATAACTTTGTAGGGCGCCGTCGGAGCCTCGTCAAAGGTAAACACAGCGGAGGAGACCGCCTCGCCGACCTCGGTGAGAGCGTCGGACTCGATGCCGTTGATCCTCACCTGGTCCCCCGTGGACCAATACACCTTGCGGCTTCCGCTTTCGGAAGCGCCGAGGCTGGTTTTGAAATCAGCGATGCCGAGACGGAATTCGGTCTTGGCGACCGGCTTGTCGGACGGAACGTCCAATTCTTCGCGGGAACACGCGAATGCGCTGAGCAGCAGGGCTGCGCCTGAGAGCAGATTGAAAATATAGTTTGTCGTTTTCATAATCGTCCGTGTTTAATGGTTAATCATCCCAGTCCAGATCTTCTTCCTCCACTTCGGGCAAGCGGAAGCTGTCACACAGACTTCCCTCCATTAGAACGGGCACAGGATCGGCCTCTGGAGGGCAATAGGGTCGGTTACTGATTTTCAACATATTGTAAGAATTTATTAATCGGTTATCCGACAAATTTAGTGTTTAATCCATAAAAAAACAATACATACGAGTCGTATATATTGTTGAGATAGATTCCGGATCAAGTCCGGAATGACGTGGTTCGACAAGCTCACCAACCGTGGTTCAACAGGCTCACCAAACCATTCTAACGCAACGCCGACAAGGCGGCAAGTTTCTGCTTGAAGGAGTCCGGCAGGGAGGGGTTGGAGGAGATGGATTCGAGCATAGCGGGGACGTCGATGTCGCAGAGGTACTCCAGGGTGCGGGAAGGATTCTCCGTGATGAAGCTGCCGCACTGGGCGACCTTTAGGAAGGCCTGGGGCTGCGCTTGGAACGGATCGTCGTACTGGCAGTAGACTTTCTTCACCTCGGGTGTGAAGGCCATCATCCGACGAATCAGGCCCTTCTTGCCAAAGACGACGTCACGCCCGGCGGCGGAATCGTCGCTGTAACGGGCCTCGACGACCACTTTGGACGAGGCGGACATAGACGGCAAATAGAGTATCCAGGCAAGTGCAGTCCCGTCATAGGTCCAACAAAGATCTCCGGCTTTCGGATGCCGGGAATACGGGGCCTCACGGCCGTTGACGCGGACGCTTTCCGGAGGGAGGACGCCCTCGAAAGTCATCTGCAGCGTACGGTGGCGGGACATTCCCGCATACGAGCCACGGCGCTTGCCGACCTCGACGCGGACACTGCGCGCATCGGAGGTCTTGGAGACAAGCGTCCGGGCGAATTGCTCCGGATACGCCTGGCTCACACCATCGTCCTCATAATAGTCGAGACGGCTCTCCCCGTCGCCCGGGGCGATGAAAAGTCGCAACACGTCGGAAGATTCCTGCAGGGAAGTTAGATCCTCGTCCGCCATCGGGATGATGGCGCCGGCACGGACGAACCAGGCATTCTCGCCGATGGTAAAGCGGAGCGTATCCAGCGACCCCGAATGCATCTCTCCCGAAGACATCGAATACCACCGCTCCCCTTCCGGGAACCAGACCGTCCGCTGCGACAAGCCCGTCAGCGTGTCGGCCGGCTGGCAGATCGTGGCAGCGAGGATGTCATCCCCGAAATAATACTGCTCCCGCATCGTATAGGCAAGCTCCTCTTCCGGATGCTCGTAATACATCGGCCGACACATCGAAATACCCGTATCGTAAGCCTCTCGGGCAGCATTATAAATATAAGGGGAAAGGTTGTAACGCAGGCGGATGGCCTCCTTCATATACGCGAAATGCTCCGGATGCATCCAAATCCGCTTCTCGGTCCACTCACTCTTGTTCCAGTGCGTCTTGAAGATAGGCGTAAATACGGCTCCCTGGAACCAGCGCGTATAGAGCTCGGGGTCGGTATGATGGGGTACCCACTGGCGCAGGCCGCCAATATCGTGGCCCCAATAGCCGAATCCCACGTTGGAAGCCGTCGCTGTAAAATAAGGAATATAGGCCAATGCCGTCCACTCGTCGTAAATATCCCCCGAGAAACCGACCTGGTAGCGGTGGCTTCCCAGCCCGCCCCAGCGATGGTAGATAATCGGGCGGGGTGCCCGAGAGCCGAGGCCGCGCGAGGTGCGAATCTTGTCGTTGAAGAACAGATGATTGAGCCAGAAGGTATTGCTGAGGCCGGGGATGTACTTGCTCACCTTCCACTGCTGCCAGTCAAGCCACCAGAAATCGACGCCCTGCCGCTCCATCGGATGAAGGACGCTGTTGAACCAGGCATCCGCCCATTCCCGTTGGTCGGCCCGGAAGAAGGACGGCGCCTTGCTTCCGTCCTCGCGGATATATCCGGGCGGGCCGTCGTAATCAGATGTCCGGGAAGTGTAATCCCGGATAAAATCATCGTAGCAATCCTCCAGAGGCGTGATTCCTGAGGCCGGATGGAGGTTTAGGGCCGACTTGAAGCCGAGCGCGTGCAGGTCTTCCAGGAAATCCGCCGGAGACGGGAACAGTTCGTGCTGCCAGGTATAGCCGGTCCAGCCGACCTTCTGGCCCGCCTCGTCCCGGACGGCCTTACCCTTGCGGAGCGTGTAACGTTCGTGCCAGTCCATATCCAGGATCATCACGTCGGCTGGAATGCCGAGGCTCCGGAGGGTCCTGGCAAGGTCGAGGAATTCCCAGTCGGAATACTGCCAGAAGCGGGACCACCAGTATCCGAAGGCAAACTTCGGCGGCAGCGGAATCCGCCCGCCGATGCGGATGTAGTCCGCCACGGCCCGCTTGTAGTCGTGGCCGTATGCGAAGATGTAAAGGTCCTTGCGGCGCGTGCTGCTGTCCCGTGCCTCAACCCAGCAACCCCAGTCGCTGTCGTCCGCGACGAGCAGATGGCGGCGGCTTTCATCCACCACCGTCCACCCGTTCCGGGAAATGACTCCCTTGCCGAAGTCCCGCGCGGGATGCTCCGGCGTACCGTCACAGCGGTCGAGGGTGCGGGCGGTGCCCATCAGGTTGCCTTTATCCTTCATCCCGGGATGCCAGTCAACCGATGCACCATTGAGGCGGAAAGATACACTGAGGTTGTCGCGGGAGAAAATGCCGTCGCCCCGGTAGCGGAGCGTCAGGCTGTCGGTCAGGATGGTAAGGACACCGTCCTCCCGGCTGACGCGGAAGGGCGGAACCGGAAGGCGGCGGTTGACGACGCCGAGCGTGGCGCGGTCTTCAAAGACACCGTCCTCAGCCCATTCCATCCGGACGAGCTGCGGAGTGAGAACGGTGAACCGGGCGTGGCCGGACCGGACCACGGCGGCCGGGTCGGCCGACGGGTCGGAAGGGGCAGGCCCCGATGAAGCCTGCCCCGCCGCCGGTAAAGTCCAAACCAGGAGGGCCAGAAGCAGCCCTGCCCGGAGAAGCCTACGGGAGATCCGCCACGTTGCCGCCGCCATCGGTGTAGTTGGTGTCGCCGCAGATGGAGATCGTGCCGGTATGATGGCAGTTCTTGATCTCGGTTCCCGCCACGGAAACCGCCGCGATTTCCCCTATCACAGTAGCGGCTTTCGGCGCAG